>JAPUKU010000208.1 GCA_027295505.1 Acidobacteriota bacterium
TGAACTTCGAAATCAACCCCTTGACCGACACTTTCTACTGCGATCTAGACGGTGACGGCACCTGCAACGGCCAGACCGAACCCGGTGGCAGTGCCGATCTTTCTATTCCAGGTAATTCCGACTCCGCCATTTTGAAGAGCATCTTCAGCCGAAATAATTTCGACTGCAGCCGCACCTCCAACTGGGGTGCCTCCCCGGGTGACATGTCCGGCTCCGGGATCGTCTGCTCCGCTAGCGTGGCCGGGGGAGTGCGCGAAGGCACGGACATTGATCCCGAGGATATTTCCATCGGGAACACGAACGTTGCCCCGCGCTTCAGCATCTCCTACGATCCTTTCGCGGACGGCAAGACGAAGCTTTACGGAACCTGGGGTCGGCTCTACGGAGAGCTCTTCCTGAACACTGTGGTGCGCGAGCAGCGCGCCGACACCCAATCGTACACGTTCCTCCAGCGGGACGAGACGGTGCAAATCCTGCGCGACGTCACTGAAGGCGCTTTCACGATGTACCAGGTCGACCGGGATCTGCGCACGCCCTACACGGACGAATGGACCATCGGGTTCGAGCGCGAGCTGGCGCCGGAGCTGGCCGTGAAAGTGGTCTACACACAACGCAAGGGCAAGCAGCAGCTCCAGGACATCGATGTCAACCACACGCCGGTCGACAGACGGGGAGGAGACGCGACGAGTGATGTTTTCTCAGGCGATGGCCTCTTCGATGACTGCGTCGATGGCTTCAATGCCATCACCATCACCTGCACCCCCGACGGCCAGCCTGACCTCGAAGTGATCAACCCCAATTTCAACCAGATCTTCTACCTCAGTAACTTTAATGAGTCTGAGTACCGGGGCCTTGAAATCGTCCTGAGCAAGCGCCTGCACCGCAACTGGCTCTTCGAGGCCTCTTATACGTGGTCCGAGGCGGAGGGCAACGCCGAGGCTTTCCTGTCGCTGCTCGGGGACGACCCTTCCCAGGTGGACCTCGAAGACGGATTCCTCAACTACGACCAGCGCCACATCTTCAAGTTCTTTGCCGTGGCGCACCTTCCAAAAGAATTCAGCGTCGGCGGAGCCATCACCTACGCATCCGGCCTGCCGTTCTCGGTCATCAACCGCGACTTCGTCGTTGACGACCTTGGCAACGCCACCTTCCGGACCGTCTTTCCCACCGCGCAGCGAAACGACCAACGGAACCGGGATTATTGGACGTTTGACTTCAACCTCAAGAAATCGTTCACGATCGGTGGCCGGGTGAGGGCAACCGCCAGCTTCGACGTCTTCGACCTGCTCAACACTGACGATCTGAGAATCTTCAGCGTCAACCGCGCCGCCCCCAACGGCCTGGAGATCTTCGACCCGGGCCAGCCCGCCACGCGTGAGTTTGGCCGTCGCTTCCAGTTCGGTCTAGAATTCTACTTCTGACGTCGGCAGTCGAACCGGCTCGAGGCGCCACTTCCAATCCACCCTCAAAGGAGAGTGTTCTGTCATGAAGTGTTCCACCCGCTTTGCCGCTCAAATCAACCTGCCCGTGTGGTTGCTTGCCCTGGCTTTCAGCCCGGTCCTCGGAGCGCCTGATCCCCAGACGGCCCCATCGACCGCGCCGATGCCCACGAGCTCTCAGTCCGCAGCGGCCGAGGAACCGTTCTCGATCGTCGGAGTGCTGAAGACCCTCGAGAGCGGCGACAGTGAACCGTTCGTGGATCTGGAATTTGATAGCCTCGTCGAATTTCACAAGGCGGAAGGAGATAAGACCTACGTTTCCATCAGCATCGCCTTCCATCCGGACCAGCTCGAAAGTACGGGTGGCGGCGCCATTCAACCCTTCGCGCGGCTCAGCGCCATGAACGCCGAGGCCCTGCGCTACGAGTTCACCGAAGCCCAGGATTTCGCGGACAGCTTCACCGCCAACACTTCCGGCCTGAAGATCTACCAGACCGGATACGCCCTACCACCCGGCCGCTACCGGCTGTCGACCGGCGCCTGGTCCCCGAATAAGGAGCTTGTGGGAGGTCGCACCCAGATAATTGTCGTCCCCGCATTTGCGGCCGGGGCGCTCGAGCTCAGCAGTGTGACCCTGGCCGCGGCGCTGGAGAGAGCCACCGACACCAATCCCACCGTCAAGCAACCCTTTATATGGGGCAGCTTCAAGGTTGTGCCGCACGTCGAGAAGAGTTTTCCGCGACAGGACCCCCTGCGCCTCTATTACCAGATCTACAACGCCGCTGCTGACCCGGAAACGGGCCGACCCAAGCTCGGGATCACCTATACGTTCTTTCGAAAGATGAATGATATGTTCCAGCAAGCAGCCCCGCCCCAGACGCTTCCCGAGCAGGAGAGCCAGGTGGCACTGTACGAGCTGCCACTGAACGGGTGGCCGGCCGGCGACTTCAAGGTTCGCATCGATGTTCAGGACGCTGTCACCCAGACATCGGTGACCGAAGAGATCCTCTTCAAGCTTCGTTGAATGGAATCACTCCCCGCGGTCCTATTGCTCCTTCTGACCGTCTCCGGTGCCTCCCCAGAGGGGAAACCTGACGCCAGCTGGAGCGAGGGCCCGGTTCGATACCTGCTGACCTCGGAGGAAGAGCGCGCGTTCCGCAAGCTGGACTCCGAGGACGAGATCCGTGCTTTCGTCGAGCAGTTCTGGGATCGACGGGACCCCGATCCCCTGACCCCCCAGAACGAGTTCCGCGAGGAATTCCAGCACCGGGTTCTGTCCGCGAACCGGCTCTTCACAGAGACTACCAAGCCGGGCTGGAAGACCGATCGCGGCAAAATCTACGTACTGCTCGGCCCCCCGGACGAAATTGCCGCCTCACCGGTCCAGGCTCACCGCCGCGGCCAGACCAGCTGGGCTTACCGGCATCCCCCTCAGCCCGAATTGGGGCCCTTCGTGGTCGTGCGCTTCGACCAGGGGGCGGACGGTGAGTACAGGCTGGCCCCCGACGCATTTGCCGAGTCACAGCTCGTGAGGCTCTCAAGTCCTGCATCGCTTCCCCGCACGACAACCGACTTTGCCGTGCCGCGTCCCTCGAGCGGCCTGGAGGCGCGCATGGAGCTGAGCCGCCTGCAGGCGGTCCCCATGCCCCTGTCCGCTCCACGAGTTAGCGTGAGCTGGAGCACACTCGGTCCGCCGTTCCGCGCCTGTACTTCCCATTACCTGAGCGAAGACGCATTGACTCTGGTCGCCCTGACGTTCGAGGTGGATCCGACTTTTCTGCGAGAGGAGGCCGGCTTCAGACCGGCCAAGGTTCGCGCACTCGGCCACGTGGCGCAGCAGGGAGGTTCGAAGCGTTTCGATCTGGGACAGATGACCGTGCAGAAGCCATTTCCGGAGACCGGCTCTTCGCGACCGCTCAGGTTCCAGGCGATGCGAACGCTCGAACCCGGCCCTTATCGCGCTTACTTTGCTTTAGTGGACGGACGTGAACGACTGCGTGGCTCGTACCAGCACGATTTCGTGGTACTCGATCTGGCACGCGAAGGGCTGACGCTCAGCAGCATGACCCTCGTCGAGGAGATCGAGGAGATCGCCCCCTCAACATCCGCGCCGCGCCACAAACCGTTCATCATCGGGAACCTGCGCGTCGTGCCGCGCTGCCGGGCAGTATTCGATGCCAGCGAACAGCTCGGGTTGTATTATCAGATCTATGAAGGGCCTGGAGCACCTGCGGAGGAAGAGGTCGAGTACGAGATCGAGTACCGCTTCCAGCTTCTCCTCGACGGCAAGCGCTTCCAAGTGGGAGCCCCCCTGCGTGTGCACGGCGCGCGGCGCCTGGTCCAGGGGCAGACCTTTCAACTGAGCAGCTGGCCTCCCGGAGAGTATGCCGTATCGCTCACCGTACGTGATCCATCCGGCGGCAGCCAGGCAGAAGAGGAGCTGATATTCGAGATCCGATGAGCCGGTCAACTCATTCACAGCTTGGTACCGTTATGCTGCTCTGTGCTTTTCTCTGCGCGCTGGCAGGCCGGCACGTGCTTGCCTCAGAGACCCAGAGAGCGTCATTCAAGGAGTCCGATTCCAGAAGCGACTCGCAGGTGCAGGGGATCGCCGAACAAGACGGTAAAGACACCAAAAAGAAGCGGAAGCAAGAAGCCGCGGGCTGGGTGGAGCGTCCCGACAAGCGCTGGAGGTCCGGCCCGGTGCGCTACATCATCACCCGGAACGAGGACAAGGCGTACAAGAAGCTGAGGACCGAGGAGCAACGCACCCTGTTCATCGAGCGCTTCTGGCGGCGCCGGGATCCGACTCCCGAGACACTGTTCAATGAATTCCGGGCACAGTTTTTCCGCCGCGTGGCCCAGACCAAGCACCTCTTCCAGGACAGTCCTTATCCTGGCTGGAGGACCGACCGGGGTAAAATGTATGTTCTTCTCGGTCCACCGGACGACATCATCTCCGACACCATGGCGAGGGGCCACAGGGGCACCATCCTGTGGACCTACCGCAACCGCTTCCGGGAGGATCTCGATCCACAGATCATCATCGCCTTTGCCCGGGACACGTCCGGCGACTTCATCATGACCGTCCGCCCGACCGAGGTCGCCGATGTGAACCGGGGCCTGGCTCCGCACCAGCCGAACATCGGCAGGGAGGCCTGGCTTTTCGGACCGGATCCCCAGAATAATCCGCTCAGCTCGCAGTACCGGGGGAGAGCCGGCACTCTGGATCCACTGCTGCGCTCGCGAGGTGTGTACAGCGGTTCCAGCGATCTGTCCTTGCTGGGAGATCTCACGAAATTACAGATGCCGAACTATGAGGTGCTCAACGAGCAGATCGTCACGCGTACATTCTTTGGAAAAGTACCGCTCCATGTACGCGTTGACTATTTCAAGGCCACACAAGAGCGCATGTTCCTGACCCTGAGCATCGGAACCCGATCCTCTGCACTGCGTTTCCGGCGGAGGAGTCATGGAGCCGACGCACCCGATGTCATGATCACGACGCGCATCACGAACGAGGAGGATGACCTGGATACGTTCACCCTGACCTCACCCGGCCATTTCGCGGCCTCTCCGCACAATGCCAGCGCCCTCTACAACCAAACCCTCGTGTGGCAGGCGAGGCTGGCACTGAAGCCCGGTCTCTACAAGGCCAGCTTCGCTCTCGAGGACCGCGTCAGCGGCTCCGTCGCCACGCACGTCACCAACCTGGAAGTACCGGATTTCCACGGCTCAAAGTTGCAGATGTCGAGCGTCATCCTGTCTGAACATCTGGAGCCGGCTCCGGAGGGCAGTGAGCCCGGCCGCACTCCCTACGTTCTGGGCCGGTGGAGGCTGGTGCCCAAGCTCGATCCCGAGTTCAAGAAGAACTCGAACGCCGCATTCTATTTCCAAGTTTACAACGCGCTCATGGACCCGGTCACCGAGTTACCCTCTCTGAACATCTCGTACCGCTTCTATAAGCTGGAGGACGAGAAATTCGAGCCGGTCTCCGAAGCCATCATCTTGCGCGGCCTGACTTCGCAGGTTCACGCCTACGAGGTACCCTTGTCCACCTTCCCGTCGGGTTTCTACCTGGTGCGGATCGAAGCTCAGGACATGATCTCGAACACCTCCACGTTCAGGGAAGTTCTTTTCAAGGTTCAGGAATAGGGACCGTGCGACCCGGCACTGCAGGGCGAATATGGATCTTTCTAATCGCCTTCGCAGCACTTATCATCGCCGGCCTCGCGGTGGGCGTCACGCGCGTTCCGCCCGGAAATATTGGCGTGCTGCCCGACGGCAAAGTGTTACCTCCGGGCTGGCATCTGCGCCTCTTTGCCTCGAGACCAGAGCTCGAAGGACCGGGTGCGTTGAGCCTCGAAGGTGAGGCCCGCCTCGACACGCCGGAGGGATCGCGCCTGGCCATCAGCTACCGGCTCGAGGTCCTTGTCGATCCGGAGACCCTTCAACATGTCTCGGAGAATCTCGGACTCGGCGCCCCCGGGAAACGCTGGAAGGACGCTCTCACCGCAGTCCTGAAGGAGACGATCGCTGCTGACGGCGGCAGCCTGCTCTACACGGGGGTCGTCCGGCGCACCGTTCTGGAGCGCCTGCGGTCTTCCGCTGCTCCCCTGCCCGGATCCAGAGTGGTTGACCTGAAGCTCGGAGTCGCTGCAGCCGGTGGACAGAGCAGCCGGCTGGTTGATACACCCATCATCTTCATCGGCCTCGACGGTGCCGACTGGCTGTTCATGAAACCGCTCCTGGCTGCCGGCAAACTCCCGGCCCTGGCGGACCTCATAAGTCGTGGCGCCCGCGCCCAACTGCGCTCGGCGCGGCCGTTGCTGTCCCCCCTTCTGTGGACCTCCATGGTCACCGGCGTGAGCCCCGACCGCCACGGCATCGTTGACTTCACGGTCTACGACCCGGCGATCCAGGATCGGACTCCGATCAGCAGCGGCGCGCGCCGCCGGCCGGCGCTCTGGAACGTTCTCACCGGTTACGGCCTGCACGGTGCCTGGATCGGTTGGTGGGCGACCTGGCCCGCTGAACCGGTGGCCGGTCTCATGGTGAGCGATCAGGTCTCCTATTCCCTGTTCGCTCTGGACGATGCCGGTAGCTCTTCCCACAAAGTGTTTCCGGCTCCCGCCTGGCGCGAGGTTCGCAAGCGCATCATTTCCGGGGGCGATGTTCCGTGGAATGATCTAAGACGCTTCGCGCGCCTGACGGATGCCGACGTGACCGATCTCGAAGCACGGCCGGCGCTCAAGCCAGGCCAGGAGTTCGAGGACCGGTTGGAGCACCTGCGCCAGATCCTGGCCTCCACCCGCACGTACCACGCGCTGGCGCTCTGGGCCCGCGAGGTGCTGCAGCCGGACCTCCTGGCTGTGTACTACCAGGGAATCGACGAGGTTTCGCACCGCTTCATGCATTACGCCTCCCCGGTCCGCATGGAGGTTCCACCCGACGAGGTGGCCCGCTTCGGCAAGACGGTGGAAGAGTTTTACCGGTACCAGGATAAGCTTCTCGGAGAGTTGATCGCGGGCCGCAACCCGGGTTCGCCGGGACGGGAACCTGTCGTCCTGGTGGTCTCGGACCACGGCTTCCTGAGCGGCGAGGCGCGTCCTCTTCGACCGGCGGACGAGTTCGAGGGGGGCGCCGCCGATTGGCACCGGCTCCACGGCATATTCATCCTTGCCGGACCGGGTGTACGGAAGGCCGATCTGGGCTCGGTGTCGATCTACGATCTCTTCCCGACCCTCCTGTACCTGTGTGGAATTCCGGTACCGGAGGGTCTGCCCGGACGAGCGCTCCTGGAAGCACTGGAACCCTCTCTTGTCCGTCAAAACCCCCTCCGGTCGGTGGCGGACCTCGAGGTTCCGTTCGGTTCCGAAACCCCGGCCACCACAACACTCCCGCAGGGGGAACGAACCGAGGCTCTCGCGCGCCTGCGGGCGCTTGGATACGTGGGCGGCTTTTCGGGCCCGATCGAGGCAGCGGGTGCGCTGGGAAAGAATCCACCCTCAACCGCACAGGGCGATCTCCGTAACGAGTTTCTGACCGCACACATGAACCTCGGCACTGTTTATGCCGAACGGGAAGAGTGGGAGCAGGCGGCACGTGAGTACCGTTCGGTCGCCGAGCGTTTTCCCCGGCACGCGCCGGGCCTTTACAAGTGGATGGAGAGCGAATTCCAGGGCGGCAACTCCGCCGCAGCGTGGGAGGCCGCAGAACGCCTTCTTGCCCTTCCATCACTTCCACCGGAGTGGGTACCGGGGATTGCCGAGGTCGCCGCCGCGGCTGGACACGAAGCGACTCTCGAGAATTTTCTCGGAGGTTTCAGCGACGCATCCTCGGCGCACGCAGCCCGCGGCGTGCTGGCGGCACAGGCGGGCCGTCCGCAGGAAGCGGCCGCATACTTCCGGAGGGCGCTCGACGCCCAGCCATTGCGCACCGAGGCCATCGACGCATTGTTCACGCTCGAGTCATCGCCCGACGGCCGTGAAGATCTCACTCGCCGCCTGTATAAGGCCCTGGAGATCGCCCCACGCTCGGTGTTTCACCTCAACTACCTTGCAGGCCTTCTGGTCAGCGCTGGACGATGCGAGGAAGCACGGCCCCATATCCTTGCGGCGCTGGAGGAGAGTCCGGATAGCGCACCGGCGCTCGCCAACCTGGCGAAATGTCTGGTCGCCCAGGGGCAGTTGGAGCAGGCCGTCGCGGCCCTCGAGCGAGGTCTTCGGGTCACCCCGGACGATCACGGGCTCCTGACCACCCTGGGCGCGCTGGAAGCGAGTCGCGGCCGGCTGCCGCGTGCCATCGAGCTTCTGGAGCGCGCCCGGGAGAGATTCCCCCGCGATTCGTCCATCTTGAACGCCCTGGGGCTGGCCCAGCTGCAGAGCGGTCGACCCGAAGAGGCACGCCAACTTCTGGAGCAGTCGCTTGAGGCTGACCCCGACCAGCCCGACGTTCGGTCGCTGTTGTCCCAGGCCGGCGGCTGACGCCCCCCCGGCGGCACCTGTTTCCGTACCCACCCTGTTTGACTTGATCTTGTTGCAGGGCTAGACTTTGTGGGCCGGGCGCCCGCTCCCCCGCTCGAGCGCTGACTGTCCCGCGCCCGCGCTCATGCTAGCTTTTTTCAACACACTGAGCCGAAAGAAAGAGGAGTTTCGTCCTCTGCATAAGGGCGAGGTGAGGCTCTACACGTGCGGGCCCACCGTCTACGATTTCGCCCACATCGGAAACTTCCGCGCCTATGTCTGGGAAGACCTGCTCCGGCGCACGCTGAAATTCAGCGGATTTCGCGTCAACCAGATCATGAACCTGACGGACGTGGACGACAAGACCATCCAGAACGCTCTCGAGCAGAAAGTGAGCCTGGAAGAGTACACGGCTCCCTTCATCACGACATTCTTTGAAGATCTCGACACACTTGGCATCGAGCGCGCGGAAATGTACCCGCGTGCCACCGAGCATATTCCCGAGATGCTCGATCTGGTGCGCCGCCTGCAGGAGAAGGGGCATACGTACGAGGCTCAGGGATCGATCTATTTCCGCATCAGCTCGTTCCCCGGCTACGGAAAGTTGTCGGGGGCCCAGCCCACCGAGGATTCTGCGGTCTCGCGCATCGACAGCGATGAATATGAGAAGGAGAACGCCCGGGATTTTGTGCTCTGGAAACTCCGCAAACCCGGAGAACCCTTCTGGGACAGCCCGTTTGGTCAGGGCCGGCCGGGCTGGCATCTGGAGTGCTCCGCCATGAGCATGAAGCATCTCGGCGAGCAATTCGACATCCACACGGGCGCAGTGGACAACATATTCCCCCACCATGAGAACGAAATCGCCCAGAGCGAGGCGGCAACGGGACGGCCTTTCGTGAACTACTGGCTGCACTGCGCCCACCTGATCGTGGAGGGCGAAAAGATGTCCAAGTCAAAGGGCAACTTTTACACCCTGCGCGATTTGCTGAAAAAGGGCCATGCTCCGCGTGCCATCCGCCACTTGCTTCTCTCCGCCCACTACCGCAAGCCCCTCAACTTCACGATCGCCGGCCTGGAGCAATCGGCGGCAGCGCTCACCCGGCTCGACGACTTCGTCCTGCGCGTGCACCGCCAGACCCTCGCGCCGGGCTCGGACGCTGGACTCGCGGATGCGGTCAAGCGTGCCGCCTCTGCCTTCCGCGCCGGCCTGGAGGACGATCTCAACGTTCCCACGGCACTGGGGGCTTTTTTTGACCTTGTGCGGGAGGTCAACTCCGCGTTTGACGCCGACCGGGGCGGTGAAACGAACCGCACGCAGATCCTGGATTTTCTGCGCCCTGCCCAGTGCGTGCTGGGCTACCTTTGCCTCGAGGAAAGCCGGGAGGAGTCTGTGCAGATCGGCGAGCGTACACTGGTCATCCAGTACTCGATGGACGGACTGGATGTGAATCTCCGCAGCAAGGTGCGCGAACGCCTGGAAGCCCGCGGACGGCGGGATTTTTCCCGCGCGGATGCCCTCCGCGATGAGCTGGCCGCGCGGGGAGTGGTGATCGAGGACATCCCCGACGGTTGCCGTGTCAAGCGCTCCTGAGAAATCCCCTGACTCTCAAAAAGCGCATTCAACCTCCGGGGCCTCCCGGACGTCTCATCAGTATGGGGCCGGCCTCATGACCGACCCGGCGAGGATGAATGAAAATGATGAATATTGGGTGGCCCGGGCTCAGGCCGGGGACAGCGAGGCTTTCGAGCACCTGGTGCGCCGGCATCAGCGGGGCGTCTACGCATTCTGCCGACGTCTCACCGGAAGCCACGACGAGGCCGACGACATCGCCCAGGAGGCCTTCGTGCGCGCCTACCGCTCGATGGATCGCTTTCGCGGCGAAAGCCGTTTCGGCACCTGGTTGCGCCAGATTGCGCTCAACCTGGTGCGCTCCAGAGCCCGCCGGAAACGCCGATTCCCTTTGGTATCGCTCGATCCCGACACCTTGCCTTCCGACGCCGCGACAGGAACCGCGCCCGGTCAGCCCGGCGGGGATCTGGACCCTCTTCGCAGCCGGCTTCTCCGGGCCACCGTCTGTGAGCTACCTGAAAAGCAGAGGCGAACGCTGGTGCTGAAGATCTATGAAGAAATGACGCACGCCGAGGTGGCCCGTCTGATGGGATGCACCATCGGTACCGTTAAGGCCAACTTGTTCCACGCCCTGCGCCGCCTGCGGCGCCAGCTGGGAGACCGCCGATGAAGTGTACGAGCACCAGGCGCTGGATCCTGCTCGCTCTCACGGACAGCCTCTCCGCGCGCCGCAACCGCAAGTTGAACGAGCACCTGGAAAAGTGCCCCGCCTGCCGTACCGAATCCCGGCAGGCACGCGATCTGTGGGAAGAGATCGCCCACGACGAAACACGCGATCCCGGGCCCACCTACTGGCAGTCGTTCGCGTCGCGTGTGCGTCGGCGAATCGACGCTCATGACGAGGCCGGTGCACCTGTGGAGTCTCTCGCAGTCGCGGCAAGGGCCGGGGAACTCTGGTGCCGGGCGCTCGCTGCGGCAGCGGTGGTTCTTGTCGTGGCGCTCGCCCTTCTCGATCGTCCCCAGGAACCGCCCATCTTCGAGACGGACGAGATACTGGCTGACGTCCTTCAGGCATCAGAGCTCACGGACGAGATTCTGCCGGCCGCCTTCTCGGTTGAGGATCCCCTCGCCGATCTGTATGAAGAGTTCAACCACCTGAGCCCCAAACAGGTCCAACGTCTATGGACCTGGCTCGAGCAGGAGATCGACACGAGCGGTCTTCCGCACAGGAGGAATGACGATGAAGTTTCGTAATCGATTGATCGCTCTTTTCGGGGTCGCCGTGCTGGGGGTTCTGGGTGCGGGCACCCCGATGGCCATGGCGGCACCCGGACCGCGCCCCAGCAAGCCAAATTCCGAAGCAGCCGAGGAACTTCGTGAAACGTTCCAGCTGGTGATGCTGTCGAGGCTGAAGCGAGAACTTCAGATGAGCCCCGAGCAGGAGGCAACGGTCCTGCCGTTGCTGGATGAGATGGAACAGTCCCGCCAGGAGATGAGATATCACAGACACCGTGACATGTACGATCTCAGACGCCTCCTTCACGCCGACGCTGACGACGACCAGATCGAGGCGCGCCTGCGTGAAGCAAGGGCAGCGCGACGCACTTTCGAAAACAGGCGCCAGCAGATCGAAGAAGAAGTCGCCGCGCACCTCTCGCCCCACCAGCAAGCCCAATTGCTCGTCTTCATGCAGGAGTTCAGCCGCCGGCTGCGCCATCAGCTGGGGGAGATCCGCCGACAGGGAAGCCCCCCCGGCGGCCGCGGCAGGCGTCGTTCTCCTCCTCAGGACGAGGATTTCTGGGACGAGGATCTGCCCTGAGACTGACCCTGCAGGCGGGCCCGGACCGTGGCGGACAGGCGGGGGAGGAGGCCGCCGCCTCCTACCTTTGCTCGCGCGGCTATCGTATCCTAGCCCGGCGCTACCGACGCTGCGGAGCGGAGATCGATCTCGTCGCCCGGCGACGAGATGTTCTCGCCTTCGTCGAGGTCAAGATGCGCCGCTCCCACGGTGCCGGCTCCCCCTTCGAGGCTGTTCCGTTGCGCAAACAAACCCGCATCGCACGCGCCGCGGCCCTCTTTCTGGCCGAGTTTCCGGAGCTCGAGGGCCTCGACTGCCGGTTCGACGTCGTGGGTGTGGAGCCGGAGCGGGACGGATCGCTGCGCATCGAACACCTCACGGACGCTTTCCAGGCCCCGGATTCGTCTGGAACCTGAGAGTAAACGTCCTTTCTTGACAACTCCGGAAGCGCTTTGCTAAATTGTGTGCCAGCTCTGTATCAGAAATTCTGGTACACTATCCGTGTGCGGGAATAACTCAGTGGTAGAGTACGACCTTGCCAAGGTCGGAGTCGCGGGTTCAAATCCCGTTTCCCGCTCCATTTTTTGAAGACTCGCTCCGGCGCGGACTTGAGGACGCCCCCAGCACAGAACTACGGTTCGAACCTGCTCTGCCGCCACGGGGCCGAGCGACGGTTCGCGTGACCGTGCCCGGACCGGAAGGTTAGGCGGCGTAGCCAAGCGGTAAGGCAGAGGTCTGCAAAACCTTTATACATCGGTTCGATTCCGATCGCCGCCTCCATCTTTCAAAGTCACTTCTGCTTTTCCAACTGCAAAAGTTTCTCCTCAACCAACAGCCGTTTCAGCAGCCGTCATTCGTATGCCTGAGTAGGTCCGGACGCTTGACGATCTAAACCAATCTTGCTAAGGTGGCGTTCTTCTTCGAACAGTAAGCCCTCTATGGATCAAATCCAACACGACATAATCCTCGTGGGAGGTGGAGCTGCGGGCCTCCGCGCCGCCATTGCCGCACTCGAGGAAACCCCCCGTCTGAGTGTGGCGCTCGTCTCCAAGGTATATCCCATGCGCAGCCACACCGTCTCCGCAGAAGGCGGATCCGCTGCTGTGGTTCGCGACTATGATTCACTGGAGTTGCACGCACGTGACACCGTCAAGGGCAGCGATTTCCTCGCCGATCAGGATGCGGTAGAAGCCTTTGTGGCCGAAGCGCCAGGAGAGATCGTGCAGATCGAGCACTGGGGGTGCCCCTGGAGCCGGGATCCCGACGGGCGGGTCAGCGTGCGTGCATTCGGAGGGATGTCGGTCAAGCGCACCGTGTACGCTTCCGACAAGACCGGCTTCCACATGCTGCACGCGCTCTTCCAGACTTCCCTCAAATATGACCAGCTAACACGTGACGACGAGTTCTTCGTCACCTCTCTGCTCGGGGAGGACGGTGCCTGCCGGGGTGTCGTGGCGTGGGACATCCGCGGTGGCCGGTTTATATGTCTTGTGGCCCGTACGGTGATCCTGTGCACTGGAGGAGCCGGTCGCATCTTTCCCTTCACCACTAATGGCGCCATCAAGACGGGTGATGGAATGGCCCTGGCCTACCGAGCTGGCGTTCCGCTGAAGGACATGGAGTTCGTTCAGTACCACCCGACCGGGCTCCCCGGAACCGGCATTTTGATTACCGAAGCGTCGCGGGGGGAAGGGGGCTACCTTCTGAATGCCAAGGGCGATCGTTTCATGTCCGAGTACGCCCCCAATAAAAAAGAGTTGGCGGCGCGTGACGTCATTTCGCGCGCCATCGTGGACGAAATGCAGGCAGGCCGCACCTTCGACGGACCGTACGGGAACTACGTCCATCTAGACTTGAGACACCTGGGTGAGGCGGCAATCAACAAGAAGCTCCCGTTCGTTCGAGAGCTGACCCGCAACTATGTGGGTCTCGATCCGGTGGTGGACCCCATTCCCGTGCGTCCTGTGGTTCACTATATGATGGGAGGCGTGCACACGGACATGTCGGGCAGCACTCCCCTCTCGGGACTCTACGCTGCCGGCGAGGTCGCGTGTGTGACCATCAATGGGGCCAACCGCCTGGGTTCCAACTCGCTGACTGAGTGCCTGGTTTTTGGAGCCCGCGCCGGTGCTGCCGCTGCCCGGTACGCGGCCGAAGCAAGCCAACCCCGCACTGAGTCCCTTCTGCAACTGGCAGCTCAAGAAGAACGGCGCGTAAGGGAGAAGTTTCTCGAGCGCAAAGGCGGCAAAGAACGTATCGTCGATCTGCGGGAAGAGATGCACCGCGTGATGGAGAGCGGAGCTGGAATCTATCGTAACGAGACCGATCTCAAGGAGACTTGCCGTGTTCTGCGGGACCTGCGGGAGAAGTTTGACCACCTCGCGAGCATCGACAAGGAGCAGGTTTTCAACACAGAGCTGACTGCCGTTCTGGAACTCGATTTCATGATCGATGTGGCAGAGACGGTCGCCCAATCAGCTCTGAGGCGCCACGAGTCTCGTGGATCCCACGCACGCACCGATTATAAGGAACGGGACGATTCTCGTCATCCGAACCATTTTTTGGTCACTCACACACCTGAAGGCCCGCGTTTTGATGATCTACCCGTGTGCATAACGCGTTTCCAACCTGAGAAACGTAGTTATTAAGCATGGGTGGCTGACGCGAAGACCACACCTGCCCTGCGAAAGATGGAGGTTAGCGGAGTGAAGGCTTCAACATCACGAAGCACGATCAAGCTCGAGGTGACACGCTACCGGCCAAGTGTGGACTCGGAGCCACACGATCAGAGTTACGAAATCCCCTGCACGGATGACATGGTGGTATTGGACGCGCTCAACTACATCAAGGATCGTGTCGACGGCACGCTTTCTTTTCGCTGGTCTTGCCACATGGGCGTCTGTGGCAGCTGCGGGGTAATGGTGAACGGCCAGCCCAAGCTCTCATGCGCCATATTCCTGAGAGACTATAAACGTGAACCCATACACATTGAGCCCCTGACTAACTTTCCTATCATCCGTGACCTGGTAACAGATATTACCGACTTCATGACCAAGCTGAAAGCCGTCAAGCCGTGGATCATCCGCAAAAAAGAGAAGCCTCTGTCAGAGGGAGAATACCGGCAGTCGGCCGAGGAGCTGGAACGGTACCACCAATTTAGCGGCTGTATTAACTGCATGCTGTGCTATTCGGCTTGCCCCGTCTACGGGCTCCATCCGGGCTTCCTCGGGCCGGCTGCAGCCGCGCTGGCATATCGCTATAACCTTGACTCCCGCGATCAGGGCAACGACGAGCGCCAGCCGGCCATAGCCTCTCAGGAGGGGATCTGGGAGTGTACTTTCGTAGGGGAATGCACGGTAGTATGCCCGAAGGACGTGGATCCGGCCGCCGCGCTGCAACGCTCGAAGGTTGCTACCGCTCAGAGCTTGCTAGGCTCATTCATCCTGCCTCGCGCCTCTGGCAAGAGCGCAACGGAGGGTTCCTCCTGAGCAACCCGAGCCTATCGAGCCCATCCGGACGCGGGCCTTATGTGCCCCGTATGCGTGCCACCTGGTGGCTCAGGAACCCCCGTTACTTCCTGTTCATGGTGCGGGAGTTCAGCAGTGTCTTCGTCGCCGCATTTCTGGTCCTGTTTTTGCTGCAAATCCGCGGGCTGCGGGCCGGAGCGGAGGTCTACCAGGAGTACCTGGAGCGTCTGCACGAGCCGGGCTGGATCGCTTTTCACGCCGTCGCGTTCTTGTTTGCTATGTACCACAGCCTGACCTGGTTCGATCTCACATCCAAGATCCAGGTCGTGCGATTGGGTCGAACCGTTGTGAATCGCAGAATCGTGGCAGGACTGAACATCCTGGCATGGCTCGTGGTTTCAGGCGGAATCTTTCTGTACTGGACCAGAGGTTAAACGTGGCGAGTGCTAATAGAACGAGCGTGCCCCGGATCGAACCGATCTGGTGGGCCCTGTTTAGCGCCGGAGGCTTTGTTTCAGCATTCCTGGTGCCGGTGCATCTTTTTGTCAACGGTCTTGCGGTGCCTCTCGGCTGGCTGGATACGGACATCGCAAGTTACGCCCGGATGAGCGAACTGATCAACCAGCCCCTGGTCCGAATCTACCTGTTCGTTTTGATCGCACTGCCTCTCTACACCTGGGCGCACCGTTTCCTGTTCACCGTGCAAGATATGGGTCTGGCTCGATTCCGTAAGCCTCTGGCCGTGCTGTGCTACGGATCGGCAGTCACCGGAAGCTTCTGGGCGGTTTGGATTCTCTGGTAACTCTTCCGACACTCTGCCTTCCCCCCCCTGCAATCTCCATCCCGAGTAGTACTGTCACCCCACTGTGATAAACTTCATTAGCTAGCTTCCAACGGAAACTCTATGGCGAACGCCTCCCGCCCTCTGACGAAACAGAAACGGGCGCCGGGGCCTTCAGTGCAGTCATGACTCCACCCCCCCCCGGCATTCTTCTCGTATCGTGCTACGAGCTGGGCCACCAGCCGATGGGGCTCGCCATGCCCATGGGTTTTCTGGCACGGGCCGGGTACGAGGCCGAGACCCTCGATCTTGCAGTCGAGCGGTTTGACCGCAAACGCGTGGCCGGTAAATGGTTCGTTGGAATCTCGGTGCCGATGCATACCGCCCTGCGCCTCGGAGTCCATGCCGCACGGCACGTGAGAGAAATCTCTCCCGAGGCTCACATCTGCTTCTACGGCCTCTACGGGAGCCTCAACAAGGATTACCTGCTCGGCCATGGGGTCGATTCGGTACTGGGAGGCGAGTACGAGGAGGCGCTCGTCGAGCGAATCAGAATGATCGACCGGCAGCGGGCTGGAGGATGCACCGCTCCCTCCGCGGTTGACGACAGGCCGGCTGCGGGATCAGGGTCGGATCCGGTTCTGGCGCGCCTCAGCTTTCCCCGGCCACGCCGGGATCGCCTGCCGGCGCTCACGCGCTACGCACGCCTGGAGATGGACGGAGGCGAACGTACCGTGGGATACACCGAGACCAGCCGTGGCTGCCTGCACGGCTGCCTTCACTGTCCCATCCCCCCGGTCTATGCAGGCCGTTTCTTCGTAATTCCCGAGAGGATAGTGCTCGACGATGTCCGCCGTATGGTCTCATGCGGAGCCCGCCACATCACCTTCGGCGACCCTGACTTCCTGAACGGCCCGCGCCACTCCATGAACGTGGTGCGAGCCATGCACCTCGAGCACCCACGGTTGACTTTCGACATCACCACGAAGATTGAGCACATCCTCCGGCACCGCGATCTGTTCCCCGAGCTGACCGAGTTGGGGTGCGTGTTCGTGGTCTCGGCAGTCGAGTCGCTCAGCGATCGAGTCTTGCACCATCTCGATAAGGGGCACTCGCGCGCCGATATCAGCGAGGCTCTCGATCTGCTGGCGGCGTCCGACATTCCCATGCGGCCGTCGCTCCTGCCTTTTACACCCTGGTCGACGCTCGACGATTACCTCAGCTTGCTCGAGTTTGTGGAAGAACGGAAAATGGTCGATCAGGTCGATCCGATCCAGTATTCGATTCGCCTCCTTGTGCCGCCCGGCTCCTCCCTCCTGTCGAAACCCGACACCCGCGACTGGCTCGGGCCGCTCGATGAAGCCGCACTCACCTACCGCTGGTCCCATCCTGATCCCCGGATGGATGCTCTACACGCCGAGATTGGCTCGATCGTGGAGAGAGCAACCGCCTGCGATGAAGATCCGTGTATCACCTTTGGGCACATCCACACGGCCGCCCGAACGCGTGCCGGCCGGCGTGCTCCTGCGCCGTACGTGCCCCTGAACCGCAGAACTCCGCGCCTGACCGAGTCGTGGTTTTGCTGAGCTGAGCCCACCGAGGGCCAGGCTGGCCCTCTCGAGACACCGAGCCAATTCTAAGAAGGATTTTTGGACGACTGTTAGTTCAGCAAGTCGTCAATTAATCGATCCGTCGGGAGCCAGGAGAACGGCCGGGTCTATACCCAGCCCGTGCAGTGCGCGCTCCCAAACCTTGTCGCTAGGCTCATCGAAAATGAGTGCTGGATCCACCGGTGCCGCTATCCAGGCGCCCGCTTCGATCTCAGCCTCGAGCTGCCCCGGCCCCCAACCTGCGTAGCCAAAGTACAGGCGGGCGCGGGGAGTGGGACGGCTGAAGACCTTCCGCAATACGCTCACCGATCCGCTCAGGCTCAGACCTGAGCCCACCTGTGTGCTGTCCTCCTCTACACCGGCTTCACCATGCAGAAGAAGCGCCTGGGCCGGCTGCACAGGTCCACCGATCATTACCGGAAAGTCTTCCGGCCCCTGGTAATCGACGCCGTTGTCGGCCAGCAGTTCCCGCAGCTTCCCGGTGGAAGGGCGGTTGATCACCAGCCCGAGCGCGCCGTGCTCACCATGTTCGACGATGAAGACAACACTACGGTGGAAGTTCGGATCGGTCAGCTGGGGCACGGAGATCAGGAAACGCTGTGAGAGGACTTCACTCATAACGCTCACCCTATTCCCGCGGGCCGGATCGCTCTGCCTGCTGTGGAACAGGCTGGGCGGCAGCCGCGACTAACGTTCCCCTCGGAACCCTGGTCCCTCAGCGCCTGGCGGCAGCGTACAGCTCGCCAACCTTGTCCCAGTTGACCACATTCCACCAGGCCTTGATGTAGTCAGGGCGGCGGTTCTGGTAATTGAGATAGTAGGCGTGCTCCCAGACATCGAGCCCCAGGATCGGTTGCTTACCCTCGCTCAGCGGGGTGTCCTGGTTCGCTGTCGAGGTGATCGCTACCTTGCCCGAATCCACCACTAGCCATGCCCATCCGCTACCGAAGCGGCCCACGGCGGCGGCAGCGAACTTCTCCTGGAACTGAGCAAAGCCGCCAAAGGTGGATTTGATACTGTCCGCCAGATCACCCCCGGGCTCTCCCCCCTTGCCCGGACCCATAATCTGCCAGAAGAGAGTGTGGTTGGCGTGCCCGCCACCGTTGTTGCGCACTGCCCCGCGGATGCTGTCGGGCACCTTCGACAGCTGTCTCATGAGGTCGTCGATATCAAGCTTGGCCAGATCGGCGTGGCCCTCGAGGGCCCCATTGACCTTGCTCACGTAAGCCGCCTGATGCTTTACGTGATTGATATACATCGTTAGCTTGTCGATGTGCGGTTCGAGAGCGTCCGCGGCGTAAGGAAGATTCGGAAGTGCATATGCCATGCTGGCCTCCTGGACATGTACCGGCGCGGCAGCGGCACCCCGATCGTGGCCCGCAACGAATGAAGTGGGCCGCGCCTGTTTCTGTGTTGACGATCAGCGACCTACAGTAGCACCTTTCCGGATTGGTTCCAAGCCCCGGCCGAATCATCACACTGCCGGGAAGGCAGCCCTCCCCCTCCGGCGCACGGACTATCGTGGAGGAGAATCAGTCGAGATCGAAGGGAGAGCGCGGCTTGTCGGGGTCGAGCTCGGCACGCTTTTGTGCTTCGCGGAATTTCTTCTCCAGAAGGCCTTCCTGGCGATGGCGCTCATCGAATGCCTGCTGCAGCCTCGCCCCAGCCTCTCCTCGGCGGGCCTCCTCCTGCTTGACCGCATCCTCCAGGGAGATCTTTTCGGAAATCTTCGGCTGTGCGTGGAACAGCACGGCTCCGGTCTCGGGATCGACGCTCAGGCGTGCATCACAGCAGGGGCAGCAGACTTCCAGCGGCTCGCTCATAGTCTTCACACCTTCCAGACGCCATTGTCCCCCCCTGCATGCACGGTGTCAAACCAGGACAGGACCGCGGCTCCCTCCAGCTGCAGGCCCTGGGCTGGATACAGCCCGATCGGTTGACAACTCGACCTCCAGTTCACCGAGTTGAAGTCTGTCGATCCGGGCGAGGGGCTCGCCTGCGCCGGCACCACGGTCATTGACGGTGCCGAGCAATCTCTCGGTTTCGACAGCCTGGGCATCGAGCGAATCGTGACCCGGCCCTGCCCTTGAAATTACCGGACGAAGACCGCGCTGGCCGCTGAGTATGACACCGCGGAAGAAATTACCCTGGACAGATTCGAGCTTCGAGTACGATAATTGGAAGCTGAGCGGGTTGGCCGATATCCCGCCGCACGGTGGAGCTGTTCGCGGTCACCGTTTCTATGGAGGCTGAATGAGTAAGGACGATCTGATCTCCGTTCAGGGTGTTGTCACGGAGGTAACCGGAGGCGGGAACTTCCGCGTAAAGTGCGAAACGGGCCATGAGGTTTTGGCCCGCCTGAGCGGTCGCATGAAGCGGATGCGGATCCGCGTCATCGCCGGCGATTCTGTCACCGTGGGCGTCTCCCCCTACGATCTGACGCGCGGCTTTATCACCTACCGGCTTCGCTGACCCCGATAGGCTCAACCTGCTTCAGCGTCTCTCGATTGCGAATCGATCAAGAGAGAGCGTTCCCCCACCCATCAAGACCAGGCTGACCGCCACACACAGCAGGATGAGTGGGAATTCGTAACCATGGTCGCCCGTGAGCCCCTCGCCCCAGTGAACCTTGAGGATGGCAACCACCATCACGCAGCCGACGCCGAGCGCCGCCCACCGGGTGAAGAGGCCCAGTATCAGCGCCACGCCACCGAAGAACTCCGTCCCCGCTGCCGCCCAGGCCATGAAGCCTGGGAAACCCAGCGAGATCACGTGTTGTGTAAAGCCTTCCATTCCACTGAAAAGCTTCTGGTAGCCGTGCACCACGAAGATGACTCCCACTACCACTCGCAGGAGTACGGGCGCCAGCCACCGAAACGAATCGAGCTTACTCAACATGGCAGCCGTTCCCTCCTCTGAGACCTGTGTGAGGTGCAGCGCACTATGAAACCGACGCGAGTCTACCACAGGCTGAAAGCAACCAATACTGCTGTAGCGGTATGGATCGGACGCACAGCACTCCCGGCTGCCATGCGCCACCTTTTGGCGCGTATAATAGCCGAGGCCGCATAAGGTGTTTTAACCACCATGCAGAATCGATGGAAAGATACTGAAGCCCGCAAGCTCCGGGGACTGGATGAACTGGTGTACCGGTCTCTCCTCATCGGCGCCGATCCGAACCTGGTGCTATGGGGCGGCGGCAACACCTCGTGCAAGCTCATGGAAAAAGATTTTCGGGGGCGCGAGGTGAAGGTTCTGCGCGTGAAAGGAAGCGGATCCGATCTGCGCAGTGTTCAGGCGGATCAGTTTCCGGGTGTCCGTCTCGACGATGTCCTGCCGCTTCGAGACCGCGAAGCCATGACGGACGAAGAAATTGTGGCCTTCCTGGCTCATTGTCTGGTGGAACCCGGCTCTGTCCGGCCCTCCATTGAGACACTTCTTCACGCTTTCGTCCCCTTCCGGCACATCGATCACTCGCACGCGGATTTCGTCCTGTCGCTGACCAACAATACCGATGGACTCAAGCACACGAAGGCTGTGTACGGCGAGGAGATCATCTGGATTCCCTACCAGCGCCCGGGCTTCGCGCTCTCCAAGCAGGTCGCACAGGAAGTGGAAAAGAACCCGAAAGCCCGCGGGTGCGTGCTCGAAAAACACGGCCTCATCACCTGGGCCGCGACCGCCCGTGAGTCGTACCTTACCCATATCGAATTCAATACGCGGGCGGAAGAGTACCTGGCCGAACGCGCGCGTGGCCATCGCGTGTTCGGGCCGCCGGAGGTGACTCCTCTCCCCCCGACGGAGCGGCACAGATGTGCTGCGGTACTGCTTCCCCTCCTACGCGGCACCCTGCAGGCCCGTCGCCGTACCATCCTCCGGTTCGAAGACTCCGATGATTTGCTGGAGTTTATCGGCTCTAAGAAGGGACCCGATCTTTCCCGTGTGGGAGCCGCCACCCCCGATCATTTGATGAACACCAAGGGCTGGCCCCTGGTCCTGCCACCGCCCCGGCTCCGCGACCAGGACGGCCCACCGGAGCTCGAGGAGGCATACGAGCGGGAAGTCCGTGAGATCGTGGAGGCCTTCTCAGAGGAGTACCGGGAGTTTTACGAGAAACACAGCCGGGGTGATCTGCCGATGCTCGAAGACGCTCCGCGTGTGGTGCTGGTGCGCGGCGTCGGCATGATCACGCTGGGCCCGGACGCTCAGGCCGCTCGTGTGGCTGCGGATGTCTACCGCCACACCATAAAGATCATGGCCGGCGCCCAGGCCATCTCGAGTTATTCCTCGATGAGCCCACGGGAGGCGTTCGACGCCGAGTACTGGCCCCTGGAACTGTACAAGCTGACTCTCCGCCCTCCGGAGAGGGAACTGTCGCGCCGAGTTGCCCTGGTCACGGGCGCGGCGGGTGGCATCGGGGCAGCCATCGCTGGGCGCCTGGCCGCGGAGGGAGCGCACGTGGTTCTGGCCGATCTCGACGAGACGCGCGCCACGCGCCTCGCCGGGGAGATCTGCGCGCAGTCCGGACCCGGTCGTGCCATCGGGCTGCGCATGGACGTGACCCGGGAGGATGAAGTGCGCGCATGTGTCGAGCGGGCGGTCCTCGAGTATGGCGGCCTGGACATCGTGGTCAATAACGCGGGGGTGGCGCATGTGTCGCCCGTCGAGACACTCGAGAAGGCTGACTGGGAACGGTGTATGGCGATCAACGCCACCGGACATTTTCTGGTCTCGCGCGAGGCGATCAGGGTTCTTCGGCGCCAGCAACTCGGCGGCAGTCTCATCTTCGTGACCTCGAAGAACGTGCTCGGGCCCGGACAGAATTTCTCCGCTTACAGCGTCTCCAAGGCGGCCCAGGCGCAGCTTGCGCGGGTTCTTGCCCTGGAAGTGGCCGAGATGGGAGTACGTGTCAACATGCTCAGCCCGGATGCGGTGTTCAAAGACTCCGGGCTGTGGTCCGAGCAGTTGCGCCAGGAACGCGCCAGGACTCACGGCATCGCAGCCGACCAGATCGAGGAGTTCTATCGCAAGCGTAACCTTCTCAGAGCCCAGGTGCGCCCCGAGGACGTCGCCGACTCCGCCCTGTTTCTGGCATCGGATCGCTCCTCCAGGACGACGGGCTGCATCCTGACCGTCGACGGCGGCCTCAGAGAGGCTTTCCCGCGCTGATTCCCGCGTTACAACCTGAGTGCTCAGAGGTAACCCCGTTGCGCGGAACCTGAGTTGCAGTTCGGCCGGAGATAGCCCGTCCCGTGAAGCCTCTGCTAACATCGTCCCTGGTGCGATACGGTCCGTCGCCAGGCTCTGCCCTCCGCCTCAGCCTGCGGAACTTTCTCTGCGCCCGGAATACGTGGCGCCGGGCCGTCATGCTGCTTGCCGTATGGCTGACCGCCAGCGCCTCCACTCCTGCCTCCGATCTCGCCGATCGCCTGCAGATACTTCTGAACCTCTCCTGCCTGAGAAGCGCACAGATCGGCATGAAGGTGACGCGAGTGCACGACGGCCAGGTGCTCTTCGAGCGCGGCAGCAGCGTGGGCCTGCGGCCGGCGTCCACCCTCAAGCTGCTTACGGCAGCCACCGCCCTTCATGAGTTGGGACCGGAGTTCACGTTCAAGACACGATTCCTCAGTGACGCACCCCTGCGCGACGGCGTCCTCGAGGGGAATCTGATCGTGCAGGGAGGCGGAGCTCCTGATCTCGTCGCCGAGCGGTTATGGTATGCGGCACGAGCGCTGTCTCGTCTCGGCCTGCGCGAGGTGC
>JAPUKU010000209.1 GCA_027295505.1 Acidobacteriota bacterium
CCGTCGTGGATCACCGACTCGATGACCCGGCTTCCGGAGCTTTTGGCAACATCGGTCAGATCTAGGATGACGGCCTCGAATCGCACGTCGGGGGCGTCCGTGCCGTACCGCTCGACGGCTTCATCATGGCTGATACGCTGCACGACCCGGGGGAATGGTTTCTCGGCCAGCGCGAACGCTCCCCTGAGAACATCTTCGATCCACCCGTAGATTTCCTCGGAGGTAACGAAGGACGCCTCCAAATCGATCTGTGTGAACTCCGGCTGTCGATCGGCGCGCAGGTCTTCGTCGCGGAAACAGCGGGTTATCTGCAGATACCGCTCGAAACCCGCCATCATTAAGATCTGTTTGAAGAGCTGGGGCGATTGCGGCAGCGCATAGAACTTGCCCGCATGAACGCGGGAAGGTACGAGGTAGTCGCGTGCTCCCTCCGGAGTGGAGCGTGTTAACATTGGAGTCTCGATCTCGAGAAACCCGAGTGCGTCGAAGTGCCGGCGGACGTGAAGCAGCACGCGGTGACGCAGGTCGAAGATCCGCTGGGTTGCAGGACGCCGGAGATCAAGATAGCGGTAGCGCAGACGGATTTCTTCCCCCGCGGGGTCATCGTCCTCGAGCGTGAACGGAAGTGGCTCAGAGCGGCTGTGGACGAGGAGCGTCCGTGCTGTCAGTTCTATCTTTCCCGTGGGGAGGTTGGGATTGACATTCTCCGGTGCGCGCCGGATCACCTCCCCTTCCACCTCGATGACGAACTCGGAGCGAAGGGATCTGGCATTCTTTAATGCGGCCGTGTCGCTCTCGGCGCGGAACACAATCTGCAGCAGGCCGGTGCGATCGCGCAGGTCCACGAAAATCAGGTTGCCGTGGTCACGGCGGCGGTGCACCCATCCGGCCACCCGAATCTCCCGCCCGACGAGATCTTCCCCCACCATGCCGGCGTAGTGCGTGCGGTGGCTGCTCGCCGGCGGTGGACTCGCAGGTGCGGGCGGCTCCTTGGGCGCCCCGCACAGCCGGGTCTCGAGTTCGTCCAGATCGACATCCATCTGCTCTCCGCTCTTGAGGTTCTTCAGACCGTAACGGCCGATCTCCAGCTCACGATCGCCGATGATGAGGGCGAAGCGCGCCCGGCGGCGTGACGCCTCGCGTATCTGGACTTTCAGTGTCCGGCCCGCCCCCTCGAGATCGACGCGCGCTCCGGCGCTTCGCAGACGGCGCGCGACCTCCACGGCTCGGGCGTATGCAGGGTCGCCCACGTGGACTATGAACACGTCGAGGTCGTCGGCCCGTACCTCTGGAGCCGGAAGCGCCATCAACAGGCGCTCGAGCCCCACCGCAAAGCCCAGGGCGGGTGTCGCCGGTCCTCCCAGCTCCTCGAAGAGGCCATCGTAACGGCCTCCTCCGAGCAGGGCATTCTGGGCTCCCAGCTTCTCCAGGGCCACGACCTCGAACGTCGTGCGCGTGTAATAGTCGAGGCCCCGCACGAGCCGGGGATCGAGCACCGGTTTGAGTCCAGCCTTTCCCAGGAGACGACGGGTCTCCTCGAAGTGCTGCGCGCACTTGCTGCAGAGATGATCGAAGGGAGAAGGAGCCTTCTCCAGCAGGCGCTGGTCTTCCGGAATCTTGCAGTCGAGCATGCGGAGCGGATTCTCCTTCCAGCGTCGGCGGCAATCGGCGCACATTTTCTCCAGGAGGGGTTTCATTGCGGCGCGCAGTGCTACCACATAGTTCGGGCGGCACTGTGCACAGCCCACAGAGTTCAAGCGTAACTCGAGGTTTTTAATCTTGAGGGAATCGAGCCAGACCATCACCATTTCGATCAGCTCGGCATCCGCCAGTGGGTCTGCACGCCCGATGATCTCCGCGCCGACCTGGGAGAACTGGCGCTGGCGCCCCTGCTGGGGGCGCTCGTAGCGGAACATCGGGCCGAGATAGAACAGCTTCAGGGAAGACTGGGCCCGAAGGAGCTGGTGCTCCAGGCACGCACGAACGACAGGGGCGGTGTTCTCGGGCCGTAGGGTGAGCGAGCGCCCCTTGCGGTCCACGAGCGTGTACATCTCCTTGGCGACGATATCGGTCTGATCACCGATGCTTCGCTGGAACAGTGCCGTATGCTCTAGGATCGGCGTGCGGATCTCGGCAAAGCCGTAGCGCGCGAAACACTCGCGTGCTGACTTCTCAACGTGCTGCCAAAGGGGTACATCCTCGGGCAGAACGTCCCGGGTGCCTTTAACGGCGCGATACATGGAAGAGTCCGACCCAGGCGTGATTGTGGCCGGAAGCGATAGCGTAACAAATCTTTACCGCCCCACGCAACCACACTATAGTAGATTCTCTGATGTTCTCCGCGAACCGATCTCTCGTGCTGAGCGTGATGTGGATTCTGAGCGCAGCGGTGGCACTCTCAGCCCGGGAGGATCTGAGCCTGGTACGCGGCGGAAACCGCCGACTCCAGGATGTGCCCGAGCTCTACGTCGCACCGGCCCTGCCGTGGAAGGGGCCCACGCCCGAAGTGCGCCTGGAATCGGTGGCCGTTTGGTCACTGCGGGGCGAGCCGCTCGGGTCCCCCTCCTGGGCCGACGCCAGCACCCTCGTCCTTGCCACGAGGGAGGCCGAAACGGGGCGAGACAGGCTGCTTTCGTACCGTGTGGGCAACCCCGAAGCCCTGTGGATGTTGCTCACAGCCGATCCCGTGGCACTGCCTCCCCTGGGCGGACTGGGGAGGATCTTTGTGGTATTTGCCTCCGGGACCGTGCAGGCGCTACAGGCCGACGATGGTTCCACGGTCTGGGAAGCGCCGGCCGGAGAACGGGCGGTATCTGCACTGGCGCTGCTGGACGGTCGCCTGCTCCTTGTTCAGGGCACCACGCTGCGGGTGCTGGATGCGGCTGATGGCACCGACCTTTTCCATCTGGACTCGGGCTCCGTGCCGGTGCTGCCGCTCCGCAACTGCGGGGGGCGATGGTTCATGAGCCTCTCCTCCGGGGAGATCCAGGCCATCGATCCTGAAGACGGGCAGGTGCTGTGGAGGCGCCACGTTGAGGGTTTGCCGACCTCTCCGGTCTGTCATGGAAAGCGGCTCATGGTGGGCACCTCCACGCACAACCTGGTGGGGCTCAAAACCCGCTCGGGGCGGAAGGACTGGACCCAGCGGCTGGCCGGTGCGGTGGCGGTCCAGCCACTGGTCTACGGAGGCGGGGTCTATGCGGGCGCGCTGGACGGGCGAATCTACGGGTTCAAAATCAACGGGGGCGATCGCCTCTGGGCGGTGTCGGTCGGAGAGCGAGTGCGCAGGCAACCGGTGCTCATCCGGGGCTTTCTGGGGTTGGCGTCCGGAGGTGAGACACGCCTGACGTTTCTGCACCTGCCGACGGGACATTTAATTCTCGAGGCGGAGGCGCCAGGCGAGACAGCGGGGTGGGTCGGCTCGCCCGTGGTGCACGGAGAGCGGTTGGCGATCGCCGCCGACCGCCGGGATTCACCGGACGGAGCGCTGGTTCTGTATGAACTTGAGCTTGTCGACGAGGAGGATCTCCCGGGCACCAGCGAAATCCGTACTAACCGCGCTCGCGAAGACTGAGCTTGCGGCGCAGGCGGCGCTCGTCAAACCGCAGCTTGGCGAACTTCTTTCCGTTCACGAGCAATACCGGAACCTCATCCCCATAACGCTCGCGCGCCCCGGGGTCGCAATCGACATCCAGGATCTCGAGTTCGAAACAGGTCTCTGGTTCGGCGCGCAGTCGCTCGATCAGCGCATGAGCTTCGTCGCACAGGTGGCAATCCCGCCGAGAGTAGAGTGTCAGATGGAGTTGGGACACGGTCTCAACCCCTCGCGGCGCTAACGCGGCGAGACACGAGGGCCCGCTGGAGGATGAACACCGCGGCAAGTGCCAGGTCGATGCCGACCATATCGGCCATCAGGTCGAGCACGCTTGCGACGCGCCCGGGGACGAGAGCCTGGTGGATCTCGTCGAGCAAGGCGTAGTGTGATGAGAGTACAAAGGTCCACAGGTAGCAGCGGGGCGGCACCGGAATCAGCAGGCCACCGTTGAGGGCCCGCAGCACCAGGGCGGCAAGAAGGAAGAATTCTATGCCGTGTAGTAGCGAGTCGGGGTAGTAGCGTGCCCAGGCGATGGTGGACTGTGAGGACAGGAAGTAAATCAGACCCACATAGAAGGCCAGCGGTAGCCATAGACCCAGGGACTCGAGAAACCGCCGCACGCGCTCAGCGTAGCGGGAACGGGGCCATGATGTAGGCCAGGGCGAGGGAGATTCCGACCAGGGACAGAAACAGGATCAGCGCGACCCGGGCGCCTTCACGAAGATCGTTACGGGTCAGGGCGCCGAAAAAGATTGACACGAGGGTGCTGAAGAGCACGAGTAGAAAGATATGGCTGAGCATGGGATCAGTGCTTTCTGCCGATGCCGATGTCGAAAGCGTCCAGAATCAGCAGGATGTTCATGAGACCTGCCGTGAGGATGAAAGTCGTACCGTACTCGTAAGTGGGCTCCAGCACGCGGGCCCGCATGCGCGCCACCAGTTCGTCGTAGTCGGACTGGCCTTCTGGCGGCAAGCGGTAGGTAATCCGGTGATACGTTGACTTGCGGATCAGCAGATCCAGCGGGCCCGTGGCCACATTGGCGAAGGTCGCCAGGGAGGAGAGCAGCGGATTGTCGTGGTCCACGACGTGCGCCCGGCCATGCAAGGATAGGCCCAGGAAGAGCATGATCAGCACCAGGCAGAAGAACAGGGCCGCTTTGAGGGGACGCTTGAGGTACAGATGTCCTGCACCTGGCACCAGCCAGGCAAGGGCACAAGCCAGAGCAGTGCGCCCCGGGCTCACTCCTTGACGACCCACACCTTCACTTCTGCGGTTACCTCGGGGTGCAATCGCACTGACACGTTATAGATCCCGAGGGCCTTGATCGGCTCTTCCAGCACGATCTTGCGCTTGTCAACGCCGAACCCTTCTTTCTCGAGGAATCCGGCGATATCAGCGTTGGTCACTGAGCCGAAGAGTACATCCTTCTCTCCCACCTTGCGCGCGACCGTGCAGGAGACTCCCGCCAGGCGCTTGGCCAACTCTTCCGCATCACTTTTCTCGCGAACGAGGCGCACTCCAAGCCGGTGGCGCTCGAGTTTCACTCTCTTGAGGTTGCCGTCAGTGGCGCGGAGAGCCAGGCGCTTCGGCATGAGGTGGTTGCGAGCATAACCATTCGCAACGTTCACCACATCACCGCGCTTACCGAGTTTGTCGACATCTTTTCTGAGTACAACCTTCATGACGCAAATTCCTCACTCGGTGGTGAATGGTAGCAGCGCAATACTTCGGGCCCGCTTGATGGCCCGCATGAGCGCCCGCTGATGGATAGAGCATGTCCCCGAAATGCGCCTCGGAAGGATCTTTCCCCGCTCAGGATTGAAGTTCTGCAGGAGCCGAACATCCTTGAAATCGATGTAGTCGATCTTGTCCTCACAAAACTTGCAGTACTTGCGCCTGCGGAATACGAAGCGCTGCCTGCCGCCTCCTCCACGCCGGCCACCTGGCCGCGACCGGCCCTGGGAGCGGCCGGATGATCCGCCGCCGTACCTGTACCGGGCCATTTTAGGTTCGAGCATGAGTTGAGTCCTCATTGCGGGTGGCCGGAGCAGGAGGCTCGCGCTCTTCGCGCGAGTGTCGGCGCCCGCTGATTTTGGTCAGAGCTTCAAGATCGACCTTGACGCTCAAGAACTTGATGATCTGATCGTTCACGCGTATGCGGCGAACGACCTCGTCTACCGCGGCGTGCGAGCCCTCGATGAGGTAGTAGGTGTAGTACCCCTCATCGTGCTTACGCACCTTGTAGGCGAGCTTCTTTTTCCCCCAGGATTCGTTCTTCAGCAGGGTGGCCCCCTTTTCCTTGAGGGTTGCCTGAAATCCCTGGCTGAGGCTGTCGACCTCCTCGGGGCTCAGTGTGGGTGCAGCAATCCAGATGAACTCGTAGTGGGACACGTTTTCCTCCTCATGGCTATCAAGCCGCCTGCCGTGCATGCAGAAGGCAAGGAGTCAGGGGTGCCGCTGAATTATCGTAGAAGCGGCGCAATGACTAATGATACCACAGACATGAGCTTGATCAGGATGTTCATCGCAGGCCCCGCCGTATCCTTGAACGGATCCCCGACGGTGTCGCCGACGACCGCCGCCTTATGCGCGTCGCTGCCCTTTCCGCCCAGATTCCCCTTCTCAATGTACTTCTTGGCGTTATCCCAGGCGCCGCCCGAATTAGCCATGAATAGAGCCATTAGCACGCCGCAAACTGTGGCCCCGACGAGCATGCCCCCGAGCGCCTCAGGCCCGAGCCCCCAGCCGACGATGACCGGGGCGAACAGGGCCGTCATGCCGGGCAGGACCATCTCACGCAGGGCCGCTTGGGCGCTGATGTCGATGCAGCGTTCCGAGTCCGGCTTGGCCGTGCCCTCGAGGAGCCCCTTGATCTCTCGAAACTGCCGGCGCACCTCCTCCACCATGGCCCGGGCGGCTCGACCGACCGCGGAGATGGCCATCGAGGCCAGCAGGAACGGCAGCATCCCTCCGATGAGCACACCGATCACGACCTCGGGGCGCGTCACATCCAGCCCATCCTCGCCGAGGCCGATGCTGCTTGTGTAGGCAGAGAACAGGGCCAGGGCCGTGAGCGCCGCCGAGCCGATGGCAAACCCTTTGCCGATGGCCGCGGTGGTGTTACCCAGGGAGTCCAGACCGTCCGTGATGCGGCGAGTTTCCGGACCGAGGTTGCTCATCTCGGAGATGCCGCCGGCATTGTCGGCGATGGGTCCGTAGCCGTCGACCGACATGGTCACACCGACCGTTGCCAGCATGCCGACCGCCGAGATGCCAATTCCGTACAGACCGGCCGCCTCATGCGCAGCATAGATAGCGGCGCAAATGGCGAGCACCGGGAGCGCCGTGCTCTGCATACCGACCGCGGTGCCGATGATGATATTGGTGGCCGCGCCGGTTTCACTGGCGCGGGCTATCTTGAGCATGGGTTCGGCGGACGTGAAATATTCGGTCAGAAGACCGATGAGGATGCCAGCGATACCTCCCGAGGCCACCGCCCAGAACACCCCCATGGTCGGCCGGCCGCCGATCGACACTCCCATGGAGCCTACCACCCACCAGGTCGCGCCAAGCATGAGCGCGGCGCTCAGAAGGGGCATGATCCGAAGCGCTGCCGCGGGTCCTAGGCGGGTGAGGAACTTCAGAGAGCCAATGCCGAGAACCGATGCGACCAGGCCGGCCGAGGCGATGAGCAGGGGTAGGAGCATGGCGGGTGCGCGTTCGGCGCCACCCAGGTTACCGGTGGCTGCGATGGCTACCGTGGCCACGATCGACCCAACATAGGACTCGAAGATGTCCGCGCCCATGCCAGCCGTGTCGCCGACATTATCGCCGACAAGGTCAGCAGTGACGGCCGGGTTGCGTGGGTCATCCTCGGGTATGCCCGCTTCCACCTTGCCAACCAGGTCGGCTCCCACATCCGCCGCCTTGGTGTAAATTCCCCCGCCGACGCGTGCAAAAAGGGCAATCGAGGAGGCGCCCATGGCAAAGCCGTTCAGGATGACGGCACGACTCAAATCCCCGCCGAACACCTCGTGCAGCAGCAGGAAGAAGAGCCCCAGACCGAGCAGTCCCAGGCTGGCGACACAGAGCCCCATGACGGAGCCACCACCGAACGCAATCATCAGGGCCTTGTCCTGTCCGCTCGACCGGGCCGCCTCGGTGGTGCGTACGTTGGCGCGCGTGGCCGCTTTCATGCCAAAGAAGCCGGCCAGCATCGAGCACAGGGCGCCGCTGATGAAGGCCAGCAGAGTCCAGCGCCCCAGGGCGTAAGCCAGCAAAGCCCCCACAACCACCACGAATCCCGTTAGCACCAGGTATTCGCGGCGGAGGAAAACCATGGCTCCACGGTAGATGGCTTCAGCGATCTCCTGCATGACGCTGTTGCCAGCCGGTTGCCGTTTGATGATGACGTAGATCATCCAGGCGACCAGTAATCCCAGGACGCCCAACACGGGTGCAACATGTAGGATGCTCATGTGAGCCTCAAACCCTCCTCAGGGCGCCGCCACCACGACGCCGACACTGCGGGCCCCGGGCCCGCTCGGGGGTTCAATCGGTATGGCCGTCCGGGGGCGGGGCAGAATTGACGAGATTCATGGCGGTGTCACGGCCCCTGGCAGCCACGCACTCCAGCGCATCTGCCGCCCTCTCGCTCACCGCATCGGCGGTGGACCGTTCTTCCGACGAAAACTCCTCCAGCACAAAATCGGCCACTTCGCCTGCGATCGGCAGACCGCCGATGCCAAGGCGAAGACGAGCAACTTCCTCGGTGCCGAGGGCGCCGAGGAGTGACAGCATCCCGCGGTGGCCTGCCGCCCCCCCATGTTTTCTCAGACGCAGCGAGCCGAACGGGAGGTCGATGTCATCGTAGAGCGCCACCAGAGCATCCGGCCGTAAGGCGTGGTGTTCTAGCAGCGCCACGGCCGCCGCGCCCACCCGGTTCATGTAGGTGCGGGGCTCGGCAAGCAGCACCGCTCTGCCCGCCACCTCAAACCAGGCCTCTGACCAGGGGCCGGCGGCTCGTCGGAGCTTCAGCTTCCAGCGTTCCAGCAGCCGTTTCAGAACAAGCCGGCCGAAATTATGCCGCGTCTGCTCGTAGCGTCTGCCCGGGTTTCCGAGCGCAAAAAATATCCTCGGCGGGCTTTCCGACTCCACCGCATGCTCCGCGTGGCGTGCCAGAGGAACGCCGCGTGGCTATTCCTTTCCCTGATTCTTCTTGCCGGGCTCGCCCTTGGATTCCGCTTCTTCCTCCCCCTCGGCGGCCTCCTTCCCCTTGCGGGACACGAGCTCCGGTTCTGTGACTTCTGCCTCCGCCTCCACCGCGGCTTCTTCTTCCTTCTCCTCGGTCGGGGCGGCGACGACGAGGATGGGGCGCTCCGGTTCGGTGAGGATGCGGTAGTTCTCGGAGGGCGGCAGCCCCTCAACCCGCATCGAGTCGCCAATTCCTAGCTCGCTCACATCGATGCGAATGTGATCGGGAATGTTGACGGGCAGGCACATAACCTCCAGTTCACGGGTGATGAAATCAAGTATGCCGCCTTCCATCTTCACGCCCTTGGCCGTGCCGACGAGCTGAACGGGAACACTGACACGAACTTCCTTCTCCATGCTGATGCGCGTCAGATCGACATGCAGCATCTCGTCGGAGACGGGATCGTACTGCACATCGTGGATCAGCAGCTTGGTTTTGGCGTCCTCCTTGCCGTCCAGTTCGAGCGAACACAGCGTGTTGGTCCCCGTTTCGGAGCGCAGGATTTCCCGCACACGCACCGGATCGATCGTGACTGCCAGCGCCGGCGCCTCGGTGCCGTACACCACGCCCGGGATGCGTCCCGTCCGCCGCAGGCGGCGGTTGGCGTTCTTGCCGAAATCCGTGCGCGTCTGTGCCGTCAAAACGACCTCTGTCATGACTCCTTGCTCCTAGTAGATGAGCCCTGAGCTCCATCCAGGGTGATGATCAGTCGAACAACGACGTCACCGAAGAGTTGCAGTGGATGCGTGAAATAGCTTCGCCGAGTAACGCCGCGACCGACACCATGTTGAGCGGCCGGTAATCTTTCCAGGTATCCAACAGCGGGATCGTGTTGGTGATCCACACGGTTTCCAGGGGGGCTTTGTCCAGCCTCTCGCGCGCCGGTCCCGAGAGAATTCCATGCGTGAAGCAAGCATAAACTTTCTTGACGCCGTTGGTGAGTAGCGATTTAGCCGTCGACACCACCGTGCCCGCGGTATCGATGATGTCGTCCACGATGAGGGCGTTGCAGCCTTTCACCTCACCCACCACGTGCAGGGTTTCCGCAACGTTCGGCTCCGGGCGGCGTTTGTCCATGATGGCCAGGCCCACGCCGCCAAGACGTTTTGCGAACGCCCGGGCGCGCTCCACCCCACCGGCATCGGGTGACACAACCACGAGATCTGGGATCGCGTGCTTTTCGATATGCTCGACCAGAACCGGTGCGGCGAACAGATGATCGACGGGAATGTCGAAGAATCCCTGTATGGCAGGCGAATGCAGGTCCATGGTCAGAATGCGATCGGCCCCGCCCTTGGTGAGCAGGTCGGCCACCAGCTTCGCGGAGATGGGCACCCGCGGACGATCCTTACGATCCTGACGCGCGTACCCGTAATAGGGCAAAACAGCCGTGATGCGGCTAGCCGAGGAACGCTTCGCCGCATCAAGCATAATCAGCAGTTCCATGAGGTTGTGGTTCGCCGGAGGTCCGGTAGGCTGGACGAAGAACACGTCGGCACCGCGGATGTTCTCTTTGATCTGGCAGTACGATTCGCCGTCGCTGAACTTCCGTATGGCAATGTTTCCGGGAGAGATATCCAGGTACTTGCAGATCTCATCCCCTAGCGCCGGGTGGCTGGCGCCCGTGAAGAGCTTCATGCCGCTTGTCGCTGCTGTGCTCATGCCCTCATCCGTGGAGTCTAATCTCCGCCACCACAGAGTCTGGTTGGGGCGGGAGGATTCGAACCTCCGATGCAGGTTCCAAAGACCTGTGTCTTACCGCTTGACGACGCCCCAGCCTGGGATGGATTCAGTCCTGAAACCCGATGAATTCAACGTACTCGGCGCGTGAGATTGCCCGGCAAAGATACGTACGATGCCCCGCAGCGCTCAAATTCCGTTCGGCATCTTTGGCCTGTTGTGGCTCTAGAAAGACACCAAAAACCGCCGGGCCGCTACCCGACATCAGGACGGCGTGCGCCCCGGATTCACAGAGCGCAGACCGTGCCGCAAGGACTCCCTCAGCACGCTGTGCGGCCGGCCCTTCCAAATCATTGTGAAGGTGCCCCCACTCCACCTGGCCCGCAAGGGCAGAAGCGAAAAAACGCCTTAGTCTAGAATCTTTAGCACTGGAAGTCAATCGAGCGTCCCAGTCAGAGTAAATCTGTGAGGTGGACAGGATCTGACGGGGGCAGACCAGTACAAAAACGGTCTTAGAGAGGTCGGACTGCACCGGAAACAGCTTCTCGCCGCGCCCCAGCCCCAGACAGAGACCGCCGTGCAAGAAGTAGGGTACGTCGGCGCCCAGCTGCACGGCCAGCGATGACAGGCCCCGCAGCCCCAGCCCCGTCTCCCAGAGCCGATCGAGTGCCATTAGGGTCACTGCCGCGTCGCTGCTGCCCCCTCCCAGGCCGGCGCCCACCGGCACGAGCTTCGAGAGACGGATGCGCGCACCCTGTTCCACGCCCGTGGTCTCGCGCAGCAGGCTGGCGGCCCGCACCACCAGATTATCGTGGCCGCTGGGAACGTCGGAGCCATCTGTCTCGAGCAGAAGCTCAGAGTCGTGAAGCTCGATGGCCAGGTCGTCCGCTAGATCAATGGTCTGGAACAGTGTGCGAATCTCGTGGTAACCGTCCGGCATCACGCCCACCACCTCCAGTCCGAGGTTCAGCTTGGCGGGGCAGCGCAGGAGAGCTGCCGGGCTCACGAGCCGGCTCCGGGATAATCCCGGTCCCCGAGGTAGTGTTCCCTGGGCAGATTCGGCCTGCGCTTGAACTCTGCGGGCGGGGTCAGATCGAAGGCGCCATCCGCAACACTCTCATCGAGGCTCAGCAGCCGCATCTCGAGAGTGCCATGGTCATCCTTCAGTCGCAGGCGGGAGGGGACCGGAAGCCCGTCATGAAGCTCCCAGGAGAGGTAGTGCACTTTGGCCACCACTCTGCCGGCCTCCTCGATATGAAGTGTAGCTCCATTCTCGCCCTGCCCGGAGTCCTGCGCGAACCGATAGTGCCGGACCGGGTTCCCATGACCGGGATCGATCTGGGCGATCTCGGCCGGGAGTTCCAGCGCCACGGGCGAACTGTCGTCATCTCGGTGGGCTCGATCAGGGCGGAACGGCAGAGCAAGCCGGGCCGGAAGGTCGGCGAGGAGCACCCCGGCGCACTCCCAGGGCTCGAGGGGCCATCCGATCAGGTTCCTCAGCAGACCCGCGGAGACGCGCTCCCGCACATACTCCCTATCACGGGGCAGTACGACGAGCATTTCGTCGTCACGTGTCGCCAGGGTGAGCCAGCTGCCTCCCATGCGTCCAGTGACATCCATGAGCAGGTGAGCGGATCCGCTGGCCGCAATCCAGATCTGGAACGACCGCTCGGCTCCCCGGACGGGTCTCCAGTGGGCGCGGTATCGTGCCTCGAAATCGTTCCACCGCCGGTGCGTGGTTTCCGCACGGGCCTGCCAGGTGAGCTGGAATCCCGCGCTGGGCCAGGTTGCAGGGGGGCGGGACTCAGCGCAGCCGCCGGCCAGGAGGGCCGCCAGAGGAATCAGGGCGAGGGCGAGGGTTCGTGCGAGCGCAGAGATTTGATCTTCTCCCGGACCTGCTCAGGCTGCTCGAGGCCGCTGGCACGCTCGAGCGCGGTCTCCCAGTATCGAACCGCTTCCTCAGAGCGGCCGAGCTGCAGCATGACGTCTCCGAGGTGATCGTATACCACGGCCGTTTCGTCCGTGCGCTCGAGGGCGCGTACCAGCTCCTTCTCGGCATTTTCGAACTGGTCCAGTTTGAAATAGACCCAACCCAGACTGTCCAGGTAATCACCGTTTTCGGGTTCGAGCGCCACGGCACGCTCGATGTAATGGAGTGAGTTCTGGTACCGATCGCTGGTCTCGATGAGCATGTAGCCAAGGTAATTGAGCGCTCCGGCGTGATCCGGGTGAACCTCGATGGCCCGTTTGAGGTAATGCTCAGCGTTCTCATACTGCCCGTTGCGCTCGAGGCTTGCACCCCGGTTGAAAAACGCGTCCGCGACGCGCTCCCGCCATTCGGGGTCAGACTTGGACTTACGCAGCACCTTCTCCAGAGATTCAAGGCCCTCCTTCTCGCGGCCGGTGTCAATCAGGATCTCACCCTCGAGTAATCGGAAACGCAAATCGCCTCGGAATTCCGTGGACCCTTCGCGCGAGGTCTGCAGCGCCCGCACGAGGTTGTTGCTGTACCACTGTGCCCGGGCCGTGTAAAGGTACAGGTCGGCAAGCTCGCTCTCGGACACCCAGGGGCGGCGCTGCCTCATCAGGGACAGAAGCGATTCGTACTCACGTGAAGCCCGCGCGAAATCGGAGCGCTTGAGCGCCAGGCGCGCCAGCGTGTAGCGAATCTCGACGCTGTCCTGGGCCACGGCCAGTGCCCTCTCACAGGTCTCAATGGCGGCCTCGTACTCCTCCCGCATCTCGTGAATGTTGGCCAGGGTGAGGAGGCTGTCGTAGTTGTAGGGCGCCTCTTCCAGGGCCAGGCGCAGGTGCGCCTCCGCCTCGTCCAGCTCGTGGCGGCTGAGGTGAACCTTGGCGATCCAGTAGAGCGTCTCGGCCGAATCGGGGTTCCTGACACGGTAGGCCTGAAGGGCATTCAGGGCCTGCACGGTATCTCCCCGGTAGTAGTACAAGCGCCCGAGGGCGATACCGATCTCGACAGCGTCCGGCTCCGTCTCCAGCACCTGCTCATAGTGGCGGACTGCCTCCGACAGGTGTGTCTCGTTCTCAACTCCGGCCTCGACGAAGCCCATGTGGACTTCAGCGCCGAGGCGGTGGGCGTCGGGGTTCTGCGGGTCGATGATCAGAGCCGCCTGGATGCTCTCCAGTGCCGCGTGTGTCTGGCGCAAGGTGCGTTGAAGACGCGCCAGCTCGAGCTGCAGGTAGACACTCCGAGGATCCTTCTCTATGGCACGGCGCAGGTGCTTGGTCGCCTGCAGGTAGTTGCGCTTGAGGCGCGCTCCCTGGGCCAGCGAGTATTCGTAGTACGACTCCCCGCGGTCAATACCGTCGACTGGATTCTCCGCCGCACCCAGCTTGGCGCCGGCCGGCGCTATGCCTGCCACCCCGAGGCTGCAGGTCACCACCACCAGCCAGGCTCGACGCATCGGCAAAAACATTTCTCCCCCGCACCTCATGAACTCTAATTTTACTCCCCAGGAGGCCACGGTGCCCGTCCTCAGGCGGCCTCTTTCTGGGCCGGCTCGGACAGCAGCCTCAAAGCCCCCTCCAGGAGCCAGTCCCCGGCCTCTTCCAGTTCCTCGGGACGCTCCAGGACCTCATCGGGGCTGAGCCCTTTCCCGTGCCACGGCTCTGAGCCCGGGCTCTGGTATTTCGCGACCGAAAGGCGAAGGGTGCCTCCATCGGGGAGGGGCAGAGACTCCTGATAGGAGCCGATTCCGGCGGTCTTTTCTCCCAGCAGGCGGCCCCGTTCGCGGCCCTGAAGGGCGGCGGCGATCAGCTCGGCGGCGCCGGCGGTGCCGCGGTCCACCAGGACGACCACCTCTCCCTCCCAAACGCGGTCGCGTGGACGTGCCTCAAAGACCCGGAGTTCCTCCTCTCGGCCGCGAAGGCGGGCCATGACCCCCTCAGGGATGAACAGGTTCGCGATGCGTGCCGCTTCCTCGTAGAGACCGCCCGGATTGTTCCGCAGGTCGAGAAGCACGCGGGAATCGGTGGAGATCTGCTGCAGGGCTCGCCGCATCTGTTTGACGCCCGCTTCGTCGACTCGCAGAAGCCGCAGATGAACCAGATCGGGCCGCAACTCCGAGACCTGGAGCGCCTCCTGCGGTGGAAGCGCACGCTCCAGATCAAACTCAATCTTCTTGGGATCTCCTGGCTTCATGAAGGCGCAGTGAATGGTGCTGCCCTCGGGTCCGGAGAGCAGTTGCCGAACCCTGAACGGTGAAAGTTCGCGCGCCGAGCGTTTTTCGATGAGCCGCAGGTACCAGCCGGCTTCGATTCCCGCTTTCGCCGCCGGTGAATCGGGACGCACGGATAGCACCCGCATAATGAGCCCGCGGCGCACGGGCGTGATTCCCACATCGGCCAGGCCGCCCGATTTGTCCTTGCGGGAGGCTTCAGTGGGTGGCAGATACTCGGAGTCGGAATCCAGGCTCGCCAGCAAGCCGCGGTAGGCCCCCTCCATGAGCTGATCCGCGTTGACGCGCTCGACGTAATTGCTCTGCACGTAGTGCAGCGTTTCGTTAAAGATCTTCAGGCTGCGGTACGTTTTCTCGGAGCTACGGGTGCGTCCGACAACCGCCCCGGTCAGCAGCAGGAGCAGCAGGCAGAACGAGCCGCACAGGAACACGACGCGCATGCGACTCATCGGCAACGGGTTCATATCATCCTCCTAGCGCGCCGCCCGCTGAGGTCCCCGGCTGAGCCAGGGCTCCGGATCCAGGGGCAAACCGTCACGGCGCAGTTCGAAATAAAGCTGAGGGCCCTCGAGAGAGCCGCTCTCTCCCACGTTACCCAGCACGGTACCGCGCGCCACGCGTGCGCCCGGTTCCACCCGGGGCTCTAACAGGTGGGAGTACACCGACACATATCCATGATGATGATCCAGTATGACGGTCTGACCGTACCCGCGCAACCAATCCTGGAACACGACCTCACCCTCGAAGATGGCGAGAACCGGAGCTCCCTCGGCGGCTCTGAAGGTTAGTCCCCGGTGGGGCGTGATCGTCTTGAAGCGTGGGTGTTTGCGATCCCCGAAGGGGAGCTTCAGGCTCCCGTAGACCGGCCAGGACAGAAGGCCGCGGAAGGCACCCAGGCTGACCCAGGTGTGTTCCACGTCGACGGGTGAGGCACCGTCCAACATCATAGAGATTAGTTTGTCCAGTTCACGGGCTGCGGAGGTGATCTCCTCGTAAGCCGCTCGGTGAGTACGCTGGTCGTTTCGAACCGCCTCGAGCAGTGACTGGTGCTCACTCAGTGTCTGCGTCAGCCGGTGGCGCACGCTCTCGGCACGCTTCCGCTCCAACTCCACCTGTGCGAGGGCCTGCGTCTGCGACTGGCGCGTGTGCTGGAGTTCCTTGGTGTCGGCACGCAGGCTGGCGATGGCTTCCGCATCGCGCCGCGCCTGGTGTTCCAGGAGGCCCACGGCACGAAGCCACTCGGTGCTGCTCGAGGCGCTCGTCAGCGTGCGCACCGGGGTCAGGGGACCCCGGCGGTACAGTGCCCGCAGACGGCCTCCCAGCGCCGCCTTCTGGCGCTCGAGGGTCTCGGTCAGGCGATCGATCTGAAATCCCAACCGGTCGAGTTCACGTCCAAGGCGCCGGCGCTCAAGGTGGGTTCCCTGAAGTTCCTGTTGCGACAGCCTGGACTCCAGGCGCAATCGCTCGAGGCGCGCCAGGAGCGATTGCTCCTCCTCCTTGAACCGTTCCAGCTGCCCCCGTAGGCGCTCCTTCTCCATCCGTAGCTCATGCCGCCGAGAGGCGTAGTCACTGGCCTCGCTGGGTGCATGCAGTTTTTCCGGGTCACTCTCGCTCGCCCGTGGAACGGGGCCGGCCACCAGCACGGCGCACATGACCAGCCCCAGAGCGGCAAGACATGCCCTCCAGGACGGCGCGCGGGTATCAGAGCAGGCTGTGGCCATCTAGACCTTCTGGAACGGGAACCTCGAGCAAGTCGAGGACCGTGGGAAAGATATCGACGATGTTGGCTTCCTGGGGGCGCGTGAGAGATCGGTTGATAAACAGAATGCCCGGTACCAGGTCGGGATCAACCGAACAGTGGTCCGCACTCCATAGCCGCAAGTTTTCCTCCATGATCTCGCTGGGGACCTCGCCGAGCGCGGTCCGCCAGCCAACGCGGTAATTCAGGGTGTTCGAGGCCCGTAAATCGGGGATCACTCGCGGGTCGTAGCCGCTATACATCTCCTCGCGGCGGTAGACCTTGTGAACGGGTTTCTGCCCGGTGACGGAGTCCACATAAGACTCCAGCCCGCGCACGATTTCCTGGACCACCCTCTCGTACGGTTCTCCCGGCTCCACCGATCCCTGCGGCTCGCGTCCGACCAGGTTGATGTAGATACTTCCCAGGCCCATGGCATAGGCGCTGGTGTGCGACCAGTCGACGTACTCGAAAAACTCGTTGTGGTCGAACAGGTCCTCGAGATTCTTGATTCCCTGGGGCTGGTATTCGAGCGCCAGGAAGCCGTTCTGGTAAAGCCAGGCATTGTAGTTAATGCCGCGGCGCCAGGAGGTGAAGCCATGGTCCGACAGCACCAGCAAAGTGTCCTCGGGGCGCATCAACTCCCGTGCCCTTCCCACGAGCTCGTCCATACGGCGGTAGGATTCCAGGATGGCTCCGCCGTGACGGGCGGCTTTTTCGGCGTCGTACATCGGGTGTTCAGGATCGAACAGACGCCAGAGAATGTGTGAGACACGATCGGGGAAGTAAAACACCTGGATGTACAGCTCGAAATCGCCACGACCCAGCTCGTGCTCCATCATGGCCTGCTCCCGCTCGACCGTGTAATCCACGTCCTCGAGCAGGAACGCTTCGTCGGTGACACCCGCCGCCGGCGTCCAGGTGTCGATATCCCAGCCAATCGTCTTGTACAGGCCCACGTCCCGCGCCAGGCGGGCGGCGTAACCGGCTGGGTAGGACAAGGGCACCAGCGCGCTGTCCGGATGGAAGTTGACCGGGGACTGGTAGATCTCGAGTTCAGGCTGCAGTGAGATGACCTTGAAGCGCACCATGCCACGCAGGGGGAACAGCCGGTTGACGAGCCAGTTGACGGGGAAACGAACCACGAACCAGTCGCTCCACTCCCCCTCCGCCAGGGTGACGCTTTGCCCCGAGGCTGAGAGGGTGACAGCGCTGCGGTCTGATGCGACATCCAGTGTAAGCGGGATGTCGATTCGCTTGGGCACTCCGGCCTCGCGCAGCTCCTCTTCGGCTTCTTTCCTCGCGCGCTGCTGCTCCTCTCCCGGGGGATGGCGCTCTGCTTCCCGTTGCACGACATAGTCGAAGAACGGCTTGTTGTACGGACCGATGAGGGCTGTCTCGATACGGCCCTGATTCTGGGGCAACCGTATCACCTCGATCGAGAATTGGTTGTCACGCACCGCGTAGGCCGGATCGGAGACGTACATCACCGGAGTGCCGATACGCCCCCTCAGGTCGGGCACTCCCAGGCCCGACAGCATTTCCCCCCGCTCGAATACCTCAGCCGGGAACGTCGTGGGGACCCGGATCACCCGTGCCCTGAGTCCCTCGCGGGAGGCCGCCTCCCAGAGCGATATCCCCTGGCGATTGTTGATCGCCACAGGAACCTCGAGGGGGATCCAGTGAAGGATGCCCAGGCCGGCCAGGACGCCGAAAACCATGGCGATGGCAGTGCCGATGGTTCGAGCCCGCCACCGGGATGCCAGCAGGAAGGTTGCTGCAAGTCCCAGCAAGGTCACAATCAATCCGGCGACCAGGGCGTTTGATTTCCCCAGACCTAGCGTACGACGCCCCTCTTCGTTGAGAGCGAAGGTCGGAAAATACGAATCCTGCGTTCGCTTCAGGAAATCGAAGATCTCGGTCCGGCCGGGATTGAGCCCGGTCGAGAAGGATGACCATGAAACGGGTGTCTGTGGAGGATTCGTCGTGCCGAGCGGCGTGAAGCTCCCTTCATCCCGTAGGCGTGACAGGTTGGGGAGGTGTCCCTCCCCCAGCCACCGCTCCACCAGCCCGGCGTCAACTCCATCAAAGCCGAGAATGACCACGCGGTGCCCACCGCCCGTGGCAGTGCGCGAGGCGAGCGTGGGCAGGCATAGGGCCAGGAGAAGGCCGACGAAGAGCAACCAGCGCCAGATTGTGCGTGAATGGTAGAGGGGCTCGTGCACGCGGGGACGGTTCCTGCGCCGCGAGGGTGCAGCGTTCAACAATTATAGGGCCCCTTCCAGACCCTTTCAAGCCGAAACCCCGTGGTTTTCAATACCTTATGCGCGTTTTGGGCGCCGGCTCGCCCGGCGGTGCCAGCGGGGGGAATGGCCACTGCCCGGTGTCACGTCGGGCACCACACTCCGCAGCGCGGAGAGGCTGATCGGTCCGGCTCTTCGCAAAATTGGTGGGGAGCCGGTGAGATCGACCAGGGTCGAGGCCTTTCCGCCGTGGGTATGACCGCCATCGAGAATCCCGTCCAAGTCGGACCGGAACGATCCCGCGGCCCGGGCGGCGCGGCGCGCGGGGGCACACCCCGTGGGGTTGGCGCTCGTGCCGGTGATCGGGAAGCCGAAAGATCGAATCAGCCGCCGTGCGAGAGGCTGGCTGGTCAAGCGCAGGGCCAGGCCGTCGCTTCTGCCCAGGGACCGCGACAGCCCCGAGTTCTTTGGGGGCAGGATCAACGTCAGAGGCCCGGGCCAGAACCGGCGGGTGAGGGCCCGCAGGCGGCGGGAATGCGGCGCCTGCACGAGCGACAGCGCCTGGCGCCGGGAAGAGGCGATCAGCAGGAGGGGTTTCGAGCTTCCCCTGCCTTTGAGGCGCCGGAGCTTTTTCAAGGCCGAGCGCTTGCGTGGATCGGCGCCGAGGGCGTAAAAGGTTTCGGTCGGATAGACGATCACCCCGCCGCGCCTCAGCGCCGAGAGGGCCTCCTTGATTCCGGCACGAGATCCCATGACGCGCTTACGCTCCATCCGCTCCCGATCGAACCCGTTGCTCGTCCGCTTGCGTGCGCTGGCACGCAGCGCCGAGCGCCGCTCGATGGAAGGAGTTTACCTCGCCGAGGGGGTGCGCTGGGCCCGGGAGGCGATTTCCGACCCGGAAATGATTGCTGCGGCCGTGGTTTCACCCCGACTGGGGGGGAGTGATCAGGGGTGTTCCCTGCGGCGCAGGATCGAGAAGCTCGCCTGTCCGTGTTACGAGATTCCCGACCGACTCCTGGATGCGGTTGCCGAATCGCGCTCTCCGCAGGGCGTGATCCTGGTGATGAGATGTCCCCCGGATCGTCTGCAGGACTGGCTGAGAGGCGCGACGGAACCTTGTGGCCTCTGGGTGGTGTCGGCAGGGATCCAGGATCCGGGCAACCTGGGGGGGCTAGTGCGCACGGCCTGGGCGTTCGGTGCTGCGGGTTTCCTCTGCCATGGGGGCGTCGACCTCTTTCATCCCCGGGCGGTGCGTGCGAGCGCGGGAGCGTTACTCCATCTTCCCGTGGGTAGAGCAACGAACGAGAAAGACCTCCAGGCGTTCTTGGGAACTGTAGAGGCGCGCGCCGCGGTGGCCCGCGGTGGAAAGGATCCTCGCCGCCTCGATTGGCGGGGGCGCTGCGCGCTGATCATGGGTAGCGAGGCGCATGGGCTGCCGGCCGCCGTGGAGAGCGCCTGCGCAGTGCAGGTGAGTGTGCCCATGCGTGCTCGATGCCATTCCCTGAACGTGGGTGCGGCAGCAGCGGCGCTGCTGGCGATGATTGGCCCGGAGAAGAATCCCACATTTGGGTGAGGCGTCGCCGCCGTCAGTAGTGAACCAACGATCCCTCGGCCTTGGCCTTGGCGAGAGCAAAGCGGAATATCAGCAGGCTCGTGGGTAGCAGTATGGCGGTGAACAGCAGGAGGATGCCGATCTCAGTGCTGATGTCACCCAGCGACGCACCGAGGAGCAGCGTGCGGCGAACGGCGCGCAGGGCGTAGGTCAGAGGTAGAATATCGCTCAACCAGGATACCCAGGGCCAGCGTTGCAGCATCTCGGTGGGAAACAGGACTCCGCCGAACAGGGTGTGCGTGCTGACGATCAGGAAATTGATCGGATCACCGCGTTTGAAATAAAGGATCAGGCTGGCCGAGATGATGCCAATGCTGGAAAATGACACAATCGTCAGCAGAAGCACCAGCACCGCTGCCCCCGCGTTTCCCCAGGCGATTTGCACTCCCAGTAGCACGCCGATCAGCAAGTAGACCAGAACCCGCATCGACGCGACGACAAAATCCCATACCGATGAGGAGAGGATGATGACCGACACACTCGTGGGTGTGGCCAACAGCGCCTCCAGCGTCCCGGTCAATTGCTCCTGGCGGATCTTGCTGGCAAAGGCTCCCAGTGAAGACTGCAGGTAGAGATGGAACGCCAGGCCCACCAGCACGAACGAGAAATAGTCAGTGTCGGGGAAACCTGCCTGGCTCAGCGATCCCGGCTGAACCAGCTGTGAGATCACATACCAGGTAAATGCCGAGAGGAAAGAACCGCCGAACTGCAGGAAAAATCCGAACCGGTACGAGATCTCGTTCAGGAAATCACGTACAAGGAACGCCCAGATTTTTCTCCACACCATGTTCAGCTGTTCCCATCTGGAGGTGGTGTGAAATCGGCCGCCTGCGGGTCGTCGGGCTCAGAGTCCCGGTGCTCCTGTTCGGCGGCGGCGCAGATGCGATCGAACACTTCCTCCAGCGAGACCCCGGTGCGCTCGCAGGAGCGCACCCGGCCACCGGCAGCATGGATGCGCCGCAGAATAGCATCCAGCCCCTCTCCTGCTTTCTCGGAAGCCTCCAAGCGCCATACCCCATCGGCGATGAGTTTCGGTTGATAGCCCGTCAGGGAACCGGCGGACAGACCCTCAATCTCCAGATGA
>JAPUKU010000021.1 GCA_027295505.1 Acidobacteriota bacterium
TGATGCGCTTGATGTAGTCCTTCTCCGGTTCATCCGGAAATTTGAAGACCACCACGTCGCCCCGCCGCAATTCCTGAAATGGAAGCAAAGCACGTCCCAACGAAGTGGGCGACAGCCCGTAGACAAACTTGTTCACCATGATGTAATCGCCGACGAGCAGTGTTTCCTCCATGGAGCCGGTCGGGATCTTCGATTGCTGAAACACAAAAGCACGGCCGTAGAGTACGAAAATCACGCACACCACGATGGTTTCAAAATAATCACGAAGCGCTCCCTTCGGCGAGGGGTCAGTCTGTATGCTGTTCATTGGGTGCCAGGAATCTCCGAAAGGGCCCAGGCCACAGCCTGATCCGGGTTAGGGGTGCAGCGCGTAACTTCCAGTAAACGCGGCTCCAGAAAGTTGAGTTGGCGAAGAGTATCCAGTAGCACCGGCCACTCCTCGCCCATGAGAGAGATCCGCTTGTCGGGAATTTGCCCGGCGCGCAACAGGGCCCAGAGCAGGGTCAACTCTGACAGCGTTCCCGAGCGGCCCGGCAGGATTATAAAGGCGTCTCCTCCCTCGATCAACCTGCGACTGCGGCAGTAGAGATCGGGCTCGCTCACCTCTTCGACCAGGTAACGGTTCGCGGAGGGGCGGGAGAAAGACTCGACGGTGACACCGATCACGTGGCCGTCAGCCTCCCGCGCTCCGCGGCTGCTGGCCTCCATGACCCCGCCGTAACCGCCGTTGAGCACCACGCAGCCGGCGCGTGCCAGAAGCGATCCGACGCGACGCGCCTCCTCGTACACAGCGTCACCTGGCCTCGGCTCACTGCTTCCAAACACCGCAATCGTGCGCCTCTCTGTCCGGTCCGGCGGGTTCACCATACAGCAACAACTCCGCCGCGCCGCGGGTCTGCCACTCCGAGCACCCGGCCCATTCCGGCGTCGAGCTCGGCCACGTTCACCTCGCCGATCCACCAAGGCGATGGCCGCAGTGTGTGCCCGCGCTTCTCGAGGTTGCGGGCCACATCGGCCGGAATGCCGCGCTTTTCCAGGTCGAGCCGATCCGGTTTCCACTGGTGGTGAACGCGGGGCGCCTCGACCGCTTCGCGCAAGGGCAAATCGAACACGGTGCGGTTGAGAAGAACCTGTAGCACGGCGTTGGGAATTCGAGAGCCGCCCGGTGAGCCGAGCACGAGCCAGGCCTTCCCGTCGCGCAGGACCAGCGTAGGTGTCATGGAGGAAAGCATGCGTTTCGCCGGCTCAACTTCATTTGCCTCCCGGCCGATGAGTCCGTACAGGTTCGGAGCTTCCGGGCCCAGGCTGAAATCGTCCATCTCGTTGTTGAGAAGAACGCCGGTGCCCGGGATCAGAATCCCCGAACCGTAGCCCCAGTTGAGCGTGGTGGTGACGGACACCGCGTTGCCTTCAGCATCCATAATCGAGTAATGCGTTGTGTGCGGGCCTTCCGCCAGCGCTGCGATGCCGGGTCCGATCTGCGAGGAAGGCGTGGCCCGCTCCAGGCTGACATCCGCCCAGCGCTCGTGCGCGTATGCTGGGTCGGTGAGGCGCTGTACGGGAACTTCGGAAAAGTCTGGATCGCCGAGGTACTCGGAGCGGTCGGCAAAGGCACGCCGCATTGCTTCCGCCATCAGATGGATCGACTCTGAAGAGTTGTGGCCGTACTGCTCTAGCTGCGCGCTCTCGAGCATGTTGAGCATCATGAGGAGCATCACACCGCCGGCGCTTGGCGGCGGAGAGGTAACGATCTCGACATCGCGGAACTTACCTTTCAGCGGTGTGCGCTCGGCGGCGGCATACTCGGCAAGATCGCGTTCATCCATGATTCCGCCGAGTTTCTTCAGCCCGCCCGCCAGACGAGCGGCGAAATCGCCCTTATAAAAGGCGTCAGGTCCCTTGCGTCCGATCGATTCCAGGATATCGGCGAGATCTGGCTGCCGCAGAAGATCTCCCTCCTGAAGCGGTCTGCCGTCGCGGCCGAACGTGTTCGAGGCACCTTCGTCCTTGTTGAGCGTGTCCCATTCCCAGGCTCGGGCCAGGGATTCGGCCAGTGTCTCGCTGACTGGAAATCCTTTTCTGGCCAGGCGCACGGCCGGGGCAGCGAGCTTCTCAAGAGGAAGGCTGCCAAAACGTTTCGCGGCCAGGCATAGTCCGGCCGGACTACCGGGCACTCCCACGGACAGAGGCCCACTCTGGATCTTCTCCAGATCAGGTTTGCCGTCTTTGGTACGGAACAGGGCGGCGTTCGCCGAGCGCGGCGCGCGCTCGCGGAAGTCGATGAAGAAACTGGCGCCATCCGAGGCGCGGCGGTAGAGTAGGAAGCCACCGCCGCCAAGGTTTCCCGCTCTCGGATAGGTGACGGCGAGCGCGAAGCCGACTGCCACGGCAGCGTCAATCACGTTTCCGCCGGAGCGCAGGATGTCGATTCCCACTTCTGCGGCCAGCGGTTCGCTGGCCACGACCACGGCGCGGGAACCGGACGCCGCCGCGGACGCCGGGCGGGCCTGGGGGGCGGATGAAGGAACCAGAAGAGTGACGGCAGCCAGGACCACCGCCACCACCCCGGATCTCATGGCGATGCGCCACCGTGGCGCTCCGCGCGGAAGAAGGGATCGCCTCAACTCGGCTCCTGCTTTCCCGCAGTCTGGCTGCCGAGACGTGCCCGCAGGCGGTCGACGCGCCGGGTCAGTGCCTGCTGTCGAAGGCCCAGGAGGCCCAGGTATCCCGCCAGCAGAATCCAGATCAATGTGTAGGCCCAGAACAGAAGGTTCAGACTCACTCGTTTACCTCCTCCTCAGTTCTGAAGATGTTCTTCCATGTCGAGGACGATATCTTCGGCACGCGCCAGTGACATGCGCAGACCGACAAGAATGCCGTACAGTAGCAGAAACGTCACCAGACAGATCCACACAACCGGCCACATCTCGGGTGACAGGCCTCCTTCGCCGCCACGGCCCAGGATGATGGGGTGGTGGCCCCTCCACCACTTTACAGAGAAATAGACTATGGGCACATCCAGAAAGGCGACGATACCAACCACGGCCGCGGCTCTCGCCCTCTGTTCCCGAGAATCGGTGTAAAGCCCGATCATCAGATAAGAGATATACAGGAGCCAGAGCACCAGCATTGTGGTGAGCCGCGCCTCCCACGTCCACCATGTACCCCAGGCCGATTTGGCCCACAGGGGGCCGCTCACCAGCACGATGGTGCAGAAGAGCACACCGACCTCGGCCGAAGCCCGACCCAGGTGGTCCCACCGGCGCTGGCGCGTGCACAGGTAGCTCACGCCCGCGAAGCAAACCACTGCGAATGCCAGGAAGGAGCCGAGGGCGGCTGGGAAATGGAAGTAGAAGATGCGTTGCACGTCTCCCATCACACGCTCACGTGGGGCATCCAGGAACACACCATGGATAGAAGCCAGCATGCATAGCGTGAGCACCGCCCAGAGGCAGATCGATCGAACCGTGGTTTGAAGCGCCAAGTTCATTCCTCCGTTAGGTACTCGAACAGCAGGATTCCCGCAGTCACGAACGCGATGTCCATGATCACGGTCAGCTTCAGCCACAGGGTAATGGCCGAGAATCCTCGTCCCAGAAGCAACGGCGTGGTTGAGCGAACTGCTGCAAGAATGAGCGGTATCGATAGAGGCAGCAACAACAGGTGCAAAAGGATCTCACCACGCCGGGTGCTGGACGAAAGAGCGGCAAACAGGGTTCCAAGTGAGGCGAACCCGAGCATGTTCAGGAGAAGGACCAGGGCGAGTGGAGCGGCTGCGGGGGCCAGATCCAGATTGAAGAACAGAGCGCCAAGAAGCAGGGTCAGCACAGCCGGCCCTCCGAGCAGCAGAAGGTTGGCGAGGAGCTTGCCGAGGTAGATGGCGCTCTCATCGAGCGGCGCCAGGCGCAGGGCCCAGAGGGCCTTGTCCTCTCGCTCGAGGCGAAACGATTCGTGGAGCGACAACACGGCGGACAGGGAGAGCGTCACCCACAGAACCCCAGCCGCAAGATCAGCCATCTGGTGGCGGCTGAAGTCGAGCGCGAAGCTGAAGATCACCAGGACTGTGAGCGCCAGGAATAGCATGCTGGAGAGGCGTTCCAGAGTACGGGATTCACTCACCAGATCTTTTCGGGCAATCAGCCACACACCGTGAAAGTATGCCATTCGATCAGGTTGCTCCGAGTGCGTTGCCGTAGGCCGTACGCCAGGCTTCGAGATCGCGGGAAGGTGTCCCATCGTAGACCTTGCGGCCACCCCGCAGGATCAGCAGGCGCGAGGCCAGCTCGGCTGCGCGCTCCAGGTCGTGGGTTGCAAACAGGACGGTTCGCTCTTCACCGCGAGCCTTCGCCAGAGCCTCTTCAAGTAGTTCGGTGCTCCGGGTGTCGAGACCCGTGAAAGGCTCGTCGAGCAGGAGCAGTGCCGGTTCGTGGAGCAGGGCGCGCGACAGCGATAGCCGCTGCTGAAGCCCTCTCGACAGGGAGCCTAGCCGATCGTCCAGCCGGTCGAGCAGGCCGAAGCGCTCTGCGACCTCCTCCACGCGTTGTGACAGGCGGGGAAGCCCGTAAAGCCCTCCGAAAAACTCCAGATTCTGGCGGCAGGTCAGGGGCCGGTACGCCAGAAGGGCATGCCCCACGTAGCCAACCTCGCGGCGCCAGTCGAGCGCATCGGAGCTGCGCAGCACGGAGTCGCCGAAAATCCAGGCCTCACCCTCAGAGGGTCGCGCCAGGGAAGTCAACAGGCAGAGCAGGGTGCTCTTGCCGGCGCCGTTGGGTCCCATCAACGCCACGACCTCGCCGCGCTGGACCTCTAAATCGAGGGGGGCGAGAGCGGCACGCGCCCCGTAGCGCTTGCACAGCCCCCGCGTTCGAACCGCCGGCTCGCCCATTTGCTTCCGGGGCCAGCCCTCTCAGCCTTGCCGGGAGCCGGCTGCGGCTTGAGGGTCTTTTACGCAGGTGGCCGCCGGACGCAGTTTGTCGATCTCTTTGAGCAGGCGGATCGCTTGGGCCCGGTACTGGGATCTCAGGCTCTGGAAATCGGCGTCGCTCAGCTTGTGCATCATGTGGTCGAACTCGATGTCTCGCAGCGCCGAATAGGTTGCTTCCTTGGTGGAGAGCAGATCCCGTAAACGCTGGCGTTCCTCGCGTTCCCGGGCCATGGAAACCACCTCGCCGCTCAGAAGCGGCCGCAACAGAAGCCACGCGACCGCTGCTGAAATGGCCAGGAAGATCCACACGGTCACGAAGGTTCAATCCCGGCGCGAGGCGTATTCGGCTTCGAACGCCTCCTCGTACGGATCCAAAGTGGCTGCCGGTGAAGACCCGAGTGCGGGTGTGGATCCTGTGTCGGTCGCACTGCGGCGGCGCCATTTGCTCAACAGGACGCCCACCAGGACAATCCCCAGGAGCAGTGCCGTGAACGGCGCGGCCCAGGCTGTGAGGTTGAACCCCTCCGGAACGGGAGAGGCGAGGATCTCCTCCCCGTACGTCTGGACAAAATTGTCGAGAACCTGGTCGTGGGTGGAGCCGGCCGTGACCTGGGAACGCAGCTCATCTCGCAGGCCATTCGCTACGCCGCAGTAGCATTTCTCTACCACCTTCTTACCGCAGCCACAGTTGCAGGCGATTTTGCCGCTGAGCTCCACGACACGTGCGTCGATCTCAGCTGCCGGTAGGGAAGCCGGCTGGGCTAGTTGCGGTACCCGCATCATCCAATCTCAGCCCCGAGCGGGGATCAGCTGCTCCCGGAGCAGCCCGCTCAATTCGTGCGCCGTACGCTCTCTGCGATCGGGCAGCACCGCGATGTGGGTGCCAATGATCAGCATCAGTCCCCCGAGCCAGATCCAGTTCACCAGAGGATTCAGGTACACCTTGAAGGTGGCGGTATCTGTCCGTGGATCGTGGCCGACGAGTATGACGTAGAGATCTTCCCGCAGAGTGGACAGGAGTCCGACTTCCGATGACGGTTGATCCCAGTGAATGTAAAAGTTTCGCTCCGGTGCCAGGACGCCGACGTCCTGGCCGTTGCGGCGCACGCGAACGTGAGCGGCAAACACCTCCACGTTGGGTGTGGCATGGGATGAGGTGTCGGTGTACTCCAGCTCATAGGGTCCGAGCTGCATCGATTCTCCCCGCTTGAGCGAAGCTTGGGCTTCGCTCTGAAATACAGACGAGCCCGTGATGCCCACGAAAATCATCACGATGGCAACGTGGACCAGGTAGCCACCGTAACGCCGCTTGTTGCGATCGACGAGGGCGATGAGGGCGGGCAGGGGGCGCTCGCCCATGGAACGCACGCGCGCTTGAGTGCCCCGGTAAAACTCGCTGAACACCGCGGCCAGAACGAAGGCGCACAGGCCGAGCGAGATCAGGGCGCCCGTGTGTCTGACGCCGGCGAAGATCAATGCTCCGGTGGTGATCAAGCCAGTCAGCGTGGGCCCCATGAACTGACTGCGAAGTTGCTTGGGTGAAGCCTTGCGCCAGGCGATTAGCGGGCCGGCGCCCGTAGCCAGAAGCAGGAGCAGGCCGAGCGGGGTCATGATCTGATTGTAGAAGGGGCTGCTGACCGTGATCTTCACGCCCCTGACCCACTCAGAGAGAATGGGGAAGAGCGTGGCCCACAGGACGGCGAACGCCGACACCACCAGCAAGACGTTGTTGACCAGGAAAGCTCCCTCGCGGGAGATGATGGACTCAATCTGGGTCGTGCTGCGCAGCATTGGCAGCCTGTAGAGGATGAGAGCTGTCGAAGCGACCGCCACCACCGAAAGAAATCCCACGAACAGCGGAGCCACGTCAGAGCGCGCGAACGCGTGAACCGAGGAGATCACGCCGCTGCGCGTGAGGAAGGTTCCGAGGATGCACAGGAAGAAGGTCAGCAGGACCAGCACCATGTTCCACACGCGGAGCATGCCCTTTTTCTCCTGGATCATCACGGAGTGCAGGAAGGCAGTTCCTGTCAGCCAGGGAATGAACGATGCGTTTTCCACCGGATCCCAGGCCCAGTACCCGCCCCAGCCCAGTTCGATGTAGGCCCAGTAGGCGCCGAGGAGTATGCCGATGCTGAGGAAAAACCACGCGAACAGCGTCCAACGGCGTGTTGCCCGCAGCCAGGTGTTATCGGTGCGGCCGCCGATCAGGGCGGCCATGGCAAACGCAAACGGGACTGAGAACCCCACAAAACCCAGGTAGAGCAGCGGGGGGTGGATGACCATGAACGGGTTCTGGAGCTGGGGATTCAGCCCCCGGCCGTCAGCGGGAAGGAACGCCAGCAATTCGAATGGTTTTGCCGCGAAATTCAAAAGGATCAGAAAGAACACCATGATGGCGGAGAGCACGAGGACAAGGCCCGGCATGAGATCCCGCAGGCGGTCGCGGTACTTGAGCACAGCCACGCTCGAGAGGCCGCTCAGTATGAGGGTCCACAGAAGCAGTGACCCTGACTGTCCGCCCCAGAAGCCCGTCAGCTTGTAGAACAGCGGCAGGTCGCGGCTGGTGTAATCGGCGACGTATCGGACCTGGAAGTGGCTGCCGACGAGGGCGTAGATGAGAATCAGCGACGAGACGCCCAACAGGACGCTGGTGATCAGTACACCGCGCTCGGCGCTTTCCTGAAGAGAGGCCGATCGGCTGTAGGATCCCAGTCCGGCGGTGACCACAGACCATGCGGTCACTCCCAGTGCAAGGGTCAGAAGGTAGGCGCCGACCTCGAAAATCACCGGTCGGTCTCCGCCTCTGCGGGCGGCCCGTACACGGATGGATCGGCCTGTTCAGGCTCGTACTTGGAAGGGCACTTGGCGAGCAGAGTGTGGGCAGAGAAAACCCCGTCCGGCCTCTGGGATCCCTCCACGACCGCCTCGGCGCCGTCGATGAACGTGTCCGGCAACTCCTTGCGGAAATCGACGCGGAGCCTGCGGTTACCGTCCGTCAGGTCAAAGACGGCGCCCAGACCCCCAGCGTGAAGTTCGATGCTGCCTGGAACGGCAGTGCCGCTGATCCTGTAATGCTCATGGGGAATTTCACCCAC
>JAPUKU010000210.1 GCA_027295505.1 Acidobacteriota bacterium
GATTCCTCAGTGACGCACCCCTGCGCGACGGCGTCCTCGAGGGGAATCTGATCGTGCAGGGAGGCGGAGCTCCTGATCTCGTCGCCGAGCGGTTATGGTATGCGGCACGAGCGCTGTCTCGTCTCGGCCTGCGCGAGGTGCACGGTGATCTCGTCGCCGACGAGACTTACTTTGACCGGGAACGGCGCCCTCCAGGCTGGCGTTCTCCCAAGGTCCGGCGCGCCTACAACGCACCCATCGGTCCCCTGTCTTTCAACTTCAACGTGCTCACTATCGAGGTGACGCCGGGAGAAACACCCGGCGTCACCGCCCGGGCGAGCCTGGCGCCCCTGGTCGCGGGACAGGAACTCGTGAACCACGCCACTACCTCGTCGTCACGCTCCCATCTGAAGTTCGAAGCGCGGTGGAAGGGTGGCCGGGAGCAGTGGATCCTCGGCGGCCGGATCCGGAAGAGCTCGGCACCGATACGGCTGCATCGCAGCGTTCGCGATCCGGGGCGCTACGCCCTCGGAGCGCTGCGCGACCTTCTGGCGCGGGAGGGCATCACCGTCCAGGGGGACCTGAGAAGCGCAGCCGCTCCCGAAGGTGCCCGGGCACTTTTTGTCCTTGAATCCCAGCCCCTGTCACAGGTCCTGGTCCTGATGAACAAGATGAGCAATAACATGGTCGCAGAGACGATCCTGAAAACCCTGGGCGCCGAAGACACGGGGATGGCGGGTACAACGGAAGACGGTCTGCGCGTCGTGCACCGGTTCCTGGAGGAAATTGGCGTCGACACTACAGAGGTGATACTCGCCGATGGATCGGGCCTCTCAACGAAAAATCTGCTTCCAGCCGGCGCGCTGGTGCAGATTCTCGAGGAGATTCCCCGCCGCTTCTCGGTGTGGCCCGAGTTTCTTTCCTCGCTCCCCATTGGAGGCGCGGACGGAACACTTCATAAGCGCATGGAAGGGCTGGCCGAACGGCGCGTGCGCGCCAAGACCGGTCGTATCTCGGGCACGGTGACGCTTGCCGGGTACGTCGAGAACAAGGATGGAGAGCTTCTGGCTTTCGCAATCCTGGTCAACCGCATCCGTTGCGGCTACCCGCGCGTCACCGAACAGGTCGATCGCCTGGCCCTGGCGCTGGCCAACAGCCGCACGGCCGACGTGACTGAACTGTCCTCCGGAACTCCATCCCCCACCGGCAGCCCCTGAGACACCGTCCGCACGGGTCCCCACCGCCCGGGGCGATTTGCCCAACCTCCATCCGTCAAAGTAGAATCGGGCGTTACCTGTCCTCATCGACCATGCTCCATCCGGTATCACAGAAGACGCTACAGTTCACCGAGTCCGTCATACGGGAGATGAGCCGGTTGGCGGTCCGGCACAAGGCCATCAACCTGGCGCAGGGATTTCCGGATTTTCCGGCCCCCGAGGAGGTCAAGGAAGCGGCACGGGAGGCGATCAGCGATGAGATCAACCAGTACGAGATCACCTGGGGCGCGGCGCCACTGCGGGGGGCCGTGGCCGCCAAGTTCAGAAGGGATTACGGCATCGAGGTCGACCCGGAAACACAGATCTGCGTGACCTGCGGCTCCACCGAAGCGATGATCTCTTCCCTGCTGGCGGTTGTGAACCCTGGCGACGAGATTGTGGTATTCGAGCCCTTCTACGAGAACTATGGCCCGGACGCGGTTCTGGCCGCAGCGCGACCCCGATACGTGCGTCTTCGCGAGCCCGACTGGTCTTTTGATCGAGGAGAGCTCGCCGCCGCCTTCAACAGCAAGACGCGCGTCATTATCGTCAACACCCCGCACAACCCGACGGGCAAAGTCTTCTCTGGAGAGGAGCTCGAGGCGATCGCGGAGCTATGCCAGAAGTACAACACCATCGCTATCACCGATGAAATTTATGAGCACATCCTATACGACGAGGCGGTGCACATTCCCCTGGCGACTCTGGACGGCATGCAGGATCGCACCATCACTGTGAACGCCCTCTCCAAGACCTACAGCGTGACGGGGTGGCGGGTCGGCTGGGCCATTGCCGATGAGCGCATCATGGAAGGGATCCGCAAAGTTCACGACTTCCTGACGGTCGGGGCGGCTGCGCCTCTCCAGCAGGCGGGTGCCACCGCCCTGAACCTGCCCGCCGAGTATTACACCGGTCTAGCGCGGGATTACCGGGAAAAGCGGGACCTGCTGATGGGAGCCCTGGAGGCGACAGGTTTTCGCTGCTTCAGGCCTTCCGGCGCCTACTACATCATGACTGATATTTCGGATCTCACGTTTCGTGACGACGTGACGCTTGCCGCCCACCTGGTGCAGGACGTTGGTATCGCCGCGGTGCCCGGAAGCAGCTTCTATCACCGCCCGGAGGATGGTCGCACCAAGCTGCGTTTCGCCTTCCCAAAGAAGATCGAAACCCTCGAGGAGGCCGCGAGACGGCTGAAGAAGGGCTTAACCTCCCGGTCGGAGGTATGACGGGGCATGAGTGGCCTTGTGGTCCCGGACCCCGGGGACTAAACTGTTGCACACCGCGAGCGCATCCGACATGAGAGCCCGGTGTGCCGAAGTGCCCGCACCTAGAGAGGAGACAGAAAGAACATGAACAGCTGGGACCTGTTCACATACGCGATGGCCATCACGCTCGCCCTCGGCTCCGTGGTCATCTTCATCGCTTTCCTGCTGGACCTCAAAGACATCCTCAAAACCAAGCTCTGAGCGAACGTCAGGCACTCAGCGAATGGCGCCCGCTTCACGCAGGGTGCGAATCTCGCCCGTGCGCAGACCCAGCAGGCTCCTGAGGACCTCGTCTGTGTGCTGCCCGAGCATTGGCGGTGAGGTACCGGCTGATCCGGTCGTGCGGGACAGCTTGATTGGATTCCCGAGCTGACGGATGGAGCCCGCGGACGGGTGCCGCATGCGCCGCACCATGCGGCGGTGCAACACCTGTGGATCCTCGCACACCTCGGCAACCGTACGGATCGGCCCGCACGGAATCCCCGCCCTGCGCAGGCGCTTGAGGATGTCACGGCCGCTTGCGGCCGTGAAGTACGCCTCCAGCTTGGGCACCAGGGCGTTGCGGTTACGAACGCGCTGTGGGTTGGTGGCATAGCGCGGATCGTCCTCCAGGCGCTCGAGACCCAGTGCTCTGCAGAATCCCTTCCACAGTTTTTCGTTGTTGACTGCCACGGTCAGCGGGATATCGCGAGTCTGGAACGATTGGTAAGGAACGATCGACGGATGGGAGTTTCCCGGCCGCTCAGGATTGCGGCCGGTCGCAAAGTAGTTGCCCGCCATGTAGGTCAACCAGGCAACCTGCCCCTCCAGCAGGGAGGTGTCCACGCGCTGGCCTCGGCCGCCCCGCTCGCGCACGGTGAGTGCCGCCAGCACCCCGAGGGCCGCGAACATCCCGGCCCCGATGTCCGCCACCGCCACCCCAACCTTGCTCGGAGGACCGTCACGCTCACCCGTGAGGCTCATGAGGCCCCCCTCGCCCTGGAGAATGAGATCGTAGCCAGGCCGATCCCGGTCGGGCCCGTCAGACCCATAACCCGAGATCGAGCAGATGATCAACTTCGGGTAGCAACGTTCCAGTCGCTTCGGATTGAAGCCGAGCCGGGCCAACGTCCCCGGCCTGAAGTTCTCAACCAGCACGTCGCTGAGAGGAAGCAACCGCTCGAGCAGCTTCCGGCCCGAGGGGTGCTTCAGGTTGACGGCCACCGACTTCTTGTTGCGATTGACGCTCATGAAGTACGCACTCTGCTCGCGCACGAACGGCGGCCCCCAGGCACGTGTTTCATCTCCCTTTTGTGGCTCCTCGATCTTGAGGATCTCGGCCCCCAGATCACCCAGGATGAGCGTGCAATACGGACCCGCCATGGCGCGGGTCAGGTCAAGCACTCGAACGCCGTCCAGTGCTCCCACCCGCACACTGCGGCGTCCGGCGCCAGCAGCACGGCGGGTTGATCTCTGGCGGCGCTTCCGCGATCCCACTTCGCGCTTCACTCGTCCCCCTTTTCTGCGCCCCTCTCCTCCACCCGGTGATATCGGCGGGCGGCCAGATTGGTCAGGATCTGCCGCTCTCCCAGAGGCCAACGCACCTCCACCCGGTCCACGCGCGTGGCTGCGCCCAGTCCGAAGAGCAGCCGCTGATCGTTCTGGCTGGCATAGCTTCCTCCGGCGCGCACCTCATCCATCTGGCGCCGGCCGCCGTGAAACAGGGTGACGCGGGCGCCGATCGCCTGCCGGTTCGGAGGACGTCCTTCCAGAACGAATCCGATCCAGGATGATTTCTCACCGCCTTCGTTGCGCAGCAATGCCGGAGCGCCATCGATGGCCACCACGAACACGTCCGTATCGCCGTCGCTGTCGTAGTCCGCAAACGCCGCACCGCGCCAGGAGCGCGGCTCCAGCGCTTTGAGGCCGGCCTGCTCAGTGCGCTCCACGAAACGCCGGCCGCCCTGATTCATGAACAGCTGATTCCACTGGGAGTAGGAGGTGCCGATATCGTTCTGATCGGTTTCAGGAAAAACGTGGCCGTTCGCCAGAAAAAGATCTCTCCAGCCGTCGTTGTCAAAGTCCGCAAAGCGCGTACCCCAACCCAATGTCCGGAGCGTTGGCTCTCCCAGCCCGGCGCGTAGCGTAACATCCTCGAATGTACCATCGTGCAGGTTGTGGTACAGCGTGGCGTAGTCATGAGAGAAATTGGTGATGAACAGATCGAACCACCCGTCGTTGTCGTAGTCGCCGAGATCCAATCCCATGCCAGCCTGCTCAAACCCGTCACTGCTGAACGCCACCCCCGACTCGGTACCCACTTCCATGAACTTTCCGCCCTCATTGATCATCATGTAGTTGGGCACGGAATCGTTGGCAACGATGAGATCCGGATCCCCGTCGTTGTCGATGTCGCCCCACACCACGCCTAGCCCGTAGAGGGCACGAAGCCTTCCCAAGCCCGCATCTTTGGTGGCGTCCTCGAAGGTGCCGTTGCCTCTGTTGCGATAGAAAGCATCCGGCCCGGCCTCGAGGCCCAGAGGTCCGCAATACACCTTTAATCCCCGGAACGTGCAGCCGCGCTTGCGTGCCGTGAACCAGTCAATCTCCACATAGTTAGCGACGTACAGATCCAGATCGCCGTCGCCATCCGCGTCGGCGAATGCCGCACCGGCACTCATGTGGGCATTGGCCACGCCGGACCGGGCCGCGACTTCCTCGAAGCGGCCGTTCTTGCTGTTGCGGTACAAACGGTTGGCTCCGAACTGCGTCACATAGAGATCAATCCAGCCATCGCCGTCCACATCCGCGGCTGCACAGCCGATACTCCACTCGTGATTCACCAGTCCCGCGGCTTCCGTGACATCCACGAACCGTCCTTCCCCTTCATTGCGGAACAGCGCATCGCTCGATTTCTTCGGCACTCCTGCATCGGGCCGGCGTGCGCCGTTCGGCACAAAGAGATCGGGATCGCCATCCCTATCGTAATCGAACCAGCACGCACCCGTGCCGATCGACTCCACCACATAATCCTTGCTTCTCTCGCCACACACATTGGTCATGCGTATCCCGGAAGTTGCAGCGACATCCACGAAACGGATCCCGGGATCGGCGTCCGCGGCCGCAGCACCGCTCACCATCCCTCCGGCGCCAGCAGCAACGATAAAGAGTGCTCTCAGAAGTCCTGGCAGCATCCCGCTGAATTGATCGTTTCCAGACATTTGGCTCAGTCTTCAATCGTTGCGACGCCGAGCCCCGAACCCTCCCGGGAGCGGCGAATTTCCCGGTGGCGATCGAACATACGCTGCGCGGCTTCGACCTGTCCCGCGCGGCGGTAGAGCCGGCCCAGGTAGTAGTACGCCTGAGGGTGCTCCGGAACGGCGGCAACGCGCCCCTCAAAGCATTGCAGTGACTCCTGCCAGCGCTCCAGATCATAGTAAGAG
>JAPUKU010000211.1 GCA_027295505.1 Acidobacteriota bacterium
AGTGACTGTTCGGGCGGCAAATCCCGATATCTCACCAAACGTTCCGATGCCCGCGCGCCCGTCCACGGCAAAGGCCCGGTTATATTCATCCTCAGGCGCCTGATCGCCGGTTCCCTGGCGGTTGGTGAAGATCATTCCCACGGATGAGCGGTGAGGAAGAAGCCGTCTCGTTCGGAGCACGGTAAAGTTGTTTCCCTCGCTGACTCCCTCCTCCTCATCGGTCTGGATGTTCAGGACCCCTAGGTCGGTATGACCTATCCTCCCTGAAACGCGTGCACCTCCCAGAATTGGGACTGTCTCACCCTCAGGGCTGAGCCCGATCCGCCGGCTGAAGAAAATCTCCACCTCCCGAGGCGGCCCCACGCTGAAGAGCTCTGAATTTTCCAGGAAGAATGGCCGCTTCTCCGGGAAGAAAAGGCTGAATCGGTCAAGGTTGATCTGCTGTACGTCTGCTTCGACCTGGGCGAAATCGGTGTTGTATGTCAGATCCAGAGTGAGCGCCGGCGTGATGCCGTATTTGATATCGAAGCCACCGTCTCCCGTGAGATGGGTCTCGCTTCCCTCCACCCCCGCCCGCTCCGCTTCACCTTTGATGTACGGGACGAACTTGAGGTTCCTCTGCTTGGGAACCTCCAGGCCGGTGAGTGTTCCCGCAAGCGACACACGGTAGAGATTGTACTGGCGGGGAAGGGGTGACCAGAACGATGTTTCATTCCGGCGGCGGATGTTGCGTTGAAAGTTCAGTCCCCAGACCTGGGTTTCGGACAGCGAGTAGCGAAGGGTCCGGAAAGGAAGGGCGAACTCAGCGCTCCAGCCGATTTCCGAAGTCTTCGCAGTCACTTGCCACGAGCCGTCCCAGTTGAGGTTGAAGCCGTTTCGCTGTCCTTCCCGGGACACCTGCCCGTCATACTCGATGCCGGCCGGGTTGGTCCCGAAGACAAAGCCCGTCTGCCTGTCCAGGTGCGCATCAACAATGATCTGAAAGCTATCCGTTTCCGTCAGAGAGGAATCGCGCGTGTTGCCGGCCACGATGATCCAGGAAGGGTCCTGGTCATAACAGACTACCCCGATGTACAGGGTTTCATCCGTAAAAGCGATCCGGACTTCAGTTTTTTGTGTAGCTGGCTGGCCCTCGTCCGGCGTGGTCTGCCAGAAGCCTGAGACCGGCTCCACGCTCCTCCAGGCAGGATCCTCCAGGATTTCACCGTCGAGGAGCGGCGGCCCGTCAATACGGAAGGCGCGGGCCACGGGTCGCTTCCCCTTCCAGATCGGCTCGGCGGTGTTCTCCCGGGCCCCAACACCTGGTGGGCACAGAAGAGGTGTGAGAAGTAATAAGGTGGCCACCCGGAAAATCCGGCTCCTCTCCTGGCCGGAACTCCACGACCTCCATGTGAACTCTTTTTCCATCCTCAAACTCTGGTACACATCAGGACACTCATCTCCTCCAGAACAGCTCGAGGGAGGCCCCCCTTCGGATAGGAGCTGATGATAAAGGGGAGACTTTATCCCTAGTCTTCCGGTCAGTAAAGGCCTGCAAGACCCGTCTATATACAAATGATTCGCTCGCCTTCTCGCGATGCCAGGGGCTCCAGAATGGATGGAGACCGCCTCCTGGTGCCCTGGTTTGCTTTTGTCTCTGAACAAAGGTACAGTTTCCACCCACTTGGGTTTTGCCTACCAAGCTCAAGGAGAAATCAGCTAATGGCAACAATTGGCAACCTTATTTGTCTTACCCCGCTGGAGTCATACGTTGTCGATGAACCGATTCGTAAGAAGGGTATTCTGCGTCGTCTGGAGCGCCGGGTCGGGCCTTTCATGCGAAGCCCCGGCATTGGCTTCCCCTATCTGATAGGTTTCTTTAGAAAAAATGGCATCCTGAGCGATGCAACGCAGGTCGTGGTGCAGCACGACAAGATCGAAGGGATGACTCCCTTCGAGGACATCATGACGAACAAGATCGACCTCAGCCGGGGAGATCATGACGTTCTGTTCATTACCGCCTACACGAACTCGGCCCGTGAGGCCTACCGCAGGGCGCGGGAGGCTCGCGCGGCGTACGCCGCAATTGGAAGAAAGTTGACCGTGGTGCTCGGCGGTGCTCACGCGTCGGCGGTCAAGACAGAAGGCACACGCTTCGGACACGTCGATGCGGTTGTCTCGGGCGAAGGGGAATGGGCTGCGGCCGAACTTCTCGATGATGTCCGCAACGACCGGCCGGTCCGGCCGCTCTATCAGGCCACCTTCAACAACATCCGTGCGCGGGGGACCATTTCGATTGACATGGACATCTGGCGCGGCCTGAGACCGCATCCACATCAGATACTCTCTTCCACCACGCTAGCTCGCGGCTGCAAGCTCGATTGTCATTTCTGCGCCGTCAAGCTCACCAACGGACCGACCATCCGCAACCGCTTTGCGGACGACGTGGTCGACGATCTCCAGAAACAGGGACCTGCATTTACGCGAGAAACCATCGATCAGATGGAGCCCGGCTTCTACAACAACATTCTCAAGGCTCTGGTGAAGCTTCCGATCATCGGCCGGCGCTACGGTGAGAGTCTCATCGCCAACATGGGTCCGGGCTACACCAACGGTTTCTTCTTCTGGGATGACAACCTGTACAACGCGCCGGGCACCATGCGTGCCGTCTGTGAGGCTGTGAAGCCGCTGGGTAGGCCGTGGGCGGCCGAGTTGACAATGGATATCGCCGAGAAGCCGGAGCTGTTGAAGCTGGCTTACGCGAGCGGCTGTCGCGACCTGTTCCTCGGCATCGAGTCAATCAACCAGTCAGCGATCGACGGGCTGGATAAGTGGTCTAACAGCACCGAAAAAATGACCGAGATGGTGAGCCGGGTGCACGACGCCGGCATCAACGTGATGGGAGCTTTCGTGTTCGGTCTGGATGGAGATGATCCTTCTATTTTCGACCGGACGCTCGAGTTCATCTATAAGGCCCATCTTGATTTCATCGTGGTGAACATCATCCAGCCGTACCCGGGAACCGGCACTTTCCTTGATACCGTGGCTGCTAACACATTCCTTCCGTGGGCGTTGCGACCTGACGATTCCGATGTGGCCATGGACTATAACTGGCCTATGTTTGACGGTGCTCACGTCCTGGTCCGCCCGGAAGGGATGAGCGTCGATCAGCTTCAGGAGGGTTACTATTACTTCCTGCGGGAAGCGTACTCCCTCAAAGGGATTAGCCGCCGATTCCGGGGCAGCATGTCGCAGGTGGGCTGGACGGTCGCTCACTTCACCCGCAACTATCTCTTCAGCCGGTACGGCATGAACAAGACTGCCCACGCGATCAAGCGGCAGGGATCAAAGCCGGTCGCCTGCTCTCCAGGCCGGGACTGGTCCCTGCCGAAGCAGCCCGAGGTCCCCGCCAGCCCCCAGCCTGCAACTGTAAAGCCGGACCCCTCGCTGGCCAGAATTCAATCCTGAGAACCGACTGAGAGGGTCCGGAATCCACGGCCCTCTGTTCTCGATCCATCCCTAAACCCCTGCCTGCGATCTAATCGACGGACAGTTTCCGGACCGTGCGGGCTCGGAGGCGGGGTTGTGTTGACGAACGGTCGTTCGTGATATATAGTACGATCGTTCTATTTGGAAAGCCCCCAGAGGAGACCACGATGAGAGCGCGGACCGAACGAGGTGAGAGCTCCCGGCAGATGATCCTGGAGCGTGCTCTTGATCTCTCCTCGTGCGAAGGGCTGGAGGGTCTGACCATCGGCCGCCTGGCTCAGGATCTGGATATGAGCAAGAGCGGGCTCTTTGCGCACTTTGGATCCAAGGAGGCGCTGCAGATTGCCACGGTCGAGGCGGCAGCGCGGAAGTTCAGGGAAGAGGTGCTCGGGTCGGTGGCAGATACGGAGCCCGGTCTGAGGCGCCTGGTGGCGGGTCTGGAAGCCTGGATCTCGCATATCGAAGAGAGCGATTACACCGGAGGCTGTTTCTTCGTGGCAGCGGCGACCGAGTTTGATGACCGTCCGGGACCGGTCCGGGATCGGATTGCCGAGCTGTCGGGCAGCTGGCTCGAGTGGATCGAGAAAGAAGCCCATCTCTCCCGGCGACTGGGTCAGCTCGAGCCGGGCGCCGACACGAAACAGCTGGTCTTCGAGCTCCACGCCTTTGTCCAGGAGGCCAACTGGGCCCGGCAGCTGCTCGGAAAGAAAGAGGCGTTCAGCCGCTCCCGCCTGGCTGTTCGCGAGCGACTCTCCCGCGCCGCCACGACAGAGGGCTCTAGGATCCTCACCGGATCCAAGAGGCGGAAAGTAGTGAAACAGCCAACCCGGTGAGGCATGAACTTCATTCGACGATGAGGTGAAAAACAATGAACACAGATGAATCGAAATATGCCAGGCTGCTGAGGCGCACACTCCTGACCAACTCCGCCTTTTCGGCCCTCTCCGCGGTCACGTTTCTGGCCGCTGCTGCACCGCTGGCGCGCCAGGTGGCGCTGGGAATCCCGTGGTTTTCCTCGACCGCGATCAACCTGTTCGTCTTCAGTGCCCTGCTGCTCTTTATCGGGACGCGTCCGCGCCTGGATCGGATCTGGATCCGGGTACTCGTCCTGTTCATTGCCGTTCTCGATCTCTTATGGACAATGTCGAGCGGCATGATTGCCGTGCTGCCCTCCATGACCACGGTGGTCGGTGTCCTCCTGGTTGCCGTGTCCGGGCTCACCATCGGCGCCTTCGGTGTGCTGCAGATTGTTTCCGTCTGGGGAATGAGCCGCTCTTTCAAAGCTCAGTTCGGCAAGGCTGCGGCCTTTGTTCTCATCCCGATCCTATTGAGCTCGTGCGCTCCGGCGGACATCCGTAACCGGCAGGTGCGCGAACACGGACAGACGCAGGCCTCATTCGGCCGCGGGCGTGAGCTTCTGCTTCAGGTAGCGGAGCGCCATGGGCTGGCGGCCTGGAAGGCGTTTAAAACGGCTCGTTTCGTCTCGGTCGACGAGTGGGCCGGATTCACAGGCCGGTTCACGGGATGGTGGCCCGTGCAGAAGCAGCGTTTCAGGTTCGATACGCTGCTGGGTACTTTTACGTCAAGGGTGGAGCTTCTCGACGGACCCAAGGCCGGACAGGTTATGGGAGTCCAATCATGGAAGGGTTATGGTGTATCGAGCACAGGGGCCAGGGTCGAGCCTGCCGAAGACGCCCTCAGTACCTTCTACCTTCCGACGCTTCAGTATTTCGCGGAGCTGCCGTTCCGGATCCTGTCCGCGCAGTACATCACCTACGGGGGCGAGAGGGAACTCAACGGTAGCACCTATCAGTTGATCTACGCTACCTGGGGGAGTCTGGAGGCCAACCCCGAGAATGATCAATATGAGCTATGGATCAACGAGGATACGCTGCTGGTCGAGAAGTGCTTCTATACCGTTCGGGATGCCTTCAAAGGAGCGGTCGGTACGATCCACTTCGATGACTATCGTGAAGTTCAGGGAGTGATGGTGCCGTTCCTGCAGACGGTGACGTTGGCGAGCCCGGAGAGCACCCTCTATCCGGTCGAGAACAATTTCTTCCATCAGATGCGGTTGGAATCGGCGGGCTTTGATTCCTTCCCACCCGAGAAACTCATTGTCTATCCCAATCAAACTCCGGGCGACTTCAAACCGGATGTCGGAGATCAGGGGCGCTCTGGAGCCGTTTAGAGCCAGCGCTCGAGCATCGAATGGCCGGGGTGAGCTCGACTACTCGTACTCGGGTAGCGGCGGAAACCTCGACAGAATCTCGACAACCAGAGCCTCAATCTTGCTCTCAACCGTCCTGAAATCGAGAAGCTCGGCGCGGCTGAAGGCCCCTGTGGTCCATCCCCGCCACACGAGCCTCCGCTCCTGAGCATCGATAAGGCCAACCATCAGGGTTCCCGCCACGTGCGGCATGAGATCCGCTCTATCCCCGAAGTGGGTGGGGATCGAATAACCGGTCGTGGAGAGATTTTTGCCTCCCGCCTCGCGGTGGACCTCATACGTGACATAGAAATCCGGCGTGCCACGGGTGATCGAGAACCCTTTGGATGACAGATCCTGATTGATAGCGTCCTGGATCAGCTTGTGGGCAGTGGGGTTCCGCAGCTCGACAGTTTTCCCGGCGCCCGGAGTAAGAGGTAGCCAGGCGTAGGACGAGTAGGTCGAAAAATCGATCGACGGATCCGCGGTCAAGCCGGATTCCGCCAGGAGCGGAGACACCGGAACGACCAGAACCGCAATTGAGATGAGTCGTAACAAAACACCGTGAAATCTCATATGAATCCCCTGTGTCACGCCTGACGCTAATCCCTGCCAGGCGGCAAAATTTCGTTCAAAGTTGTGTATTCGTACAACTTTAAATCAAGCAGGTTGCCTGGGTCAATTGTAGCGTCCGGCCGCGGGCCTGCGGCCAGTGGCCCCCAGCTTGACAGAGCCGCCGATCCCGGTTATTAAATCGTCCTGGACGCTCTAGCCAGCCACATTGTGAGAGGAGACGAGATGCGGCAAAGGGATACGTATTACCCTGGTGCGCGGCTCAGGTGGGTGGCCGTGGTGGTCATGGGTTGCAGTCTGGCTGCCGGTCCGGCGCTAAAGGCGGGCGGTGCCCAGGGGTATGAGAACGAGTCGGGTGTGACGGAAGGGCAGATCGCTCCCAGGCTTCAGAACCTGGGTGCTTACGAGCACCCGATCACCACGAGCTCTCCGCGCGCGCAACTGTTCTTCAATCAGGGGCTCACCTTGGCCTACGGTTTCAACCACCGCGAGGCCAGACGCTCTTTCCAGGAAGTGGCGCGCCTCGATCCTGAAAACGCCATGGCTTACTGGGGGCAGGCGCTCGTGCTGGGTCCCAACATCAACGCGCCGATGGAATCCGAGGCGGAGTCGGAAGCCTACGAGCTGGTGCAGAAGGCGCTTTCGTTGAAGGGCGGCGTCTCGAAGAAGGAACAGGCGTTCGTTAAGGCTCTCGCCGCCCGCTACTCGGATGACGAAGAGCCGGATCGAATCGCTCTCGATGAGGCATACGCCAACGCGATGCGCAAGGTGCACGAGCGGTACCCGGACGACCAGGACGCAGCCACGCTATTTGCCGAGTCACTGATGGACCTCAGCCCCTGGAATTACTGGACTCCGACGGGCGAGCCGTATCCGGCTACGGCCGAGTTCCTGGAGATCCTGGAATCAGTGATGGAGCGTAACCCGGATCACCCGGGCGCCGCCCACCTCTACATTCACGCCGTGGAGGCGGCGCATCCTGAGCTGGCGGAAGAGGCGGCGGATCGGCTCGTCGGGCTGGTGCCCGGATCAGGGCACCTGCAGCACATGCCGTCGCACATCTACGTGCAAGTGGGGCGCTACGAGGATGCCTCTCACGCCAACACCCGGGCCATCGCCGCTGACGAGGACTACATTACCCAGTGCCGCGCCCAGGGCATCTACCCTCTCCTGTACTATCCGCACAACATCCACTTCTTCTGGCTTGCGTCAGCCTGGGAAGGCCGCAGCGCGGACGCCATGAAGGCCGCTTTCGAGGTGGGGGAAAAGATCGGCACGGATGTAGACGAGATGCCCGAATGGGGCCAGGTCTTTGCCGTGGTGCCCCTCTATGCACTTGCCCGGTTCGGGAAGTGGGAGGAGATCATGGAGCAGCCCGAGCCGCCGGAGACCAAGACCTACTGGGTCGGCGTCTGGCACTATGCCCGTGGTCTGGCGTCCGCCAGGACAAAGCGGCTGGA
>JAPUKU010000212.1 GCA_027295505.1 Acidobacteriota bacterium
CTGGCAGCGGCCACATACGTGTTGTACGGGGACGGGAAGGCCAGATCTCGCCGGCTGAGTGCTCCCCGGTATCGCCCCTCCCGCTCCAGGGCATAGATCACCGTCGGATCGCACTGGAGACGCATGCGCAGCTGCAGTCGATTGTGGAAGACGGCGGAGATCGTCGGCCGTTCTTCGGGGGCACCGGTCTCCTTCTCAATCAGTGAGGCGAGCGTGACGATCTCCCGGGGCGTCATGCCCAGCTCCGCGGCTCGCTGTCTCCAGGGTTCGGCAAACACTTCACGAAACCTCGTTACCATCGTGCGCACCACTTCTTCGGCGGAACTGCCTCTGGCAAATCGGTAGGTGTCCGGAAACAGATACCCTTCCAGGTCGAGCGCGCCCGGATCAAGGTCGGCGATCCACTCGGTGCGGCGGGCCGCCTGGACCACCTCTTCCTCATCCAGCACTCCCTTGGAGGCCAGGAGCGCCGCCACCTCGCGCGCCGTCAGGCCTTCCGGAACTGTGATCTGATACTGCAGGACGCGCCCTTCCAAAAGATGACGCGCAACCGCCGCCAGGTTCACGGCCTCATGGAATTCGTATTCCCCTGCCTTCACCGTCGCATGCGGTCCTTCCAGCCAGATCAGGGCTCGAAATGCATGAGAAGAGAGGATGAGCCCTTCCCGCCGCAGCTGTCGGCCCAGTGCCTGGATAGAGGTACCTCGGGAGACGTGAACGACCCGTTTCGGCTCCTCATACCCTTTGTAAGGAATCCAGACCAGACCAACACCGGTCATCATCAGCACGAGAACCGCCAGAAGACCCGCAAGCGCGATCCGTCCCCTTCCTCCGACCCACCGAGGCGCCGTCACGCGGCCTGTTTGCTCACTCACTGACGCTTCTCCCTGGATCACCTGCCACACCCGCGGACTGCTGCCTCTCAAACTCAAGAAATCCCTGCAAGATCAGTGCAGCCGCGAAGCGGTCAATAGCCCGATCACGCTGGCGCCGCTTGACGTTCATCTCGATGAGAGTCCGTGCCGCCTCCTGCGTCGTGAAGCGCTCATCCCAAAGAAGTACCGGCACTTCGACGTTGGCTCTCAGCCGCTCGGCAAATTGCTCCGCCGCCCGTGCGACCCGCCCCCGGCCACCATCCGTATGTACGGGGTGCCCGACGATGACCTCCACCACGTCGTGCTCCTCGATAATGCGGCGGATCGCTTCCGTGTCTTTTTCAGCGTCGCGGTGTGTCAGAGTTGTGAGGGCTCGCGAGGTGAGGCGCAGCGGGTCGCTCAACGCCACGCCAATTCGTACCTCCCCCCAATCGAGCGCCATCACCCTTCCCATGGGCTCACTGCTCAGTGACGAATCCTTTCCCAGTAGCTCGAGAAGTTGAACTCGGGGCTGTTTTCACGCGTGTGGCACGGCAGGCAGGACTGTATGCCCGCTTTTCCAAAACCGGCCACCCTCGACTCGGGATGGGTCCCTGAAGCACCGTGACACGACTCGCACTGTATGTGTGCCAATTGAGGAGTATTGCTCATTCCGATATAGCCACCCGCCTTCCGATATCCCGTCGTATGGCAGAGCAGACATTCGGGGTTGTACATCTGCCGCTCCCTCACAAGGGTATCGAGCGCATGGGCATGCACTGTATCTTCCCACACCGCAAAGGCCTGCTCATGGCAGGATTTGCAGCGCCCCGCGCCTGTGTAGCTCGAACCGATCACCACCGGGGTCAGCGGTGAACCGAAAGTCTGATGGGCACTGAACCACTCACCCATGTCGTCGAGAGTTGCCCCTACCATCGACTCGAGATCTGGATTCCCGGGGTAGTCTTTCGTCAACCAGATGGCATCGAAGACACTTCTGGCAGGTTTGCGTTCTGCATCCAAAAAGACCCGTACTTCACCCAGGCGCTTTCCCATGTTTCCCGAATAGACGACTTTCGTGCTACCCAGCATGCTGGCCTCGTCGCGTGTCACGAAGTCGCCCATGCCGCCAAGCACAAAATCCAGCGGCATGCCCATCTCTTCTGCCGCCTGCGCCAGCGCCAGCGCCTCCTCATAACGCATGGCCACCAGAGCTACCAGGAGGTCTGCTTTCCGGCGCAGCTTCGGAAGCCAGCGCTCGAGGGCCTCGACCGGCGGGATGGTGACGAGGTTCTTGTTATCCGGCGTCGCCTTCAGGAAACCCCGCTTGTGAGCCGTAAAGCCTATGATACCGATGCGCAGCCGCCGGGCTTCATCATCGCCCGGAGCGCGGACATCGATTTCGTGGACGACGTACGGTTCCACGAACGGCTTACCGCCGGGGTCAGTGACGAGATTGGCGCTGACGAACGGAAAGCTGGCTGCTCCTGAAAATTTCAGGAACTTGTCGATCCCCCCCGCTAGTTCGCGGGGGCCCACGTTTGCCGCAGCATATCTGATGAAGCTCATGCCCTTGATCAACATCTTGTTCTGCATGTCCCCGGTCGGGGTCGGATCACCAAAGAAATCTCCGGCCTCCAGCCACACTACGGGCACCTGCCCCATGACCTTGTGGAATTCGTTGAGATACCCAACCCTCCGGGCCAGGCCGCCTGACGGATTCCGCGGTCACCCACAGGGCTGGATGTAGCCGACCACCTGGTCCGTAAACAGGAACAGGAGGTTCGGTTCATCCGAAGGCTTCACCAGAACGCGCTTCCCGGTCGTCGCCGCACTGCCGGCTGTGGCCGGTGACGGCGGACGGTTCTGGGCCTGCAGCCCCTTACCAGACGCCGGTGCGCCCCACGCAGCAACCAGGGCAAGCGTCACGGCCACCACTCCCGCCACCAGTCCGGTCGATAGAAAACGCCTGTACTCACAGGTCATTAGATTCCTCCAGGGTGTGGAATACACCCGACCTCAAATATTATACGGCCCCCATCCCGCCCTTTCAACTAGCGCCATGGAGGGTAATCCCTGAAATCTAATAGGTTGCGGCCGCCGCAGACGGCGGCTATAGTGCGACGCCGTGACACGGTCCTCGGCATCGCCCCCTCGCTTGATTCTGGCCTCCCGCTCACCCCGACGGCGCTTCCTCCTCCGTCTTCTGGACGTGCCCTTCAGCGTGATCCCCCCCGGAGTGCCTGAAGATCCTCTGCCGCGGGAGACACCGCGCCAGCGCTCGCGCCGGCTGGCGCTGAGCAAGGCTTCCGCGGTAGCTCGGCGACGCCCTCGGGCATACGTGCTGGGCTCCGATACCATTGTGTGCCAGGGGAACAAGCAGCTCGGAATCCCGAAGAATCGGCCCGAGGCCGAAGCAATGCTGCGCCTCCTCGCAGGTTCCAGACACACGGTGTGGACCGGAGTGGCGCTGGCGCGGCCACACTACCGGACGCGCACTGTCGTGGTATGTACGCGGGTGCACGTAGCACGCCTGAGCCGGGCGGAACTGACGGCCTTCCTGGATTCAGGGGAGTGGCGCGGCAAGGCGGGAGGATACGGGATCCAGGGCCGGTTCGCCGCGTACATAGTCCACCTCGAGGGTACCTACACCAACGTCATGGGGCTGCCCCTGGATCCGGTCCGCCGACTTCTACGCGCGGCCGGCTTTGCCGTTCCGGCCCATGCGCGTCAGGCAGTGGGCGACCGCCAGCGCAAGCGGGGTCGGCGAGCGGCGGCGACCTCGTCGAGGCGTCGCACTGGCGTGCGGTGAGGCGCACTTTTTAAAATCTGTGGTTCATGCTCGGCCTCGTGACGAATCTGGAGCATGGCATCTACAAAGGCATCAAGCTCCTGGCGCGATTCGCACTCCGTGGGCTCCATCATCAGCGCTCCGGCGACGGTCAGCGGAAAATAGATGGTCGGCGGATGGAAGCCGAAATCCAGAAGGCGCTTGGCGATGTCGAGCGTCGTCACGCCGAGATCGTGGAACGAATGATCGCTGAACACTACCTCGTGCAGCATGTCCGAGGTTACGGCCGGCTCAAAATCCCCTGACAATCGCTTGCGTAGATAGCGTGCGTTGAGCACGGCCTGCTCGCCAACCTGCCGTAGACCCTCGGCACCCAGCGAGCGAATGTAAACGTAGGCGCGCAGGAGCACTCCGAAGTTGCCGTGAAACGCGTGTACACGTCCGATACTCTTCGGGTATCCCTCCTCCAGGCGCCAGCCCTCCGTGCCGTGAACCACTCGCGGCACCGGCAGGTAGGGCTCCAGCACAGATCGCACCCCTACCGGTCCCGCCCCCGGACCACCTCCGCCGTGGGGTGTAGAAAAGGTCTTGTGAAGATTGAGGTGAAGGACGTCGATTCCGGTGTCCCCGGGGCGCACTTTCCCCAGCAGCGCATTCATGTTGGCGCCATCCTGATAGACCAGCCCACCCGCCCCGTGCACGATGCCCAGAACTTCAACGATACGGTTCTCAAAAACTCCCAGCGTGTTCGGATTGGTCAGCATGAGCGCGGCGACGTCCGGCCCCATGCACCCTCTCAGGGCTTTCGTGTCAATCGTGCCATTCGGAGAGCTCGGAACCGTCTCCACCTCGTAGCCGGCCAGACGCGCACTGGCCGGATTGGTGCCATGGGCGCTGTCCGGGATGAGCACCACGCGCCTGGCATCGCCCCGCTCGCTCAGATAGGCGCGTATCATCGACATACCGACGAATTCGCCCTGGGCTCCCGCAGAAGGGGCCAAGGTGAAATGATCCATCCCGCTGATGGCGCAGAGATCCTTTTCGAGCTCGTGCATGAGGCGCAGACAACCGGGGGCCGTCGTCTCGGGCTGCAGCGGATGCGTTTCCGCAAACCCCGGTAGGCGCGCAAGAGATTCATGCATCTTCGGATTGTATTTCATGGTGCATGAACCCAGCGGGTACATGCCCAGGTCGACTGCCGTGTTCCAGCGCGACAGACGGGTGAAGTGCCGCACCACATCCACCTCGCTGAGCTCCGGAAAACCCTCGATCTCGGTTCGCAGATACTGCGCCGGAATGCCTAAATCCCCGTCAGGTTCCTCGGGACACTCAGGCAGGTGGATCCCGACGCGGCCGGGCGATCCGATCTCGAAGAGAAGCTTTTCAGATCGCTCCACGCTCCGACCTCGCTTCCACCTGACCGGTGCCGTCTCCCCCTACCGTGGCCTTGTGCAGAGATTGGGCCAGCCTGTCAATTTCCTCAGGGCGGGTGAGTTCTGTGGCACAGATCAGCAGATGCCGGTTGAGCTCGGGCCACCAACGCCCGAGGGGAACCCCGGCGAGCACTTTCTCGGCGGCGAGCGCCTGGCACACACGCCCGGCATCGTCCGGCAGCTCAACCACGAACTCATTGAAGAAAGGTCCCTTGAACTCCCGCTGGATGCCCGGTATGTCCGAGATGCGTGCCAGGGCCTGGCGCGCGTTCCAGGCATTGAGGCGGGCCAGACGCGGGAGACCATGCCGGCCGAGAGCGGCGAGCTGCACGCTCAACGCAAGCGCGCACAGACTCTGGTTCGTGCAGATGTTTGAAGTCGCCTTCTCCCGGCGAATGTGCTGCTCCCGGGTGGCCAGGGTCAGAACATATCCTCGCTCGCCCTCGACGTCGACCGTCTCCCCGACCAGGCGGCCAGGCAGGGCACGCACGGCGGATTCCATGCAGGCCAGGAATCCCAGGTAGGGTCCGCCAAAGGACGGAGGCAGCCCGAATGCCTGCCCCTCGCCCGTCACGATGTCCGCCCCGAAATGGCCGGGCCCCCGCAGCAGCCCGAGAGAGACCGGCTCCACCACCGAAACCAGCAGCATGGCGCCGCCGAGGTGGGCGGCCGCAGCGAGTTCCTCGAGCGGCTCTATCACCCCGAAGAAGTTCGGACTTTGCACGATGATCGAGCTTGCCCCCGATCGCGCGCTCTTTTCCACGGCCTCCGGGTCGGTCGCACCATCAGCACGCCGCGGCAGGGCCCGTAATTCGATTCCAGCGTTCTGAGCATAGGTGGCGGCCACCTGCCTGTGGTTCGGATGCACGGACTCGGAGACGTACGAGCAGGCCCCCCGGCGAAGACGGTGAGCCATGAGCATCGCTTCTGCGAGGGCCGACCCACCGTCATACAGCGACGCATTGGACACTTCCATCTCCGTCAGCATGCAGATGAAGGTCTGGTACTCGAACAGGGACTGCAATGTACCCTGGCTGATTTCCGGCTGGTAAGGTGTGTACGAAGTGTAAAATTCCGATCGCGTCAGGATGGCATCAACAGCCGGAGATCGATAATGACGGTAAGCTCCCGCACCGAGAAAGCTGGCAGCGGACTCCAGCGTGAGGTTCTCCGAAGCCCAGCCGCGCAGCAGGTGTTCGAGGTCGGGATCGCTCAGCGCAGGTGACACAGGAAGGGGTCCTTCGTGCCGCAGCTCCCGGGGAATCGAGGAGAATAGGTCATCAATGGAAGAGACACCGATCTCCTCAAGCATGGCGTGCCGATCTCCCGGCCCGCTGGAGAGATACTTCACTGACCGCTCGCCTCCTGTTTCAAGTACGCTTCATAGGATGACTGATCCATCAATCGAGCCACCTGGGCGGGATCGCTCAAGCGCACGCGCACCATCCACCCCCGCCCGTACGGATCCTGGTTGATGAGCTCGGGCTTCGAGGATAGATCTCCGTTGCTCTCCTCGAGCGTGCCATTCACCGGCGAGTAGACTTCCGAGACCGCTTTGACCGATTCGACCGTGCCCATCTCCTTGCCCGCAGTCACCACCGTCCCGGCCTGCATCAGCTCCACAAAGACAATATCTCCAAGCTCCTTCTGCGCGAAATCAGTGATACCGATCGTACCCACCTCTCCCTCGAGAGCAATCCATTCGTGGTCACGGGTGTACTTGAGATTGTCGGGATCGATCACCCTAACCTCGCTTGAGATATTTTTCGACGGTAAAACGGCAGAGACATCAGACGCGCGGCGGCGCGGCGGGCACGAATCTCAACCTGGATGGTTCGTTCACGCATCTCGCAGGGCAAATACACCAGGCCTACACTCTTCCTGAGGGTCGGAGCAAAGCCGCCGCTGGTAACCGTGCCAACCCTCTCCTCCCCCGCCCACACGCCGTAGCCAGTGCGAGCAATCCCCGCTTCCTCCATCTCGAATCCTCTGAGCCGGCGGGTCAGACCTCCCTGGCGCTGGCGCAGAAGCACCTCCCGGCCAATGAATTCACCTTTGTCGAGTGCGACAAAACGATCCAGGCCGGCTTCGAGAGGCGTAGTGGTCTCGTCAATGTCCTGACCATAGAGCAACAGACCTGCTTCAAGCCGGAGCGTCTCCCGCGCTCCGAGACCCGCCGGGCGCAATCCGTCTTCTCTGCCGGCCTCTAGGAGCCCGTCCCACACCGTTGTGGCCGCATCCGCCGGCACGAAGATTTCAAAACCGTCCTCTCCAGTATAACCGGTGCGAGCGACCCTGGAATCCACACCCGCTACCCGGAGGACTGCGTGGCGGAATGGTCTGAGGGCAAGCGATTCGGTGCACACCTTTGCCAAAATTGACGCTGCTTCCGGACCCTGGATAGCCAGAAGCGCCATCCCGGCACTGCGGTCGGTGACCTCGACGGCCCCGCGGGCCTGCTCCCTCAGCCATTCGAAAGCGATGGATACACGGGACGCATTCACCACCAGCCGGTAATCGGCGTTGCCGACGCGGTAGACAATCAGGTCGTCCAGCAGTGTCCCCTGGGCGGTGAGCAGCCCGCTGTACTGGGCCTTTCCGTCCTCCAGCGCCAGAATGTCGTTCATCGTCATACGCTGCAGGAACTCCCCTGCCGAGGGGCCCCGCACGCCCACCTCCCCCATATGGCTTACATCGAACAGACCCGCAGCCTGGCGGACGGCACCATGCTCGGCCAGGATCCCGGAGTACTGGAGGGGCATCTGCCAGCCCGCGAACTCCATGAAGCGGGCCCCGATCGACTGGTGGCGGTCGTGCAGGGGCAGGAGCCTGGGGGCTGTCATGTGGCGAGAACCCGTCCCCCCTTCGAAAAGGGGGTGGGTGGCCGGAACGCTAGCATGCGCCCCGGGGGCAGTCAATAAAGGCCGGATCTTGCTGGCCTCGTGTCCGGCGCATATATTGGACCACCAATGTCAACCAAGGCCGCCATCGGAACAAATCCCCCTGCCCTGCAGGAGGAGTACCTCACCCAGTGCTGGAACTGCCTCGGCGAGTTCGACTCCCTTGCAGCGATCTGGTGCTCATGCAACCCCCATAACCCTTCCAAGGTCTGCCCCTTCTGCCTGACCTGCTTCTGCAGTGCGACCGAAGAGTTCAAGGACCAGTTCTGGAAAGATGCTCCGGCCGAGCTCCAGGAAGATCTCTCCACCCTGAGGCACTCCAAGCTACCACTGGGTGAATTGCTTGTACGTGCCAATCTTTTGACGACCTCCCAGTTGCTGGAGGGGCTCAAGAAACAGCGGCGCCGCAAGGACAACCCCCGGATCGGAGAGGTGCTGGTCGAGCTCGGCTTCCTGTCGCGCGAAAACCTCGAGTATTTCCTCAACCACCAGAAAAAAGTACCGGCCTTCGACCTGCGGCGAACCCCTCCAAGCCGCGAGCTGGTCGAGAAGATCGGTCTGGATCTATGCCGCCGCAAGCGGATTCTGCCCCTCGAGCTGGAGATGTTCAAGGATCGCCCCATGCTCACCCTGGCCATGGCCTCGCCCGGGGACGCGGACACCATCGACCAGATACAGAGCCTGACCCAGGCCCAGGTGATTCCCGGGCAGGCCTCCGAAGACGAGATCCTGCGCCACCTGCGGCTTCTCGCTGCCGAGGGAGATCACACTCCGGCGCCGGAGGAGAGCACCACCGCCGAGGATGCCATGGCCTTCGCACAGAAGTTCCTGAGCAACGCCCTGGGACGGGGAGCCTCAGACGCCCATGCCGAGGTCAGACACGCCGAGTTCGTGGGCCGTTACCGCATCGACGGCATGCAGTACAAAGTCCAGGCCCCTCCGCAAAAGCTCGCGGAGTCGGTGGGACACTCCCTGTACGAGCTTTTCGAGGTGCGTCCCAAGAAACGGGGTGCCATCGTCGAGAGCCGGCTCACCATAAGTGCGGGAGACAAGAAAGCCACCTTGTTTCTTCGGGTTGTCTCCAACCGGGAGGGTGAGGATTTCCGTATCAAGATCGTGGACGAGCAGAAATACGTAATCCCCCTCGCCAAGCACGGCCTGGAGAAGACCGTGCTAAAGAGCCTGGAGGAAGCGCTCCACAACGACAACGGCCTGTTTGTGGTGAGCGCTCCACCCCTTCACGGTTTACGCTCACTCCTGTACGCGATTCAGCAGCACGTGGCCGAGTCGGGCAAGGAGTGCGTTTGCCTCGAACGCACCTCCCTGGTGAAGATCCCGGGGGTCACGCAGCGCCAGTTCGGTTCCAGCAAAGCCGCATTCAAGACCGCCCTCTCCGAAGTACGCTCCCAGCTCCCCCAGGTTCTGGTCCTGCCGGCTCTCGAGGATGGCACCACGATCCCCGCCATCAAGGAACTCGCCCCACTGACGCTCGTAATCACCGCGGTGCGCGCCAAGAGCAGCTTCGAAGCCCTGGACGTACTGCAGCGGCTCGGCCTGGAGCCCGAGTTCGCAGCGGCACACCTGAGGGGAATCCTGAACCAGCGGCTGGTACGGATGCTGTGCAGTAGCTGCCGCTCTCCCCAGCAGGCGGGCAATCTCATTCTCTCCTCCCTGGGACTGAGCCCGGAGGAAGCGAAGGGTTTGAAGGTCCACCAGGCGCAGGGCTGCGATGAATGCCGTCTGCAGGCAGGCTACCACGGCCGCACCCCTCTGGTGGAACTCCTCAGGACTTTCCCCCAGTTGCGCGCGCGGATCATTGCTGGCGCCCCGGCCAAGGAACTCCGCGCCCTGGCCCGGGAGGCAGGGATGCGTACATTGCGCGATCGCGGCCTCGACCGCGTCCGCCAGGGCATTACCTCGGTGGACGAGTTCCAGAAGGGGAACTTTTAAAGCGATCGATCACGGCCATCGCCAGAGCGGGGATGGTGTACTGCTCCGGTTCGATTGAAGGCGAGAGCCCGTGCGCACGGGCGGTGTCAGAGGTGATGGGGCCGATGCAGCCCACCTCGCACGCCACCAGTAGCTCCGAAAGACTCTTCACATTCAGCAGTCGGGCCAGGTTCTTGACGCTGGACGAGGAGGTGAACGTCACCACGTCGATCCTAGACTGCTCCAGTTCGCGGCGAAGCTCCGAAGTATCGACCTGCGGCAGCTCGGAACGGTAAACTTCGATCACATCCACCTGCGCCCCTTCCACCTCCCGGAGTTGACGGGGCAGCACCTCCCTAGCTTCGCGGGCGCGCGCCAGCAAGATACGTGCGCCGCGAACCTGATCGTGCAGCGCCTCGAGCACACCTTCAGCACGAAACTCTCCCGGTATCACGTCGGGCCTCAATCCGTGTTCTTCAAGGCGGCGCGCGGTGGCGGGACCAATGGCGCCCAGGCGAGCCTGGGAGAGCGCGCGCAAGTCCCTACCTTTTTTCCACAGACGATCGAAGAAGGCATCGACGCCATTCGCGCTGGTGAACAGAACCCAGTCGTAAGCCTCCAGTTCCCCAATCGCCTTATCTGCTGGACCCCAGGAGGATGGCGGGTGAATTTCGATCGTTGGAAACTCTACAACCTCCGCGCCTGCTTCCCGGAGCAACCGCCGTAAGGGGGCCGCCTGGTGCCTGGCACGGGTGATGAGGACCCGACGTCCAAACAAGGGCCGCCTTTCGAACCAGGCGGTGCTCTCACGGACCGAAACCACATCCCCCACCACGAGCAGTGCCGGGGGAGAGATTCTCTCAAGGCGTGCCTTTTCTTCGAGCGTGGAAAGCGTGCCCACGACCGTACGCTGGCGGGGCCACGTCGCCCGTTCGATCAGGGCGGCGGGTGTGGAGGCATCGCGCCCATGCTCCTGGAGTTTGCTGAGAATGGCGCCAAGATTGCGAATCGACATCATGAACAGAAGGGTATCTGCGCTCCTGGCAAGCACCTCCCATCGCAGTCGACCTGAGGGCCGCTCAGGATCTTCGTGGCCGGTGGCAATGAACACTGATGAAGCGTGCGCCCGGTGCGTCAAGGGAATGCCGGCGTATGCGGGTCCGGCAATCATTGAGCTTACTCCCGGAACGATCTCGAACTCCACCCCTTCCCGTGCAAGAACCTCCGCCTCCTCTCCACCCCGCCCGAAGACAAAGGGGTCCCCGCCCTTGAGCCGCACCACAACGAGACCCTGGCGCGCGCCCTCCACCAGCAGCCGATCGATGGCTCTCTGGCGGGCCTCCGGATCAACCCCACGCTTGCCTGCAAACAGTTTCTCGGCTTCCGGACGTACATACTCCAGCAGGTACGGATCTACTAGCGCGTCGTAGACTACTCGATCGGCACTCTCCAGGAGCTCGCGCCCGCGAAGCGTGATTAGATCCGGATCTCCGGGGCCGGCACCCACCAAGTAGACCTTGCCAGCCTTGTTCGAGGGGCGAGTCAACACCCCTCCAGGGTCGCGGGATCGGGCGGTGTCAGACCGAGACCGCGCAGGATTTCTGTTCCCCCTGCGCTCAGAAGCCGGGCGGCCAGGCGCCGGGCGATGGATCCTGGATCAGAGGCCAGGCCTGTTTCGGAATCCCTCATCCAGTGCCCGGCGGCAAGATCTGAAAGAAATACCCGAAGCGTGAGACGGCCCCGTTCCAGCTTTGCCAGCGCACCGAGTGGCATCTGGCAGCCGCCGCCAAGGGCTCTCACCAGCGCCCGCTCGGCCTCCACCTCGCGGCCGGACGTTTCGTCGTGCAGCGGCCGCACCAGATCGCTGGCCGCCGATCCGCAGCGCGTCTCGACCCCAAGAGCCCCCTGCCCCGGCGCGGGGATGAACGAATCCGTCTCGAGCCGGAAGGCGCGGCCGTCCAGGCGCTCGAGCCGCTTCAGGCCGGCGACCGCGAGAATGACCGCCTGCACCTTCCCTTCCTCCATGAGCCTCAGGCGGGTGTCCACGTTGCCGCGCAACGGGACACACGAAAGATCCTGCCGGGCCAGGCGCAGCTGCGTGGTTCGCCGGGGACTGCCGGTGCCAATCCGAGCGCCGGCCGGAAGGGCTTCCAGTCCCTTCCCTTCCGGGCTGACGAGCGCATCGGCCGGATCGACGCGCGCGGGTATGGCCGCAAGCTCCAGCCCCTCCGGAAGCTCAGCCGCCATATCCTTCAGGCTGTGCACAGCGAGATCGATCTCCTCCCGCTGCAGGGCCTTCTCGATCTCCCTCACGAACACAGTCTTGCCGCCCAACACCTCTACGGGGCGTTCCAGGTCTCGATCCCCCTGAGTACGGATTACGTTCAAATCGATCTTCAGACCGGGGTGCAGATCTTCGAGTGCGGCCGCAATCAGTCCCGATTGCGCGCGCGCCAGGACACTTCCCCGCGTGCCCAATCGCAAGACCCGCTCCTGTGCCCCGCGGCTCAAGACTTCTCGCGTCTCTCACTGCCGCCGGCATCGGGCGTGCGTATCGGCATCTTTTCGCCAGGTTCAAAGAGGTTACGAACCACGTCGATGTGGAGTGGATCTTCCAGCTGGGCGAAAACCTGTTTCAGTCGCACGGTTGGCTCGTGCAGTATCTTGTTCACCAGGCTCCGCAATAGTGTCTCCAGATCCTGGCGCTGGCGGGCGGAAAGATCAGGGTGCCGGGCGAGAAAGCGCTCGAGTTGTTCGTTCTTCACCTGCTCGCTGCGTTCCCTCATGCCAGCAATGAGTGGCCCTACCTGCAGGCCGTTATACCAGTTAGAGAACGCGGCAACTTCGCGCTCGACCAGTGACTCCGCCGTGGCCGCTTCGTGCTGACGCTCTAGCCGCGTGGCATCCACGATGTGTTTGAGATCGTCGATGTCATACAGGTAAACGTTATCGAACTCGTTGACCCGCGGATCGATGTCCCGCGGGAATGCGATATCGATCAGAAAAACCGGGCGATTGCGCCGGCGGCGCATGAGATCTGCCACCTGATCGGCGCGCAACACGTAGTGAGGAGCCCCCGTGGAGGAAATCAGAATGTCCACAAACTCGAAGTGGTTCACTACTTCATCGAACGATACTGCTGACCCGCCAAATCGTCGAGCAATTTCCCTGGCGCGCTCCAGAGTGCGGCTCGAAACAATCACCGTCCGCACGCCTTCCTCCGTGAGCCGGCGAGCGGCCAGCTCGCCCATCTTGCCGGCCCCCAGTAACATGACCGTCTTGCCGGACAGGGACCCGAAAATCTGCACCGCCAGACTGACAGCCACCTGGCTGATAGAAACGGGATTGCGCGCGATGCCGGTCTGTGTGCGGATTTTCTTGGCCACAGAGAAAGCATGGCGCATCAACCCACCCAGCACCCTCCCCAGGGAGCGCCGCTCCAGAGAGGCCAGGTACGCCTCTTTCACCTGGCCTAGGATCTGCGATTCTCCCAGCACCAGGGAATCGAGCGAGGCTGCTACCCGGAACATGTGGCGCACAGCATCCAGATCGCGCATCCGGTACAGGTGGGGCTCCAGTTCCTGGACCGGGAGGCTATGCCGGCGCGAAAGGTAGTCCAGTATCGGCTCCTCTCCGTCAGCCGTCTGATCGAGACGCGTCAGAACCTCCGTGCGGTTACACGTTGACAGGAGCAATCCTTCCTGCACACCCTCCACTCGCTTGAGTTCATCCAGAGCTTCAGGCAGAGCACTCTTGGGCACAAAAAGCCGCTCACGCAGTTCAATCGGTGCACTCGTGTGATTGGCTCCGATCAGATATACGTTCATCACGGGGTCACCCCCAGCATGCGCAGGACCACCGCGACGATGCCTACCATCGCCAGATAGGCAACTTTGCGCCCCCGCCAGCCGACCAGCAAACGCCCGACGATGAGGGCGCCGAAAATGGCCCAGGCGAGCAGGGCCAGGCTCTCACGCCGCTCCCAGATCCAGAAGGTGCCGCTCAACGTGGAAGCTTTCCACAGGGCGCCTGTGATGATGGCGAGGGTCATGAGAAGAAAACCCGACACCAGAGTCCCATGAATGAGAGTGTCACAGGTCTCCAGCGCCGGCAGGCGGAGCCGCAACAGAGCGGCGCCGCTCTTCTGCTTCAGGGCACGCTCCTGCCACAGATAGAGCAGGCTCGCCGCGAATGTGACAAAAAGTGCCGCAACTCCAAGAGTCGAGAGAGCCACGTGAATAGTGAGCAAGCCATCCAGGCTCGATCCCTCGAGAGACAGTGTTTGCGCCGGAAGCAGATTCGAGACGACCGCAAGCACCAGGGACAGTGGCAGCAGTACCACCGCCAAGATTTGCAGGCCACGCCGGTAAAAGCCAAACAGGAAAATCAGCATTCCCGCCAGCGATAGAAATGAGACAATCTCGCCGGTCGTGTGCAGCGGGCAGTGCCCCAGCTCAATACCTTTCAGCACCAGTGCGACAAGATGGGTCATGCAACCCGCGCCAATGAGCCCGGGTACGACGCGATCCCACCAGCGGCGTCGGCCCAGAACGGCGCCAAACGCAGCCAGGGTGGCTGCGGAATAGAGTGTAAGTGTCAGGCGAAGGAAAAACAGGCCCACTGAAAGACCTCAGAAGATCGGCGGCGTTATTAGCCGCAGTTTACCACAATCACCAGATTTCGAGGTCGCACAGGGCCGAGCAGACGATTAGAATCTTGTAGTTGTTTCCGAACGGATCGTACGGGAAGAACTGGAGCGCAGGCTGGTCGGGCGAGTAGTTATAGGAATACCCTTTCATGCGTTCCCCATCCTGAAAACCCACCACTGTACGCTGCAGGGGATAGGCCCCGGACTGGTTGGGTGAGCTCTCTCCAAATCCCTCGGCACGCTCGACGTAGGCGGAATTGCCTTCCCACGATTTGACGAAGAAGACGCCTTTCAGGGACTCCAGCGGCACTTCCACTTTATCCGACCCGTCTCCGGGCAGCTTTACATGGAGGTGCCCCGAAGAAGGGTCGGGATCACTCGCCAAGCCCTTCAAAAGCCGGCCATCCTTAAAATGTGCGACGACTTTATGCTCCATGATTTCCCGTGTCTCGGCCTTCTATTCCGGAAACTCCAATCCCTGAAAATGCTCGCTTTCCTCCATCTCGGGTTTCAGGCGGAAGGCCTCGTCAAAGCTCTGCCGCGCCTGATCATAACGCTCCATGCTGTACATCGCATAGGCAAGGTTGTAATGAACCTCCGGATTGTCAGGGCGTGTTTCCAGCGCCACACGGAACTCGTGCTCCGCTGATTCCCAGTCATCTTGCAGGGTGCCCAGCGCATGACCGAGCTCGTTGTGGGCCTGATAATCGTCAGGCCGCATGCGGACGGCACGTCTCAGAGTGCTCAGCGCCTCTCCGGTCAGAGCCTTGATGCGATAGCAGCGGCCGAGCTGGAGCACACTGTCGTAATCCCTGTGCTTTGCGGCAATCTGAAGGTGAGGAATCGCGGTTCCATACCATTTCTGGTCGGAGTAGTTCCGCCCGAGCAGCCGATGAACACGCCAGGATGCTCCGTCCTCGGGATATCGGTTGAGCAGCCGGGTACAGACCTCCACGATCCAGTTGATGCGGTGAGAGTCGGCCGTTTCCCGCGCGCCCTGGTAGGCGATCTCCAGTTCCCCTATGGCCATCGAGACTCTGCCCCGCTCCGCGAACGTCAGCGCCAGATTGTAGTGGGCGCTCATCGACCCCGGATCGACCTCGAGCGCACGTTCCAGCGCGTCCTGCGCCTGGTCAAGCTCACCGAGCTTCAGAGCAGCACGGCCGAGATTGTTGAGAGCATCGCTATTACGTGGATTGAATTCGACCGCCTTGCGGCACATATCGATTGCTTCAGAAAACTGTTGGCCCTGGTTATGGAAGAGGCAGAGGTTGTGATAGACCTCCGCATAGTCAGGTTTCAGCCTGAGCGCCTCCCTGTACGACTCGAGCGCCCTATCTCCATGTCCCAGCTCCTCGAGGATCACCCCGTGAAGTGCGTGCGCCTTTGCCAGGGACGGATCTTGGTCCACTGCCTGCAGGGAGAGCTTTTCCGCTTCCGAGGGCCGGCCTTCCTCGAGCGCCTTCAGCGCCCTCGTGTAGAGGGCCAGGGCATCCTCTTCCGCCGCGACAGACAAAGATACCACTGACACCAGGGCGAGCAATCCTGCGAGTCCAGCAACCAGCCGGGCAGACTGAGGTCTGGTGATTTGTAATGAAATCGTCCGCAGAGGGAGCATTCGGAGGAAGCACGCAACCACGCGCGTTTCTAGCTGACTGTAGCGAATGGATGGTGGCGAGTCAAGGTGAGAATACTCGGGAATCGGTTACCCGTCCGGGTTCCGGGCGCAACGCCAGCGTGAGGATCAGGCGATAGAGAATCTGTCCCGCCCTGAGATGGTGCTTCAGAGCATTCCTCTCGTCCGGCAGAAGGTCGATAGCGATCCGCAGATGTGACTCGAGCTCTGTAAGAATCCTCAGAGCAGCGAGAAGGTGGCGCCGTCCGCCGAGAGGTCCCGGCTCCAGGCGAGCCAGCGCCACCCGTGCGGGTATCTGTAGCGCCGCCTTTTGAAGCGGGGTCGAGAGTCCCGCCCGTGCCGCGGACTCACCTGCGGCCGTGCGGTGGATCTGCACTGCCAGCCCGGCCGCATGCTTCCAGGTAACATCGTGAGGACGACGATGTGCCCTTCGGATCAGTACCGGATCCATTTTGATGTTTCCGGCTCATAGCGCCAGAGGCGCACCCGCCCCGTGATCCCGTAGACGACCACCGCGGCAACCTCCCTGCCACCCGCGTTGAGGTACAGCGTCCCTCCGCTGCACGAACCGTTCGGGGCACAGGAAATGCGATCGGTGCCGGACAACCGCACCGGATCACTGCCCGGTTCGAGGACGCCGCGTGACGGGGGTATGCGCGGAAGCGGAAACTCCGGCAACGAGAGGCGTACGCGGGGCCAGCGTTGGGCAAGATCCACAGCGGGTCCAATCGCCCGATCAACCCCGAGCCTCATGTCGGCTGAACGCACACCGTTTCGGTTGCCGTCGGCGATCCGCTGCATCTGCCAGCGCCCGCCCAAAAGGCTGAACACCCATGCTTCGTAGCGCTCATGCGCCACCGCCTCGTGCCTGAGCCTGCGCACGAGCCCGGCAAGGTCGTGGGCTGCCGCGCGTAGGGCTGTGCGGCGCCACAGCGTGGCCATCGTGGGTGTTCCCCAGGCCACGACCAGCCCCAGCAAGGTTACAACAACGAGAAGCTCTGCAAGGGTGAAGCCCTCCTGTTGGGTGGACGGCCGGGGGCTGGGCCTGGCCCCCGGCAATCTCCTGAAGCTCACGACTTCGCGCGGGAAACCGTGACCCGATCCCTCAACTTTGCAAGAGTCTTTTCACCAATGCCCTGCACCTTCAAGAGATCATCTACGCTCTTGAACGCTCCATGGATCTCGCGGAAATCGACGATCCGTTTTGCGAGTGCCGGGCCCACTTGGGGCAACGACTCCAGTTCCCGGGTCGTGGCCAGGTTGATATCCACGAGATCGGATTCCGCGGCGCTGACCGCGCCCCCTATCATCGCGAGCATGGCCACGGTCAGCGCGATGGCCCCAACCCTTCGAACATGTTTCATGTTACCTCCTTGTCTGCCTATGGGCGCCCCGGTTCGACGGAGCGAAGTGCGCCCATCTTCGCCCGTCGGTGCAAGGTCCGGAGGGCGTGGCCCCCCGGACCCGCCTTCCCGAAGAAGCGCGCCAGGGTGAGAGAGCCGGCAGCCTACACCTTGCTTCCAGGGAAGAAACCACCCCCGGCGATGATTATCCGCCTCACCGGCGGAGTGAACTACTGTGTTTTCTAAGATTTACGTGGATTGATTGCTACGGGATTGCTAGACAGATCTGAATCGAGGAGCCCACGCCATTGCTCCTGGGTCCTAGGGAGGTAGGCAGCGTAGTGGCGCTCGCAGACGGTCACGGAGTTGCCCATGAGCTTGGAAATCTCAAAAATGGAGACCTTGCCGGTGGCGGCCAGCCGGGTGGCAAAAGTGTGGCGGC
>JAPUKU010000213.1 GCA_027295505.1 Acidobacteriota bacterium
TGAGGGTGAGCGACACCTCGATCTCGGTGTTCTTCGGAAACGCCTTCGTCCCCGGCAGATAAACCACGCTGCGTGAGTCATCCAGCTCGTAGTCACCTTGGCCCGTGCGCTCGAGCTCACCGATTGCGCCATGCACGTCACGGATCGCGAAATCGGTGGCATCAACAAGCACGCGGCCTCCGCCCTCCGCCACCTGCTCGAATCCCCCAGGACGGAGCGCGCGAACGACACCTCGACCGCCCTGCGCTCATCGGGGCTGGGGCTCTCAGCCCGGAACCGATCATTGAGCTGAACCAGGAGCACCCGGGGGCCCACCTTCTCGAAGCGGACGAGCCTTCCCGAGCCAAGCTGGCTGCGATCCAGGCCGATGTCGTTGGAACCCACCCCGGTGACGAGAGAGGTAAAGTAAATCAGCTCCTCATCAAAGCGCGCGACCTCCAGATAAAGCTTTCCCTCCCCCGAATCCCAGTAGAGGGGAAGAAAACCATCCAGCTTCTCCATGCCCCGGGTCTTCTTGCCGATCGACGGGATGACCTCCTCGGCGAGTACCGTGGTGAGCGAGCCGGCGAGAAGAGACAGAACGAGCAGGACAGCACCCGCCCGGTGTGAAAGATGCTCCGCCATCGAGTACCTCCTGTAAATTCGGTTGAATGGAACCGGCCAAGTTTACAGCAGATCCCCCCCTTGCCCATCTTCAGGTCCATCGCAGCAGGTCGGTGGTCGGAAACGGGGCAACCTGCCAGCATCGCGGCTGGGGCTTGTCTCGGGTGTCAAAAATTGGTCTCGCGGCCAGCGTGACGCCCACCCTTCCCGCACCTATATTCGAGTCAGATAGAAACTCGCAACTCACCCACACAGGAATTCGGTCCGGGGAGGTCTGTAATGAAGAAGGGATTGCATCGAATCGGAATCGTTCTGGCGCTGAGCGCCCTGGTGCTCGCTTGCAGCGGGCCCGCGCTCCAGCCGGTGCTCATGGAGCCTGGAGCGGTCATCACGCCGCGTCCGGATGCCTCGGTCGATCTCTTCTTTGATGATTTGTCGCCTTACGGGGATTGGGTCTGGGTGAGCGGCCCCGGCTGGGTCTGGTACCCGTACAACGTCGAGGTGGACTGGCGGCCGTACCGGTACGGACACTGGGCGTACAGCGACTACGGCTGGACCTGGGCCTCGGACGAAAACTGGGGCTGGGCCGTGTACCACTACGGGCGCTGGCACTACGAGACCAGCTACGGCTGGGTGTGGGTGCCCGGCACCGAGTGGGGACCGGCCTGGGTCGCCTGGCACGAGGGAAACGGCTGGACCGGGTGGGCGCCGCTACCGTGGGAGGTTGGCTGGCACGCGAGCGTCGGCCTCAAGTGGGGCAATATCAACCTGTACGCCTCACTCGATCCGACCTGGTGGTCTTTCTCGCGCACGAGCCACCTGGCCAGTCCGGGCCTGCGGAAACATATCGCTCCGGCGGCTCGCAACGTGACGCTCATCAAGATGACGAAGAATGTCACCCACTACACCATCGTGAACAATCACATCGTCAACCAGAGCGTGAACATCCATATCGTGGAAAAAGCACGCGGCAAACCGGTGCGCCGGCTCCGCGTCCGGCACGTGGACGCGGTGGAGTCCGCACGGGGAGTCAAGCACAAGGGATCGGATCTGGTGATCTACCGGCCCAAGCTGCATCCCGGTCGCAAGCCACAGAGGCGGCCGGTGCCTCCGGGCCAGGCGGATAGGCAGCACCCCAGAGACTCCCGTTTCACCAGCCGGCCGAGGGACAGAGATACCCCCTCTCGTGTCACCCGCCAACCACCAGAGAGGAACCGTGGCAACCGCCCCTCACCTCCTCCCGGGCGTACACGGCGGACCGAGCGGCAGGTCCGCAACCTGGAGGGCAGGCAGGCCAGGGAGCGTGACCAGCTCAAGCGGATCCACGCCAAGGAGAGCCAGAAGCCCCCTCCCGGCGTTTCGCACCGAGAGGTGAGCCAGCGCCAGGAAGCCGAGCATCATGCCCTGCAGAACAAGCAGGAGCGCGAGAGAAAGCTGTTCAAGGAGCGCTCCAGGAGGCAGGATGCCGTAGGACGCGGTGAATCAGGCAGAGTAGGATCCAGGTCAAAATCGGAAAAAACGGAATCCGTCAAATCCCGCTCGAAATCGGACAAGTCGAAGTCGGATAAGTCGAAGTCAGGAAAATCGAAGTCAGACAAGTCGAAGTCGGATAAGTCCAAGAAGGGGCAGTCTGCCGTCGATTCGGAAGAGCACGAGAACGATGACTAGGCCTTCCGTTGGGTGGAGGCAGCAAGCCTGCGGCTGACCCAGGCCTTCCAGCGCCTGAATTTCCAGGCCAGGTAGGCACCTGCGGGACCGGGGTCAATCTCACGGGCTGGGGGCGCTTTCCAGCGCCGGTCAGAATCCGCGGCCAGGCGCGCCACACCGAGCAGGGTTCCTTCCAGCTCCTCTAGCAAGCTGACCGGACGGCCCAGGCAGGCGGCCAGGGCCGGGGCCAGGAACGGTTCCCGGCTCAGGCCCCCCGAGAGAAACACCTGGTCCGGCGGAGAGCCCGGGAACAGGCCCTCCAGGTTCTGGCGGGTCCGGAATACGATCCCTTCCAGTACGATTCTCCGCTTCTCTTCATCCGCCAGTGAGAGCACCTCCTTCGAGAAGCTCAGGCTCCGCGCCGGCAGCAGGTAGGGCGAGCCGATACCCGCCTGGTCCGGCAGGCAGAATGCCTCGGGAACCGGATCCTTCGAGGGAAGCTCTGTCGGTCCCGCACCGAATCGATCGACCGTGATGGCGGCACCGTTGATGGCACCCTCCAGGGCATAGACGTTTCCCCCACCCTCAGGCCCCCACCGGATGGGTCCGGAGAGGTAGCCCTTCTGATGCTGCATCTCCGGACCTGTGGAGCGCAGGATGAACGCCCCGCTGCCCGCGTTGACGAGCGCCCTGCTCGAGTCGTCCCCGAGCAGCAGCTGCGCCACGGAGGCCTGATCGGCGATGCTGGCGCCCAGCACCCGGTTTCCCCCCAGCGGCAGCGAGCGCCCGCCCGTATCCACGATCCGAGGCAGGGCCCGCCCTGGAACATTGAACGTGTCCAGGAGATCCTCCAGCCACGTACAGGCTTTAGGATCAGCCATCACGGTCCGCGCGGCCATGGTGAGATCGGTCTCGTGGGCACGGTCCGGGCTCCAGCACCAGATCAGGTAAGTCTCCAGGGTTCCAAATAGGAGTGTTCCTCGCTCGAGGCCACGCCGAAGCTTTGGTTGCCTTCTGAGGAGCACGGCCAGCTTGGGTCCCGCGTACTGCGGAAAAAGCGGTAAACCCGTTGCCTTCCGGATGCTCGCTTCGATACTCCGGCGGCGCCCGCACCAGGCGAGGGCACTCCGGTCCCTCCAGGAAATCAGCGGGGTGACCGGGGTGCCGGTCTTCTTCTCCCAGAGAAGGAAGCTCGATCGCTGGCTGGTGATTCCGAGCCGGACGGTCTCGTGACGATTGCCGAGGAGATTATTGAGCAGCGCCTCCGCGGCATTGCGGTACTCTGCGGCCTTTGAACCCCAATCGCGCCCCTTCCCCGTGACGGGAGGCGCCGGCCTCGAAACGATCTCCTCGAGGAACCCGTTCTCACCCAGGATGCCTGC
>JAPUKU010000214.1 GCA_027295505.1 Acidobacteriota bacterium
CGGCTTTGGACGGACGTTTCGCTACGAGTCCGTCGTCGATGTGCTCGATGGGAAGGTGGCGCCGGATGCGTTCCGGGATCGATTGGTGTTCGTGGGCGCCACCGAGACCGGCCTGGGAGACGTCGTGACCACCCCTTTCGATACCATGGCGCCAGGAGTCGAAGTCCACGCCACGGTGGCGGACAACCTGCTGCACGAGCGATACATGCACGATGGCGCGCCGGAAGCGCTGTTCGGCATCATGGCCCTCCTGCTTCTCGGCCCGCTGGCCGGCGGCCTGGCAACCGCGCCGCGCCGGCCCTTGCACGGCGCCATGGGTGTGGGCGCTGTGGTGCTGCTCTACGGTGCGTCCACACAACTCGTCTTCGTTCGAGCCTCGCGGCATCTGGATCTGGTGCTGCCGGTGATGGCCACTGCTCTCGGGTACACCGCGGCGGCGGTCTGGCGCAATGTGTTCACCGAGGCGCGCGCCCGGGAGATCCGCAGGCTCATGGGAAAGTACGTTCCCGATCCCGTGATTCAGGAGATGCTTCGCGATCCCGAGAACGTCCGGTTCGGCGGCGAGAAGCGGGAGCTCACGGTTCTGTTCGCCGACCTTCGCGGCTTCACTTCGATCTCCGAGCGCTTGCCTCCCGAGGAGGTGGTGACCTTCCTGAACCGTTTCCTGGAGCCGATGACCGAGATCATTCTCGCCCACGAAGGGACCGTGGACAAGTACATGGGTGACGCGATCATGGCTTTCTTCGGCGCGCCTGTGGCTCAGGCCGATCATTCTCAGCGCGCCTGTGCCGCGGCACTGGCCATGCAGGCGAGCCTGGCGGAGCGAAACAGGCAGCTCGTCGCCGAGTCCCGGCAGCCGGTCCTGGCGGGCATCGGCATCAACACGGGACCCATGTCGGTGGGGAACATGGGCTCAACGAGGATCTTCGACTACACGGTCATCGGTGATCACGTGAACCTCGGGTCGCGCCTCGAGGGGCTCACCCGGCGCCTGGGGGTGGACATCCTCGTCAGCCAGTTCACGGCGGACCAGGTGGCGGTGGATTTCGTGTTCCGCGAGATCGACCTTGTGCGGGTCAAGGGTCGCAAGGTGCCCGTGCGAGTCTTCGAGTTGCTAGGAGCCTCCGGTGAGAAGGTTCTCGCGCAGGACTTCCGTCGACAGTTTGCGGATGGACTCGCAGCCTTTCGTGCACAATCGTTCGACGTGGCCGAGAAGCGCTTCCGGGATGCGCTGCAACTTCGCCCGGACGACGGCCCGTCGAAACTTTACCTTGAACGACTCAAGGCCTTCCAAACCTCACCACCTCCCTCCGACTGGGACGGGGTCACCGAGATGAGCGAGAAATGAGCGGACGCGGCTGGTCTAGATTCTTTTGTCGGGTGATGCTCGGCCTGATCTTCGCGATGGCGGGATCGTACAAGTGCTTCATCATGACACCCCTGGGGCACGCCGAGACCTACTTCACGGTGCCGTACGCCGACTCCTGGATGCCGCACTACCTGCTGCTTGCCACCGGTATCGCTGTGCCGCTGGTGGAGCTTCTGGCGGGGGTGTTGCTGATCATCGGCTGGAGGACCCGAGAAGCGCTGGTGGCGGTGGGTGCGATCCTTCTTCTAGTGACCTATGGTCACCTCCTCAAGGAGCCGCTGTTCAGCATCATGGGCCACATCTTCCCGCGCACGGCTCTCATGGTCGTGACGTTCCTCCTTCCCGCAGCTGAGGATCGATTCTCCGTCGATTCCTGGAGGGAGAAGCGGCGGGCAGCAGGTCAAGAGTGAACAAGAAGTGACTTTGCTTTCTGCCTCATCTTCTTGAAGAGATTCACTCTGTCAGGTTTCAAGTTCAACCAGTCGTCATAACAGCGAATTCTTTCTTGCCAGGCCTTGCTGATTTTCTTTGCTTGTTCTGGACGACCTGAGCGAATCTTGGTGGTTGGGTATTTGTGAAAAAAGTCAACTGCAGCATTGACGTACTGGTAGTACAGGTGAGGGTCATCCAATACCTGGTCTGGAGCGGACTGGCTACGCACAACATAATCCGGCGTGCAGTAATGCCCGGTCATGGTTCCTCTTCTTACGTATCTGAAATTGACTGTCAGTCTGTACTCGGAATCTGTCGTATTGGTTGTAGAACCATGGATAAGATTCGCATCAAAAACTACTAGATCACCCAAGGAGCACTCTATGGGAAGAGCGTTTGGATAGTCATCCTCGAGTTTACGATTCTTGTCCTTGTGAGAACCTGGTACCACGAGTAAGCAGCTGCCTTCCTTGCATACGTCCGTTAATGGTGTCCATGCAACGATCATTCTATTGGTACGTGAATCTGCGTTCCTGGTCTTGCTGTCTGTATGCCATCTGGTTTTCTTGAAATTCAATGAAGAATAGTGATTGGAAAATTTACCCTTGCGATACCTTTGAGATATGTCAGAACCTAGTTCAAGAAATCGCTGAGCTGGTTTGAGGTTGATATGCGTATTCGAAGAAGCAGTGATTTCAGGACCGAAAAAGTTCTCTAGAATATCCAGGAGTTTGGTATTCTTCGATAAGTAAAATAATTCAGGCAAGAAAACATCAGGTAAGTACGAAAGTCTACAAAGTTTGTCAGGCAGGAAATGCAATTGGGGTTCAAAATGGACGAACAGATCTCCTTCTGTTAATCCAAGCAAGATGACGAAGCGTTCAATAAAAGGCCGGTTTGCAAAGCCCTCAGTCAAGTCAGGGGCCCATTTGTTCATCAAGAGATGAGCGTAAGAATCGAAGATATCGCTGAACTCCTGCCGACATGGAGCCAGGTCTTCCGTGGGGTCAAAGACTCCTTTGATCAGCAGAAAACCCTGCTCATCAAACTCGTCTGATTGTTCTTGGCTTAGCTTCACAAGAAAGCTCTAGGGCGCCAGCGTGCGGAATCGGGAGTGCGATCGTAGCGTGTCCATGGCGGGGTCCGTCCCGGCCGCGTCGAAGTAGTCAGGTCCACCCTCCGATATGGCCCGCGCCAGCAGATCCAGGGCCTCCTCATTGCGGCCCTGCCGTGCTCGCGTGCGCGCTAGCCGGTAGAGCAGGCCGGCATCGTGCGGCTGCAGCTTCTCGGCGGCCCCGAACAGTGAGTCGGCGCGGGCCTCCAGACCGGGGTCTCCGCCGCTCGCCAGGCTCAGATGCCACAGGGTGGTTCCCAGGTTGAAGCGCGTGGTGGCCTCCAGGTCGCGCATGGGGTCGCCGCCGGGATCCATGCGCTGCACCTGCTCCTGGGTCTGAAGGGCCGACTCCAGCTCGAGCCTGGCGCGTTGCCAGTCCTTCTGTGCGGCCACGTTGCTGCCGATACCGCTGCGGGCGTGGAACAGGTCGCGCAGGATGTGCGGCTCGTCGGAGAGGCGCCGCGCCCCACGCAGGCGGTTGAACGCCAGGCGTACGCGATCCCAGAAACCGGGCGGCTGGTCCAGGAGCTCATCGTAGATCTCCACGGCCTCCTGGAAGCGACCCATCTCCTGGATGGTGTCGGCCATGGCATGCCTGACGTCACGGAGCGAGCGCGACTGCAGGGCAAGGCGATACTCCATCTCGGCCAGGTCGAAATGGCCCACACGCTGCAGGAACGTGCCCCGGTTCATGGCGCCCCGCGGGTACGGCGCCGGACGCAGCAGTGCTGCCAGCCCCAACGGCGGCACGCGACGCGCTGTCTGGCTTGCTCGCTGCCGCGACAGTTGCGCGAAGTCCACGCGATGGGCGGCGATGAACGGGGCCAGCTCCGGCACGTCACGCACAAACAGCAACGCGTTGTCATCAAAGTACACCGGAGCCCAGTTCGCGTCGTTGAACAACCGCTGGGCCATCCCCATCATGTCTGCTGCCCGGTACTGGATGGCAAAGGCGTTGAGGTCGTAGCGTTCTGCGGCGCGCTTGTACTCATCTCCTCCAAGAGTGATGAGCGCGTAGTTGTCGAAGAACTCGTTCGGGTACTTGAACGTGTTGCCGGCGATGTACACGCGCTGGTCCGGATACAACCGGTAGGCCAGGTAATTGCCCGAGACAAAATCGTTGAAGAAGCGTAGCCGCGGGTGGGTCCGGAGCAGGAAATCAGCTAGCCCCACGGGATAGGTGAGACGCGACATGCCGGGGCCGGTACGCCTCGAGATGACGTCGGCGATGTAGAAGCGGTCCGTGAGGACGAACCACGCACCCATCGCGTTCCCCAGAATCAGTAGCAGGGGGAGGGCCGCCGCCCAGCGCGTCCGCGCAGGCGGTTCGCGTCGGCGTGCGTTCAGTGCGGCGCCCAGACTCCAGGCCGCGACGATGGCGCTTACCACGGCGAACATGCCGATGTTGCGACGATTGCGCAGCGCCATGAGAAAGAACCCGAGGAACAGGAACCAGTGTGCAGGGCGCGCGCGCACGACATTCCAGAGCAGACAAGCCAGCACCGCCACTGTCGCCAGCGCGAAGAACGGCAGCGCCCAGTTGAACGCGGATAGCGGGTCGAACGGCGAGCGCAGTTCGGCGATGGTACCCATGGCGTCGTGCTTCTTCCCGAGGAAGCCGAGGATCCGGAACGGGTTCAGAAACATCTTCCACGGCGAGGGGCTGACCAACGCCCCGCCGAAAGCGGCCAGCAACAGGAGCGAGCGCCCTTTCAGCCGGCTCCGGGCAGCTTCCGGATCCGCTCCCGGCGGCCAGCCCATCCGGCCGGTCCATAGTTCGACCAGATCACCGGCAAGGAAGGCGATGAGCACCAGTGGGCCCACGATCCAGTAGCCATGCAGGTTCACCCACAACGCGTGCAGCGCGGCGACGAAGATCCAATCCCTGGATGAGGACGACCGGCGGGATACGAACCAGACCATCACGGGGATCAGGATCAGGGAAAACAATTCTGGACGCAGGTTGAAGCGTTCATAGGCCACCCAGGGAACCAGTGACAGCACGGCCAGGCGGACAGCGGGCCTGCCCGGGCTGTTGCGCATGGCCATCCAGATGGCCGCGCCCATGGCCAGCACCAGGGCCATGCGCAGCA
>JAPUKU010000215.1 GCA_027295505.1 Acidobacteriota bacterium
GGGTGCTGAAGCTTTACAGGTCAAAAGCCGGGTGGTAGAGTACCTCCACTCGCAAAGGAATCCTTAAAAACACGGACAGCCTTGTTACAGGCTGGTGAGGGCCAATGCCACAGACGATTAAACGCGTAGTACAAACCTCTACCCGTGCCTACGAAGTGTTCTTGAGCGATTTCGAGGACTCATGGCACGTGATGGTGGTTCGCCTGCCAGACGCAATGGGCTCGGAGGCACGTGGATCGACCCTGTTCGAGGGGCTGTACGAGACGCAGGAACTGGCGAACGGGGCGGCCGACGATTTCCTGAAGAGTCAGGGAGGAGAGTAATGGCTACGCGCAAGAGCGGCGGTGGCGGCAGGGTCACGTACGCGACACTTGGATCCCCGGGTGAAGAGTTCCATAAGTCGTACGACAGGGCCATCTCAAAGGTGAAGTCACAGCTAGGGAAATCCCACCCGATGATCATCGGGGGTCAGTCCGTGCGCTCGGACGAAGGGGAGTTCGATAATCGCTCACCCTCCGACGGCCGGCTCCTGGTGGGGCGCTTCCAGAAAGGGACGCGCGAGCACGCCCGCCAGGCGATCGCCTCAGCGCGCAAGGCCTATCCGGAGTGGCGCGACCTGGGCTACCGCAAGCGCAATCAACTGCTGCGGAAGGCCAGCGACATCATGCTCAAGCACAAATACTCCATCGCCGCCACCATGGGATACGAGGCGGGCAAGAACCGCTCAGAAGCGATGGGAGACGTCGAAGAGACGGTGGATTTCTTCCGCTACTACTGCGATCAGATGGAGAAGAACAAGGGTTTCGAGAAGCCCATGGCAAAGCTGTCTCGAAACGAGGAAAACATCGATGTCATGCGCCCGTACGGTGTCTGGGCTGTCATCTCGCCGTTCAACTTTCCCATGGCGCTGGCAGCCGGACCTGCGATCGGAGCTCTGGTCGCGGGTAATACGGTGGTTCTGAAGCCATCGAGCGATACCCCCTGGACCTCGGTCTGGATGCACCGGTGTCTCGCCGAAGCGGGCCTGCCAGCCGGGGCGTTCAACTACGTTACCGGCTCCGGCAGAACGATTGGGGATGAGCTCGTCACCAATGACGGTGTCGATGGGCTCCTATTTACGGGCTCGAAGGAAGTGGGATTCGACATTTTCAAGCGCTTCTCGACCCTGTACCCGAAGCCCTGCATCACCGAAATGGGTGGGAAAAACCCGGCCATCATCACCAACAAGGCCAATCTCGAAAAGGCTACCGACGGCGTGGTGCGTTCGGCTTTCGGCCTGGGTGGCCAGAAGTGCAGTGCCTGCTCCCGGGTCTACGTGGAGCGCAAGGTCAAGAACAAGTTCATGGACCTCCTGCTGGAGAAAACTGCAAAGCTCACCATTGGGGATCCCCTGCAGAGGGACATTTATCTGGGTCCGGTCATCAATGCGGCCGCGGTTAGCAACTACGAGCGCTATGTCAAATCCGCGCGTAAGGATGGTGAGATCCTGACCGGAGGGGAAGTCCTCAAACAGGAGCCGTACACCCATGGCCTGTTCGTTGCTCCGACCGTGGTTGACGGCCTGGCTAAGGGCCACAATCTCTTCAAAGAGGAAATGTTCCTGCCCATTGTCTGTGTGGCTGAGATAGATTCCTTCGCAGAGGGTTTGAGCCTAGCCAATGACACCGAGTTTGGTCTCACGGCCGGACTCTTCAGCGAAGACTCCAGGGAAATCAAGACATTCCTGAACCAGATTGAAGCAGGTGTCGTCTACGTGAACCGCCGGGCCGGCGCGACGACAGGAGCCTGGCCGGGAATCAATCCGTTCGGCGGGTGGAAAGGCAGCGGCTCCTCCGGCAAGGCAGGCGGAGGACCCTACTACGTGCAGCAGTTCATGCGCGAGCAGAGCCGGGTCATCGTCCGCTGAGCGCCTGAAGAATTGCGGCGCTCCTCACTCCAGGAGCCGGTTGTACTCCCGAAGCACGGTACGCAGCTGATCGTGGGGCAGGGCCCTCACGGTGACGCCGTCGGCTCCGGTCATGGTCTCGGCGGCGATCATGGCGTTGACGATTGCCTCCTCGGTTGCCTGCACCGTGGCCTCGAACAGGGGATCCATCTCATCGTTCGAGAACATCTCGAGTCGCACGGTGCGTGATGCGGCCACCCGCCCTTCGTTCGCAGTCGAGAAGGCGATGAAGATGTCCCCCGATCCACTTCCCGAAATGCTGCCCATGCGCGCCAGGCCCAGCGAGCCCCGGCGCGCGATGCGCTTGAGCTGGTGGGGGAGGAGGGGCGCATCGGTGGCGACCACAATGATGATCGATCCTGATTCCTTTTCCGTCCGCATGCCGCTCGCCGGGAACGCTCGCCCGACGGGCACGCCGGCAATCGTGAGCTGCCTGCTCAGGCCATAATTGCACTGCACCAGGACCCCAATGGTGTGACCGCCGTCCTCGCGGGCCACGATCCGGGAGGAAGTTCCGATCCCGCCTTTGAAGTCATGGCAGATCATTCCGGTTCCGCCTCCGAAATTGCCTTCCTGAACGGGGCCGCCGCGGGCCGAGTCGATGGCTTCGAAAGCATGTTCCTTTCGGACGTGGAAACCGTTTATATCGTTCAGCTCTCCGTCCCAGGTCTCAGCCACGATCGGTAGGGACCAGCAGTAATCGGAGCCGGGTTGCCTGTCGTGCTCCAGGCACCAGGCGATGACCGCCTCGAGCACCGTTCCCACGCTGTGCGTGTTGGTGAGCATGACGGGACCTTCGAGGACACCGAACTCCTCGAGCCAGTGCGCCCCGGTCATCTCACCGTTGCCGTTCAGGGAGAAGACGCCGGCGAAAACCGGGTCTGCCGAGGCACGTCCTCTGGGCAGCACGGCGGTGACCCCGGTGCGGATCGGGCCGACACCGACGACGCGCTTACCGTTACCCCGGATGATCGTGCTGTGGCCGACCTCGACACCCTTCACGTCGGTGATGGTGTTGAGCGGTCCCGGAGTTCCTTCGAAGGGGATGCCGAGATCCCTGGCGCGGGCTCTGTCGGGTGCTGAGTGGGCGAACGGCGCCATGGAAGACAGGAGAAGAAGGACGAGGGCGGTGAGCAGCGAGCGCAGCATTATCAGGGCAGCTCGGAGACACCGTTTCGGACGACGATACCGTCTTTCATGACGAAGTGCACCTTCTCGGTCACACGGATGTCAGAGACGGGATCAGCCGGGACAGCGATGATGTTGGCCCTCTTTCCAGCTTCCAGCGTGCCGAGATCTTCTTCCAGGCCGAGCAGCTCAGCCGCCACCGAGGTGGCCGAGAGAAGCGCCTGGGCCGGGTCCATGCCGCGATCCACCATGAGGGCGAACTCCTCGGCGTTGAGACCGTGCGGGCTGACTCCCGAGTCCGTTCCAAAGGCTATCTTGACGCCCATCTTCAGCGCCAACCGGAAGGCATTCGAGTGGGCCTGGGCTGCTGCATGCGCCTTCTCCGCGATCTCCGGAGGATAATTCTGTGGCGCGTGTCCTCCGCCCGTGTACTCGGACGCCATCAAAGTTGGCACCAGATAGGTGCCTCGCTCTTTCATCATCCGGAATGCTTCCCGATCGAGGAACGATCCATGTTCGATCGAATCGATGCCGGCCCGGATGGCCACCTTGGCTCCCTCCGCACCGTGGGCATGGGCGGCGGTCGTCTTGCGCAGGCGATGTGCCTCGTCCACGAGGGCGTCCATCTCTTCCTGGATCAGCTGTGGCGTGTCCACCTCATCGGAGAGCGACAGCACGCCTCCCGTGGCGCAGACCTTGATCACATCGGCTCCGTACTTCACGAGGAAGCGAACGGCGTCGCGAAACTGATCGGCTCCGCTGGCAATCCCCTCGGCGATTCCCGGCTCTTTTCCGAATGTCTCGTAAGGGAAGCCCGTCCAGTCACAGTGGCCGCCCCGCGACCCGAGGCTGCCGGCGGCAACCAGCATCAGAGGCCCCGGTACGGCGCGAGCATTAATGGCGTTGCGGAGCCCCACGTCGATGAACTCCTCGCTGCCGACGTCACGCACAGTGGTGAAGCCGGCCATGAGAGTTTTGCGAGCGTAATCAGTGCTGCGAACCGCCTTTTCCGGCACACCGCGGCGAAGTGAATCGAGGGTTCCCTGCAACCAGTCTTCCGAGGCCTGGCCGGTCAGGTGTGTATGTGAATCGATGAAGCCGGGCAGCAGCGTAGAGGCGCCCAGATCGATAATACGGGTCCCCTCGGGAATGGGGATCCCGGAGCCCACGTCCCGTATCCGATCCCCATCAACGAGTATGACTGCGTTCTGGATCAACTTGCCCGAGCGACCATCAAACAGACGCGCAGCCCGGATAGCCAGCGAATGGGAATCCGGTTGATCGGCGGCACGGACTGGCGCTCCGAAGACGAGGAGGATCAAGAAGATGAAGATAGGGCGAGTGGTCATGTGCATTCAATCTCCCCTTAAATAAACCTTCAGGGACGCGGTGCTGTCATCGCATCAGCCGCATTGCGCTGCCAGAAAAACTCACCGAGCGGTACCTGCTCCGGCCAGATCTGGTTCATGCTCGAGGCGTCGTATAAAAAGCCGTTGATCATCACGTATTTGATGTCGGTCGTGTTGTGAAGATCCTGCAGCGGGTCACTGTTGAGCACGACAATGTCGGCCAGCTTTGCTTCGCTCTCCTTCGTGACCTGGCGGGAGGCATTCCCGTCCTGGTTCATGATCCAGAGTTCCATGTTTCCGCCACGCTCGGAGGAGAGCTGTCCTTCTCATCTGTATCGTTGCCCACGGCAGAGCGGGCAGGAGCGAGCGCCACCAGCGCGGCCAGAGTCGAGATCAGGATCCAGGTGCGGAGGATGGAGAAAACAGTTGTACCTGTACGGCAGGATTCGAACAGACACATCAGTTCACCTCGAGTTGCGAGCTGGGCCCAGGCGGGCTCGAGAGGTCCGTAACTCGGCACCGTCGGCTCAACGGCGCACAAGCAGGGCCCGGGTCCGGGGATGTCTTCCTCTAAGCGCGAGAAAAGACATCCTACCACAGGGAGTCGGAGCGAGCCGGCTAGGCAGGATCCCCCGCGGCTGACCAGCCGCGCAGTCGGTAGTAGGCGCTCACCCAGCTTCGCAGGCCTGCGCTGCTGAGATGTGTGGACACTCCACAATCCTGTTCCAGAAGACGTCCTGGCAGACGATCTCCCGCACCGGTCCAGCCGCGCAATCGATTGATGCGTCGTCGGTCTGATGCCACCTTCCGTGTCGTCTCACGAAGAGCTTCCGGATCCGCAAGGTCGTGATCGCCGACCTCGGCGAGCAGCCGCGCCGCCGCCTCGAACGGGTCGCCCAGATTGCCGCGGGTGCTGCGGCTGAGGATCAGGGAATCGAGGAGCGTGGCTCGATCTTCGTAGGTGGCGGCACGGTAGGCCAGATCCTGCGCCTGCGGGGGCTCAATCAGCGGATCCTGAAGGTCAGGTTCATAGGCTCCCGAGCGCACGTGGCAGGCTCCACGGCTTCCGATCGCGTAACCGAGTGCCATGGACGGCAGGGCGCGCGGATCGTATCCGGGGAGTTCCAGGCCTCGGACATGCATGGCCCATTGATCCGCCGGTGGACCCAGGCGACGGGATCCCTCGCGTGAGCCGAGCGACAGCAGCTCCACGGAAGCGTCTCTTCGGGCCACGCACTCGAGGAGTTGCTCGATTGAGTCAGCGCTGGGGGGGAGCGGCATTTTCAGCAGATCGGCTTCGGCGGCCTCCAGCGCCCAGGCGATCGTTCCCCCGGCGCTCACCACGTCTAATCCCAGGCGATCACAGGCCGCGACGGCACGACGGATGATGGATGCCTGCGCGACCCCGAGCATCGGGCCAAAGGCGAAAATCGCCTCGTACGGCAGGTCGGGCGGTTTTCCGCGGGACGAGAGATCACTGATCAGTTCCTCGACTCGAGAGAACGATCGCTCTCGAAAGTTTCGGGTTGGTAGAGCATGCCGTTCGTTGAGGAGGCGGAGGCGGCGTACGGCTTTCTCTCCGCGGGTGCTGTGCTGAGCAGCCTGTCGGTTTAGCGGCCGTGGAGGTTGATGGGGACTGCGGGCAGGGCCTGCCAGACCCTTGATGTTCATCGCAGCCAGTGCAGCTCCCGCACCCCCGCGGCCGGCACTGTGTCTGGGTGAACCCAGGCTGGCATACGGGACCCCGTGCTCGGCAGCAGGTCCGGCGACGAGCCCGGGCCCGCCGGCTGCTTCCTCCAGGAGCCGGGCCGCGGGTCCCACCTCCATCCCCCAGAGCTGGCTCGCGTCCTCGAACTTCACTCCGCCGTCGCTCAGGTGCAGCCAGGTGGATGCTTCCGAGCGGCCCGAGAGAACCATCGCTGCGGTGTGCGTTCCCGCCATTGTCAGCGCGAGCGGGTGTGTAATCACCGAGTCATTAATGCCTCCCGTCAGTGGGGAAATATGGGTCACGACTGCCTGGGCGCTCTTTGAGAAGGGCGTGCCCGTGAGCGGGCCGATCGAAAGGATCCAGGGAGATTCTGCTTCATGAGGGGGCGCCGGCCCGGCGTGCAGGCAGCGCTGGAGAAGAGCCACGCCCAGCGAGGCACCGCCGACGGCGCGATAATCCTCCGGGCTGAGACGCTCGCGCCGTACCCGGCGCCGCTCGAGGTCAACGTACAGGATCTGCTGAAGGCTCATCCCGGCTCGTCCGCCGCCATGTCGAGGGCGGCCTGGTACTCTGCCGGGGAGTTCATGTTGATGAAGGAACGTCCCTGCGGATCGATGCGGCGTACTTCCTCTTCTGTGACGGTCCGTACCCGCACTTTATCGAACAGGTCGACCGGTCTCCGACCTCCGGCATCGAGCAGGGCCTGGTAAGGATTCGCCAGCGACGTGGCGTAGACCGCGTGCAGGGGATTGAGCCGCCCCTCCCAGCTTGGGATTACAACATCCCAGGATGCGGCTTCGTCCAGCAGCCAACGCACGAGGTCGAGGTTCAGAAAGGGAGAGTCGCAGGAGGTGACGAAAGCGTGAGTGCCTCGGGACGCGGCGAGACCACGCGCCAGGCCGGCCACGGGGCCCTGGTACTCGTGCGCATCATGCACGAGGCGCGCCCGCAGCTTCGGGAGTTCCTGGTCGGGGGAGGCCACCACGGTCAGATCGTTTGTGACCTTGAGAAGGCGCTCCGCCACTCGAACGATCAGTGGTTGGCCCGCGAAGGGGAGCAGAGCCTTCGGCTGACCCATGCGACGGCTGCGCCCTCCGGCGAGCAGCACTGCCGAAGCATTCACCCCCGTGCCTTTAGGGTCCAAGAAGTATCCTTCACATGAAGCTGAAAACGCTCAAGTTGATCGTATGATAGCATGCGCTAGCCGCACTCCGGCCGTGTCGTCATGTGGCTTCAGAAGCGCCTTTATTCTTGGTGGTGGGGGCACCGTGTGCCAGAAGCCGAGGCGATGGACATTGAAGAGGAAGTGGCTGCCTATGTCGACGCGTCGGCCCAGCGCCACCTTTCGGGCCTGGATGAAGGCGCAGCGCGGCGAGCGGCGACGTTCTTCGGGTGTTGCCGGTGTCTGATCGATCTGGGATGCGGACCGGCCGCCATACCGCTCTCCGTGGCAGATCGTGTTCCCGGTCTGAGGATTGTCGGTGTTGACCTGTCTCTGCCGATGCTCCTGCGGGCACGGCAGGAGGTGAACCGACGGGACAAGCGGGATCGCCTCCTTCTGGTGTGCGCCAGTTGCTCGGCGCTTCCGTTTCGCGATGCCAGCTTCGACGGCGCCTGCAGCAACTCGCTCCTGCACCATCTGGATCGGCCACAGCTGGCCCTAAGGGAACTGTCCAGAGTGATGTCTTCAGGAGCCGCCGTGTTCCTGAGAGATCTTCGGCGCCCTCCACGCTTTCTCCTCAGGATTCACCTGGCGATTTTCGGTCGTTGCTATCGCGGTCGCATGCGGGAATTGTTCGATGCATCGGTACGCGCGGCCTACACCAGAAAAGAGCTCGGGGAACTCGTCGAGCGCCTCGAAGGGGTGCGCGTCATCCTGCGCGGTGGAGCGCATCTCGAGGTTGTACGCGATGCCGCCGGGTAAGGCCGGGATCTCACGGCATGTTGTGTGCGGAGAGGGTCTGAATCAGGGAGTGGACGGGCTGAGCGGCGGGCGTCCCGGGTTACCGAGCGGCACGCGCCGGACCTCCGGGACCTCGGTGAACGTGGCCGGAGCTAGTTCGCGGAAGAGAGCCGCCAGCTTTGCCAGAATCGTCTCGGCTTCCTGCACCGTGATCGAGCGATCGGGGTTCCGAGCGATGACGTTGATGCCCAGTTGTTGTAACAGGGAAACGACATCACTCTCCGTCACTGGCTGACCGTTGTTCCAGCCGCCGGGTGGCGCGAACCTGTCGTCCGGCCGTGCCCGGGGACGCATACCTATCAGGGAATTGATGGCCTTATCAGGCGACCAACCGCCCCAGGGCGCGCGCAGATGGAGGGTCTGCACCAGGAGCATGGCGAACTCGCCCTGCAGGATGGCACGTGAAGTGCCCTCGGGCATCGGACGTACGGCTTGCACGGCACCGCGGGTAGTCGGAGCTGCTTGGGCGGCGGGTGCAGGCTCGTTTCGGGAAAGCGTTTCGGTCTCGATCAGGGCTACCTGCTCCCGAGCAGGCGGGGTCCGTGGTCTCGGTTCGACCGTGGCTCGGTGGCGCCGGATGGATCTCTGAGCTGCGTGCACCGCGTCTACTGAACGATCGGCGGCGAGAGAGTCCATCCACGCGTTCTGCTGGACAATCGGATAGCGGCCCGGTTGCACGCTGACGCAGGCCGAGGCCGATTCGGCGTGCACGAAGAGAGCAGCCAGGATCGCCATCGCCGTCCAGCTTCGGACGTGGAGAACGCCACGGGCTTCCCTCGGCCACACCCATTCAGCTGTGCGGCGGAGCGCTCGCTTAACCCTGCGTTTAGAAATATGCATATGTAGTTATTATCTTTAATATATGTTAAATTCTTAAATTAGCAATGTCTGGAGATTACTGAAATAAGCTCTTTATCTGCAGCAGTTTACATCCATAAATTTGAGGGTTTTCAGCATGGACTCAGAGTGTCCATGGGGTGGCGGGGGGGCTAAACGTGGTAAAATGAGCGCTTTGGGAGGGAGCAGAAACAGCGTGAGTCGTGCAGGCCTCAGACTGGTCGAGGTGGATCCACTCCTTCTTGTAGGCGATCCGTCCCGGAGGCGTCAGACCTCCAGCCTGCGGTGCACCTATAAAGCCCCGGACGATGACTTCTTCTGCTGGAAGTTCCAGATCTGGTACCCTTCACTCGACTGCGCCTATCGAAATTTGCACCGCACCTGTGCGCCCTGCGCGGACTGCGCCCAGGGCAGCAGGAATCTCGAGCGGCGCGCCACTGACCTGGCTTCGCGTCACTGGTTCGGCGAGCGGGCTCTTTGAAAGAAGCCTGATATCCCACTTCGATCGATCGAACGCGTAGAGACCGAATCGATCTGTCCTACAGGAGGTGACTTTTGTACCGTTTTCGCTGGTTGGTTTGTGCTCTGATCTTGACCGTGGCGAGCCTGGCTACCGCCGAGGATGGCTTCGGCTATCGGGCATGGGGTCCCAGGGCGGGCATCAGCGTGGATCCGGATCAGGCTTTCGGAGGCGTTCACTTCGACCTCGGGGAGCTGGCGCCGAATGTGCGCCTGCAGCCGAACGTTGAACTGGGCGTGGGTGACGATGTGGTTCTGCTGGCTCTGAACATCGAGGCGGCGTACCTGTTCCCGATCAGCCAGGCCTGGATGCCCTATATCGGGGGAGGGCTGGGGATCAATTATGTTAACTACGATGACCCGCCGGGAAACTCGAGGGACGACGATGATACGGATCTGGGTCTCAATGTTCTGGCAGGTATTCAACGAGTCAGGTCGAACGCCTCGGACCTGCTCCTGGAAGTGAAGGTGGGCCTCTCCGATTCGCCGGATGTGAAGCTCACGATTGGCTGGACGTTCGGCAATCCCACGCGCTCGGAGCGCTCTGGCTCACAGCGTAGACCTTGAGAGCGGCGGGGATCCACTCCCGAAGACCATAAAAAAAGGGTGGGCATGACATGTGGCAGCCCACCCGAAAAGCAAGCACTATGGCGCCTAGCGGCGACGCCGACGGCTCTTGCGCTTTGAAACCTTCTTCCTCGAAACCTTCTTCTTGGAAGCCTTCTTCCTTCTCTTGGTTGTCTTCTTCTTCTTTGCTTTCCTTTTGGCCACGGGCTGCCACCTCCTTTCTTGACGATCCGTTTCGTTCAAACTTTCATTTGCTATTACCGAGCAAACGGATCGTTCTGGGCCTTACGTCGAACAAGGCTAATGTAACCCGCGATAATCTTTTGTCAAGGTGTCTCGCGGGTGATGACCCGATCAGCGAATCTGAAACATCTTCTGGCTTTCACCTGAACGCAGCTGTTTTCCATCGGAGAGTCCAAGGACTCCCCGGGTGACTCTGACCGATGTCTCAGCGCTGCGCAGGGGCTTGAACTCCAAGACGCAGAGCTGAGGATTTTTCGGGGCGGGCTGCGGGGACGTGTCTTGCTTCCGGATCCGGATCTTCAGCCGGCCGCTTTCTCCAGCGTCGATCGAGATCTCGGGAAGTGTCTGCTCCATGGCCAGCGCCTCGAGCGCCTCATGCCCATCCGGTACAGGCTCAAGGATCGTGGCGTCGTAGATCACCTCGAACGTGGCTTCCACAGGTGACTCCGTCGTCCGCAGAAGCACAACCACGGCGATCGCATCGCTAAGTGTTATCAGATCCGGCCACACCATCAGGTCGAACAGCGTCTCGGCATCGGACAAATCCTCTACCCCGGATGCTGGCTCCGGGGCTCGCGTTTCTGCTGGCGGGCTGCCGGCCTCCTGCTGTTCGGCCCCGGCCTCGGGTTTGTCGGGCCCTTCTTCGGCTTTCTCTTGCGGATCACCTCCGGAAGCTGGATCGGCCTGGGGGGATGAAGAGGTGCCTGGGGTAGGATCCGGGGAAGACTCGTCGATGACCTGAGTGAGACGAGCCAGTGCCGGAAAGCTCCAGCTTTGCCCCATCTGCAGGGCGAGAAGGACCACACAGAGTGCCAGAATGGCCAGGAGAATCCAGTGTTCTGGTCTGAGCTTCAAATCCACTGGTTGGGCCCGCCCTTCATCGTATACTTAGGCCACTGTTTCCACGGTTATTGGGGGTGACCAGGGTGCGCAAAATCAGTTGGATCGTCCTCACGCTACTGCTTTTCCCATGGCGTGCCGAGGCGTCCACCACGACCCAGTTCCTCGAAATCCTGACCTCCCTGCATCCAGACTATGAGATCTTCATCGGGGAAGTGCGGGGCGCGAGCCGGCGCCTTCATCCGAGCGGGCTCCTGACAGGTCTGGTCAGGCCCGGTGGCAGCGATCCTCGCGACCCCCGCGACGCGCCGCGAGCCGGGGGGCGCAACGACATCATCGTCTATGATGACACGTTTGAGGCTGCCGGAGGCGAGCCTTGGCGCCACCTTCTGGTAGATCACGAGTACTTCCACGCCCGCCATCTCGGGCACGGGGCCGATGCGCCCGTCGTTGACTTCGATGATGAGGCTGCCAACCGGCATTATTACGAGGCGCTGGCTTGGGGATATAACCTCGAGCGGATTGAGCAGGGCCGTTATCCGGGGTTGAGTTCGGCCAAAGTCCGCAGAACCCGTGAGACCTACCGCCGTCACAGGACTGCATTTGAAGCTTGGTTGCGGCGTCACCACGAAGATGCCTGGTCCCACTACGGTCGCTTTTTCAGGTTATCGACCGTGTACGAAGATCCTTGAGCCTCATTTCAGAAGGCTCGCAACGGTCTGGCTTGCCTGGCGTCCATCCACCTTGCCCGCATGGCGCTCGAGGAGTGCCTTCATGACCCGTCCCATGTCCTTCTTGGTTTCAGCCTTCAACTCTTGAATGATGTTGAGCGCCGCCTGCTTCAGCTCCTGAGCATTCAGCTGCAGGGGGAGATAGTCCTCCAGGATCGCGATCTGCTCTTTTTCCCGCGCCACAAGATCGGTTCGGCCCCCGCGCTCAAACAGTTCCACCGAGTCTCGCCGGGTCTTGATCCCGCGCTGCACGAGCACCAGTACATCCTGGGATGTAAGCTCTTTACCTCGCGATATCTCCTCGTTCTTCATCTGCGACAGAAGCAGGCGAAGGGTCGCGAGACGTTCTTTCTGGCCCGCTTTGAGGGCTACCGTGAGATCCTTCCTGATGCGTTCCTTCATGCGGGTGATGACGCTGGGGTTTCCCGGTACTGGCTGGCGATGCGCCGACCCTCGTCCTCGTCTACGAACAGCAGGAGTATAAGACCGCTAATAAAGAAAAACAACACTGACATCATCGCCAGGCGGGCGCTTCCCGTCCAGTCGGATACAAAACCGAACAGCGGCGGGCCAAGAACACCTGAGGCTTTGGTGCAGAACGCGAACAGGCCGAAGAACTCGGCGCGTTTCGTTTCCGGTACCAGGTGCGCCAGCAGAGCACGGCTGCACGCCTGTGTGGAACCGATACCCAGGCCGCCCACGAGCGCGATCACCTTGAAAATTGAGCGTGATTCGGTGATTGCCATGCCCACCACAATGCCAATCCACAGGATCAACGTAGCGATGATGGCTCTTCGCGTACCGAATCGATCGGCCCAGGCACCTGAGGCCAGGGCGCCGGCGGCCGATGTGAGCTGAAGAAATACGAACAGATTAATGATTTCCCGCATGCTGAACCCGAGCGTTGTGCTCATGTAGATGGAAGTAAATGCGATGATGACGCTCAGTCCGTTGTCGTAGAGAAAGTAGGCAATCAGAAAGCGAAAAACCTGCCGGAACTGCCGGGCCTCTCGCAGGGTTCGCAGCAGACGTTCCAGTGTCCGTGCCCTGGAGGGCGCCCGCCCCCGCCGGTCGCGTAGGAGCAGCAGGGCGGGGGATGTAAAAAGCAGATACTGTGCGGCAACAGCGATAAAAACGAGTTGGTGCCCGAGCACACTGGTGTCCGCGGTGGGTCCGCTACCCAGGAGAGACACCGCCACCAGTAGGGAGAGCAACCCGCCGAAATAGCCCACCCCCCACGCCAGGCCCGATACAAACCCGATCCGGTGCGGTTCTGCCACATCCGGGAGGAAAGCGTTATAGAAAGCCTCGCCACCTGCGTAACCGACGTGGGCAATGACGAAGAGCAGGATGCCGAGGAAGAGGTTGCCGGGGCCGACCCAGACCAGGCCGGCCGTCGCCACCACCGACAATAGGGTAAAGCCGATCAGATACGTGTGCCTCGAGCCGTATTCATCGGCGCGCGCACCCAGCACGGGCGCCACGATTGCCACCAGTCCCATCGCCAGCGACACTGCGAACCCCCAGAGGAGATCGGGTGTCGGATGGCCGGCGGCTACCTGGGTGCGAAAGTAGACGCTGTAAACAACCGTGACGATGATTGTGGTGAAGGCCGAATTGCCGAAATCGTAAAGGCAATAGGCCAGCAGGCGGGAGCGGGGTGAAGGGCCCACGCCGAGGGTCAACGATCGCCACCCCACTTGAGCTTGCGTCGCAAAACCTCAAAGAAGGTGCTGCTGCCTTCCGGCTGAATGAGATGCAGCCAGCCCCTTGCTCTGCGAACAGTCAGCACATCGCCTCGCTGCAGAGGAATACCGATCTGGCCGTCCAGTGTCAGGTAAACATCCTCGTCGGGTGTTTCGAGGCGAACCTCGACCCGCGAGGTGTCCGGCAGCACCAGAGGCCGGTTGGTCAGGGTGTGGGGGCAGATCGGGGTGATGACTATTGCCTGGAGGTTGGGGTAGACGATGGGCCCTCCGGCCGACATGGAGTAGGCCGTGGAACCGGTCGGTGTGGAAAGGATCAGTCCATCGGCCTTGTAGGTCGTGATGGCCTGTCCGTCAACGCGAATCTTCAGGTCGATGATACGGGCCAGTGCGCTCTTGTTGATGACAATGTCGTTGAGCAGCGCCAATTCCTGCAGCCGCCTGCCCCTGCGGCTCAGACGTGCCGTGAGCATCATTCGCTGGTCGATAGTGTAGCGGCCGTTGAAGACAGCTTCGAGGCTCCTGCGCTGCTGTGACAGGGGCACCGCAGTGAGGAAGCCAAGGCTACCCAGGTTGATTCCCAGCAGGGAAGTGCTGCGGGCCGCTGCCACCCGGGCCATGCTGAGCAGAGTGCCGTCTCCGCCGACCACCACGACGAGGTCTGTCCGGCGGACCAGATCCTCGCGGCTCACCCCTGGTTTCTTCGAGCCGATGAAGCGTGCGGTGTTTTCCTCGAGGATGCAGGTCTGCGCGCGGCGCGAGTCGATCCAGCGCGCGAGACGGCGCACAACAGCGCTCGCGTTCGTCCCGTGTGTCTTAGCTACCAGGCCTATTTTCTTAAATATTTTCTTTCTCTTTGTCGCCATAAACTTCCTCATGGATGAGTTGATCCGTGTCGCATGCTAGTGTGCCCGGGCCCGCCGGATCGAGGCGCACGAAAAATTCCCGGTTTCCCTCAGCACCGCGCAAGGATGATTCCACCACTGCGGTGACATCCCGGCCCTGTCTGGCGGCCGCCCCGCAGACACGCCGCAACGCCTCTTCCTGCAAGGCGGGATCGCGAACGATTCCGCCGTGCCCCACACGCCCGCGTCCTACCTCGAATTGCGGTTTCACGAGGGCCACGATTGGAGCCCCGGGCGCAGCGGCGCAGAGCGCCGGCAGAACCTTCTCCAGGGAAATGAAAGATACATCTGCCACCACCAACGACGGCGGTCCTGGAAGCTGCCCCGGCTCCAGATAACGCACGTTGATTCCGGTTCGCGACGTAACCCGTTCATCGTCTCGCAGGGAGGAATCCAGCTGTCCTCGCCCCACATCGACCGCTACGACGTGCGCCGCCCCGTGCTGAAGAAGGCAGTCAGTAAAGCCGCCGGTGGAGGCGCCGATGTCCCATGCCAGTACGCCTTCAGGATCGACCCCAAGGCGGTCCAGAGCACCCTCGAGCTTGTTCCCGCCACGGCCCACGAAGCGCGGCCGGCGCGAACGCAGCCTCAGGATGGTATCGGCGGGAAGCTGCTCCCCCGGTTTTTCGATCCTCGTTTCGAGGCGCCAGATCTCTCCGGCCAGGATGAGCGCCTGCGCTTGGTGGCGCGATTCCGCCAGTCCCTGCTCGACGACTAGGAGATCGGCACGGCGGCGTATCAGCCGCGAGCCGCCGGTCCCTCGGGGCCTCTTAGAAGCTGCGCTCCACAACATCGTCCGCAATACTCCTCAGAATTTCGCCATCCGTCCCCAGGCAGCCTATCTCCCGCTTGGCTCCTTCCGCCAGATCCAGAGCTTTCCGGCGCGAGGCCTCTCTCCCATAGACCCCGGGGTAGGTGAGCTTGCCAGCAGGCTTGTCTTTGCGCAGAGACTTCCCGACGATCGACTCTGTGCCATCCAGATCCAGAAGATCATCAACAATTTGAAAGGCGAGGCCAAGCTGTTCACCGAAACGTTCGAGGAGAGCAACCTGACCCTCGCTCCCTCCACCGAGCAGAGCTCCGATGCTCGTGCAGGCCCCCAGTAAGGCGGCTGTCTTGCGACGATGGATCGATTCAACATGGGTGCGATCATGCTGTTGACCGGCAGTGTTCAGGTCGTCCACCTGACCGCCGACCATCCCCGAGGAGCCCGCTGCACGCGCGAGGGCAGTGGCAGCCTGCAGGCGGCGGCCTGGATCTCCTGTAGAAGGCGAGACCAGGGTGTCGAAGGCACAGGTCAGCAAGGCGTCTCCTGCCAGAATGGCCAGTGCCTCTCCAAAGGCCTTGTGCAGAGTCGGTCGTCCTCGCCGCAGGTCGTCATCATCCATGGCCGGCAGGTCATCATGCACAAGCGAGTAGGTATGAATCAGTTCGACCGCACAGGCTCCTGGCAGTGCTGGCTCGATCTGGCCACCGACGGCCGTGGCCGCGGCCAGTGTGAGAACCGGGCGCAGGCGTTTGCCGCCGGGGAAGATGGCGTAGCGCATTGCCTCATGCAGTTTTTGTGGAGGGGTTTTTTCGGAGGGAACACAGTGGCCCAGGTGCTCCTCGATCTGGCGGCGCCAGTCGTCGAGGTGGCCGCGGATCTCTGCGCGGAGAGCCATGACCTGTCGGCTACTCTTCTCCCGTGTCGAACGCGAAGGGGGCCTGCTTCAGGGTACCGTTGCGGGCCCGCTCCAGCACCTCGATGCGGCGCTCAGCTGCTTCCAGCTTCTCGCTGCAGGTTTTTGAGAGCTGCACGCCGTCTTCGTAGAGCTTCAACGAGTCCTCGAGCGTCAGGTCGCCGGCTTCGAGCTTCTCGACCGTCTTCTCGAGCCGGGAGAGTGCCTCCTCGAACGGCATTTGCGCGGCTTCGGGTTTGGCAGGATGTCGGGTGCGTTTCTTCATGAGGTCCGCATCCTAACATCTCTTGTGCTGTGGAGGGTGGGTCGCCTGTACCTCGCAGTCGATGCCCCCGGCCGAAAGGCGCACCTGGACAGGATCACCGGCAGTGACTTGATCCCAGGCCAGCACCAGGGAACCGGTACGTGGATCTAGGCACAACGCGTAGCCCCGTCCCAGCACACTCAGGGGAGACAGTGATTCTAGGGCTCGCCGGGCCTCCGAGTGGCGTGTCCGGCTGCGTTCCAGGCTCCATCGTCCCGTGATGCGCAGCCGGCGATCCACTTCTCCCACGGCTGCGACCTGGCGGTGCAGCCGCTCGCGGCGAAGAGAGGGCTGCAGAAGTCCAAATGCCCTGCTCCAACGCGCGCGTGCGGCATCCACGCACCGGCGTAACGCCAGGCTGGCGCGCTGCTGGAGATCGTCAACACGTTGAGCGCTGCGTTGCAGGCGATCGGCAAGACGTTTGGGATCGGATGCCGCCAGAAGCCGGTCGAGGCGGTTGTGGGCCGCTGCAGCGCGCAGCCGGAACGCCTGCAGCAGGCGGTGGCACAGTCCGTTGATCCGTTCGAGCATCTCCGTGCGGCTCGCCACCACCATCTCAGCAGCGGCCGACGGGGTCGAAGCACGCACGTCTGCCACCCAGTCACTGATGGTGACGTCTATCTCATGGCCAACGGCGCAGATCACAGGTATGCGGCTGCCGACGATGGCCCGGGCAACCCTCTCTTCATTGAAGGGCCATAGATCCTCGATGGACCCTCCTCCACGTCCCACGATCATGACATCAATGTCGTCCAGTTCGTTGAGCGCCTGAATTGCCAGGGCAATTTCGCGGGCGGCGCCCTCACCCTGTACACGGGCCGGCGCAAGCAGAACATTGACCCCCGCGTGTCGGCGCTTGAGCACCCTCAGGATGTCACGAAGCGCCGCTCCGGTCGGGGAGGTCACGACACCGACGCGTCGGGGTACCGCCGGTATGGGCCGCTTGCGTTCGGCCTCGAACAGGCCCTCGGCGGAGAGCTTCTGTTTGAGCTGCTCGAAGGCTAGATAGAGCGCTCCCTGGCCGTGGGGTTCCATGCACTGGACGTTCACCTGGTAAATGCCCCGCGCTTCGTAAAGGCTCACGCGGCCGTTGACGAGAACCTGGAGGCCGTTCTCCGGCTTGAATTTCAGCATTGCGTTCTGGGAACGGAACATCACCGCCGAGATCTCCGCTTGGGAGTCCTTGAGGGAGAAGTACAGGTGGCCGGACCCCGGTTGCCGGACATTCGAGATCTCGCCCTCCAGCCAGATGTCTGTGAGCGAATCCTCGAGCAGCATACGGCTTACGTGATTGATCTCGGTTATGGTGAAGATCTTTCGTGCAGGTTCAGAGAACGAGAGCTTCAAAGATTCTCCTCCGGCGCGCTCAGTCGGGTAATCGACAGGGAGCGGCCCGTGGCCTCGTCGACGTCGATGAGAACAGCCTTGAGTCGCACGTTACCGTTTGCCGGGGTGAATCTCACAGGCCGCTGGGTGAGAAAGCGCTTCATGGCCAGCTTCCGATCAATGCCGATGATACCGTCGTGCGAGCCCGTCATGCCCACGTCGGTGATGCAGGCGGTGCCGCTCGGAAGCACACGCGCGTCTGCAGTTTGAACGTGGGTGTGGGTCCCGACGACCGCAGTAACCCGGCCATCGAGGTGCCATCCCATGGCGATCTTTTCGCTGGTGGCCTCAGCATGGAAATCGACCAGCACGATCCGGGTGTGTTCCCGGAGCTTCTTGACCGCGTCGTCGGCGGTTCCGAAGGGGCAGAGGAGGGGAGGCATGAACACTCGTCCCATGAGGTTCACAACTCCCACACGTATGCCCGCGGCCGTCTCGCCGATCCAGGTGCCATAACCGGGCACTGGGGGCGGGTAATTCAGGGGCCGCAGAAGGCGGGGTTCCTCGTCGAGGAAAGGGATAATCTCCCTGCGATCCCAGATGTGGTTGCCGGAGGTGAGGCAGTGGACGCCGAGAGAGAGGGTTTCGCGCGCGATCTCGGGTGTGACACCAAAGCCGCCTGCAGCATTCTCGACGTTGGCGATAATGAGATCGGCCTTGTGCTGGTCCACCAGGCGGTCGAGCTCACTTTGCAGCACCTGTCGGCCGGGGCTGCCAACCAGATCTCCGATGAAAAGGATTCGCAACAGGGATCCCCCTCACATCGCGTAACTCACGAACCGGGTCTCACGAACGACGCTGACCTTGATCTGTCCTGGGTAGTTGAGTTCGTGCTCGATGCGCGAGGCAATGTCACGGGAAAGCCACACGGCCTGCTCGTCCGTGACCTTTTCCGTATCGACGATGACCCTCATCTCTCGTCCGGCTTTCACGGCGAACGCCTCTCGAACACCCGAAAATGAACGTGCGATCTGTTCGAGATTGGTCAGGCGTTGGATGTAGATGTCGAGATTGTCCTTGCGAGCTCCAGGCCTCGCAAGGGCAATGCGTTCAGCGCATTGCAGTAATACCGCCTCCACAGTCTTGGGGGCGACATCTCGATGAAGAGCCTGAATAGCGTGAACGACTCCTTCGTTTTCATTGTAACGCTGCGCGAGCTCCGCGCTCAGGAGTATCGGCGAGGAATACGGATTCTGCTCCTCGACCTGGCCGATTTCATGCAGCAGACCTGCGCGCTTGGCTGTCTCAACCTTGGTGTCGAGCTGAGCGGCCATGTGGCCCGCCATGACGGCGACCTCACGGCAGTGCTGAAGGATGTTAACGCTATGCGACAAATGGTACTTCATGCGTCCGACGAGTCGGATCAGCTTGGGATGCAGGTCATGCAGATCAAATTCAAAAGCCGCGGCCTCTCCCGCCTCCGTGATCCAGGTTTCCATGTCGTTGCGGACTTTGGTCACCGTTTCCTCAATGCGTGCCGGATGGATTCGTCCGTCCGCGAGAAGGCGACGGATGGCGAGGTGGGCGATCTCGCGGCGCAAAGGGTCAAAAGCGGAGAGCAAGATGGCGTTCGGGGTGTCATCGACAATCAAATCGACGCCGGTGGTCATCTCCAACGAGCGGATATTTCGGCCATCGCGGCCGATGATTCTGCCCTTCATTTCGTCATCGGGCAGCTCGATGATCGTGAGCGTGGAGTCGACAATCTGGCTGAAGGGGACCCGGCTGATGGCGCGGGTGGTGATGCGAACCGCCTCCTGGTGGGCGTTCTGCTTCGTCTGCTCCTCGATCTTGCGCAGCAGGCTGGCGGCCTCCTTTTTTGCGTCTGACTCCATCTCGCGCACCAGTTCCTGGCGGGCGGCCTCAGCGCTCAGACCGGCAATCTTCTCCAGCCTCTCACGCTGCTCGGTTGCCAGCTGGTCGAGGCTGGAGCGGATTTCGCCGGCTTTTTGCTCGGCAGCCTGCACCTCGGTCTCCCGGTGTTCCACCTCGGTCTGGCGCTGATCAAGGAAGGTCACACGGCGCTGGAGGTTCTTCTCGCCCTGCCGCAAGCGCTGCTCACGCACCTCAAAGTCCCCGTGTTTCGCCTGATTCTCAGCCTCGATGCGTTGCTCGGCTGCGTGAATCTTCTCTTGTGACTCGAGGGTGGCTTCCTTGAGGCGGTTTTCCGCCTCTCGCTCGGCATCTGCGAGAGTCTGCCGAGAGCGTTCCAGGGCCGAATCCACACGCCGCCGGTCCCGCCGGGAGACGAGAAGACGGTCCATGCCCACGCCGGCGGCGATCGCGGCCAGGAGAACCAGGCTCGAGATCAGGGGATCCATTGCAATCTCCTCCAGACAGTTAGCCGGTGCTCGACGTCCGGAAGGCCCGGGGCGGGAGAGTTCTGCCGGTGCATGGCCGCACCGGCCAGGCAGTGGTTCAGGAACGAACCGGGAGGCGGGTAACCATAAGAGGGCTTCCTCCGCGCGGCCGTGAGGACCGGATCATTTGAACCTGGTTTCCCAGATGGGGAGGGCAGCTTCCGCATCAGGCGTCCCCACGCGCGGGGCATGCTCACCGCGGAACAGCATTTCCTCCCACTTCAATGATCTGTTGGTTCAATTCACGCGACCCAATACGAGCCACACAGGGGAAGCCTCACTCATGCTAATACACCCACCTGAGCGGGTCAACGAACGACGTTGAGCCCGCTTCTTCTCCTCAGCGCTCCGCCTCCTTCAGACAGCGGTCCAGCATTTCTACAAATTCTTCAGCCTTGCCAGACCAGTCCACGGCCGAGCCCTCGGAGCCGCTTTTCAGCTGGAAAAGTTCGTCGACAACATTGAGGGCTGCCAGAATGGCAAGTTTCATTGTATCGGCAGTGCCCGTGTGATCGGAGATGTCGTGCATCTTGCGGTCTAGATAGCCTGCCAGATCCTGCAAATACGCGGAATCTCCTGCCCCCCCCCGGAGGCTGTAGGTCTGGCCAAAGATCTCCACCTGCACCAGCTGGGAGCTATTATCCATCACATTCCTCCCGGAATCCATCGGTCGGGTCCGGTTTAAGCCTCCAGTTCGCCGACCATATCGAGCATTCGTTGCACACGCGAGCGCAGCTCTTCACGTTCTGTCTCAAAACGCTGGACTTCTCTGCGCAGGCGTTGATTCTCCTCCTGATGGGTTCTTGCAGTCTGCTGTCTTTGATGGAGCGCTTCCACTTCTGTCTCAGATTTCTCAAGCTTCTGCGCGAGAGTCGAACGTTCTTTTTGCAATGACTGAATGAGATCTGTAACTTTCCGGATCTTTTGCTCCAGCAGGGTAAAGTTGTTCATCTGCCCACTCAATGTCCGATCTCCTTATCAAGCGCCCCGCAGCCGGATTTTGAAGCGCTCATGCAACTGCGAGAGGATTTGGTCTTCCATCTCCTGAACCTCTTCCGACACCAGGGTCCGTTCCGGGTGATGGAAAGTCACCCGAAGAGCTAGGCTGATGTGGTTGGGCCCAAGCTTTTTTGATTCATACCGATCGAAGGGCTCCACGTGCACAATGCGGCTGTCGAGCTTTCGGATGGCCTCGGCAACTTCGGCAAATTCCTGTTGCCGGGGCATCACCAGGGCCAGATCCCGGATGACAGGCGGAGTACGGGGTAGGGGCCGGTAACGGTGCGGAGAGGCAGGGACGCGCTCCAGTTCGGTCAGGGAGATCTCCGCGGTCATCGTCTCGGCATCGACGTCCAGTGCTGCCGCGGTTTCAGGGTGAAGTGCACCCAGCCATCCGATGGGTCGCTCACCGCACAGGAGTTGTGCGGTGCGCCCGGACCTCAGCCAGGCTACCTCGGCGGGCCGTGTTTCGAGAGAGGGCCAGCCGGCACGTTCGAGACCTTCCTCGAGTGCACCCTTCACATCGAACAGGTCGGCGCCGCTCGCGCCTCGATTCCAGGTCCCTAAAGAGGGTGTGCCCGCCATGACGAGCGCGAGCCGGTTCTCCTCGTTGGGCTTGGCGTCCGCGTCGGAAGTTCTGAAGACCACGCCGGTTTCGTAGAGGGCCACGCCAGGCGCACCGTGGTTCAGGTTTCGGCGCGTCGCGGCAACAAGACCCGGCAAAAGCGAGCAGCGCAGCTCGTCGCCCGTTTCGCTCAGCGGATTGACCAACCGCACACTATGATCGCTTCCGTCCATCCAGAGGTGGTTCAAGTTGCTTTTGACAAAGACCGTGCAGATCCCTTCCGTGAAGCCATGGGCGTGGAGGCTCGACAGGAGAATGGGTACCTGTCCGCGAGTTGTCTCCGGGACCTTGTCACTGCTGTCCCGAGCTTCGGGCAGGGTCGAGGGGATGAGGTCATACCCGTGATGCCGGGCGACTTCCTCCACGAGATCCTCCTCGCATTCCACGTCAGACCGGAAAGAGGGTACCTCGACCTCGAGATGTGAGGGTCCGGCGCAGAGCACTCGAAACTCCAGCCGTTCCAGAATGCTGCGCATCTGGTCCAGCGGGATCGCCATGCCGAGCAGGGCCTTGACCCGGCCGTGTCTCAGGCTCAGTCGGCGAAGTTCACCAGGAGCAGGGTAGAGGTCAACGGCGCGTGGGTCAACCTGAGCGCTGGCCAGTCGGGCCATCAGCGTGGCGGCACGGTCTGCAGCCTGCAGCGTTCCTCCGGGGTCGGTGCCACGCTCGAAGCGCTGTGATCCTTCTGTGCGCATGCCCAGCGCGCGCGCCGTGCGCCGAACCGCCAGTGGGGCGAAGCGTGCGCTCTCGATGACAATTTCCTGTGTATCATTATTGATTTCGCTGTCGAGCCCCCCCATGAGACCCGCCAGGGCCACAGGTTGGCGGGCGTCGGCGATGATCAGGTGGTCCGAGCCGAGGTGGCGCTCCGTGCCGTCCAGGGTGATGAGCTTTTCGCCCTTCCGGGCTTCTCGTACGGAAAGACGGTTGTCACGGAGGTGTGATTGGTCAAAGGCGTGCAATGGCTGCCCGGTCTCGAGCATGACGTAGTTCGTGATGTCAACAATGGTGTTGAGAGGCCTCACGCCGCTGCGCTCGAGACGCCGGGCCATCCAATCTGGAGAGGTTCCGGCGCGAACGCCCTTCAAACAGCGGGCGCTGTAGCGCATGCAGAGGCTCGGATCGGTGATTTCGATCACTACTGGAGGGGGTCCATCACCGGCCTTCGGGGGAACCTCGACGTCGAGGGCTTGCAGGCGTCCGCCCAGGGCAGCGCAGAGCTCGCGGGCCACTCCGCGATAGCCGAGGCAGTCCGCACGGTTGCTGGGAACCTCGACATCGAATACGACATCTTCACCTTCGCCCTCGATGGTGTCCACCGCTAGACCTATGCGCGTCAGTGCGCGGGCAAGCTCCTCGGCCGGCTGTTGGAGACCGCTCAGCTCCTGTAACCATTCGACACAGAATTTCATTGTGGGAACTGGCGAAGAAAACGAAGGTCGTTTTCGAAGAGCAGGCGAATATCGTTGATGCCGAGCTTCAGCATGGCGATGCGGTCAATGCCCAGTCCGAAAGCAAAACCGCTGACAGTCCCTGGATCGTAACCGACGGCCCGGAACACGGCCGGGTGTACCATTCCGGCCCCGCCCATCTCGATCCAGCCGCTGCGCTTGCATGTGGGACAACCCGAGCCGGAGCACAGTGCGCATGAGATGTCGAACTCCGCACCGGGTTCCACAAAGGGGAAATACGAGGGGCGCAGGCGGATCTTCGTATCGGGAGAGAACACTCTCTGGCAGAAGGCGGCGATTGTCCCCTTGAGATCCGCAAACGTGACGCGCTCGTCAACCGCCAGACCCTCGACCTGATGGAACATGGGGGAGTGGCTGATGTCGGAGTCCCTGCGGAACACGCGCCCGATGGCCACCATCCGGATCGGCGGTTTGCGGCTCATCATGGTGCGAACCTGCACGGGCGAAGTGTGGGTGCGTAGCAGGTAGCCGCCCTCGGTGAAGAAGGTGTCCTGCAAGTCACGAGCTGGATGCCCCTCCGGCATGTTGAGGGCTTCGAAGTTATGGAAGTCCGTTTCGATCTCGGGGCCGGTCTCGATGCGGTAGCCGAGCTCGCGGAAGACAGACTCGACCTGATGCCTCACCTGGGTCAGGGGATGGGCCTGGCCAATCAACAGCCGGCGCCCGGGCAGAGTGAGATCGAGGGGATCCCCGGACTGCTGCTGGCTGCTCTCGTGGGTCTCAAGATCCTGCTGGCGTTCGGCCAACAGGGTCTCGATGCGCTGGCGTGCTTGATTCAAGGCCTGACCCGCATGCGGGCGCTTGGCCGCTGGAAGCTTCGAGAGACCTCGCAGGGCCAGCGACAGTCGGCCGTTCTTGCGCGAGAGGTAACGATTCCGGAGATCTTTGAGCGCCTGGGAGTTGGCGGTTCGCAGCAGCTCGCTCTCGAACTCACTGCGGATTTGCTCGGCGTCCGTTTCCACGCTCAACTCCTCCCTCTTACGGCGGCTTGAAGGAGAAGTTGCCTTAAGCCGAGAGGGACTGCTGGGCGACCTTCGCCAGCTCCGAAAAAGACGGCGGATCCTCGACAGCTAGCTGTGCCAGCACTTTCCGGTCGACAGCGACTCCGGCCTGCTTCAGACCATTCATGAGCTGGCTGTAGGAGAGATCGTGCTCGCGGGCCGCTGCATTGATACGCACGACCCACAGACGTCTGAATTCACGTTTGCGGTTGCGCCGGTCCCGGTACGCGTACTGTAATCCCTTCTCTACGGCCTCGCGGGCCACCCGGTAGCAATTTCGCTTGGCACCGTAGTATCCCTCAGCCAGTTTCAGGATCTTCGAACGCTTCTGGCGGCGCTTGGTTCCTCGTTTGACTCTTGGCACGGGTCCTTCCTCCTGCTTCGAACAATCAGCCGTAGGGAAGCATCTTACGCACGCGGGCCGTGTCAGCGGGGCTGACCAGGGTGCCCAGATCATTCTGACGCTTACGCTTCCTCGACTTCAGGGTCAGATTGTGTCTCATGAAGGCATGGCCGCGCCGGATCTTACCGGACGCAGTCCGGCGGAACCGCTTGGCCGCGCCTTTGTGTGTTTTCAGCTTCAATCGAGCCATCGCACTCCTCGTTTCTGGCGCCTTACTTGCCGCGCTCGGCGTTTGCCGCGGTGCTTCTCTCCTGCATCCGCCTCGGCAGCGGAGCCAGGATGGTAGCCATGGTATTCCCTTCGCGCAGGGGCACGGTCTCGACCTGGCCGTGCTCCTTCACCTCACCAATGAGACGCTCCAGCAGCTTACGCCCCAGTTCGGGATGGACGTTTTCGCGGCCGCGAAAGATGACCATTGCTTTCACCTTGTCCCCATTCTGCAGGAAGCGCATAATGTTATTCTTCTTGAAGCCATAGTCATGTTCATCGATGCCGGGCCGGAACTTGACTTCCTTGACATGAAACTGACGTTGCTTTTTCTTCGCCGCGTGCGCTTGCTTGTTACTCTCGTAAAGGAACTTGCCAAAATCCATGATACGACAAACGGGCGGTACGGATGTCGGTGAAACTTCGACCAGATCCAAACTCTCCTGTTGAGCCAAGCTGAGCGCCTTGGCGGGTGGCATGATGCCGAGCTGTTCACCCTCTTTACCAATGACGCGGATCTCACGAACTCGAATACGCTCGTTTACTCGAACTCTTCTGTCGATAACACTCACCTCCGCGTTTCACCCCCCAGGTCCGGGGGGGTGTGATTCAATCCTGGTGATCCCGCGAGCGAACCTTTTCCTGGCAGCGTTCGATGAAGCTGGCGAGCGAGGTCGTCCCAAGATCACCGGCGCTCCGCGAACGCACTGAAATCTCACCGGAAGCCACCTCCCGGTCTCCCAGAACGAGCATATAGGGTACCTTTTCTAGCTGGGCCTGGCGAATCTTAAAGCCAACCTTCTCGTTCCGGTCATCAACCTCTGCTCGCAGACCGGCGGCGGCGAGCTCCCGAAGCACCTCGTGAGCCCTCCCTGCGGCGCGATCGGTAATCGGCAGGACCTTCGCCTGGACAGGAGCCAGCCATAAGGGAAACGCGCCGGCATAGTGCTCAATCAGTCCGCCAACAAAGCGCTCCATCGAACCGAGGACAGCCCGGTGCACCATGATGACCGGTTCCTCTTTGGAGTCCCGGTTGACGTAGCGTACATCCAGGCGGGCCGGCAGGTTGAAATCGAACTGGATGGTGGGTCCCTGCCATGATCGGCCCAGCGCATCAAGCATGCGCATGTCCACCTTGGGACCGTAGAACGCCGCCTCGCCGACCATGCGACGGTAGGGCAGGTTCACCTTCTTCAGTGCCTGCACGAGCGCCTCTTCCGCCATGTCCCAGTCGGCCGGTTCTCCGGCGTACTTCACAGCGTTGTTCGGATCGCGTACGCTCAGATCCACCTCGTAGCGGTCGTAACCGAATGTCTCGAGCATGTAACGGGCCAGCTCGATGGCATCGGCCACCTCGTCTACCGCCTGATCACGCGTACAGAAAATGTGCGCATCGTCCTGGGTGAAACCGCGCACGCGCAGCATGCCATGCAGCACGCCGGAACGCTCCGCGCGGTAGACCGTGCCCATCTCGGCGTAGCGAATAGGCAGTTCGCGATAGGAGCGCTTGTGGCTCTTGAAGATGAGAATGTGGCCCGGACAGTTCATGGGTTTGAGGACAAACTCCTCGCCTTCATCTCCCTGAAAGCGGTACATGTTTTCCCGGTAAAATGACATGTGTCCCGATTTCTTCCATAGCTCGCTGCGTGACATATGGGGGATGGAGACGAGCTGGTAGCCGCGCCGCAGGTGTTCGGCTGTCCAGAATTCGTCGATGATGCGGCGCACCGTGGCTCCCTTAGGGTGCCAGAAGATGAGACCGCCGCCTGCAACCTCTTGAATGGAGAACAGATCGAGTTCCTTACCCAGGCGCCGGTGGTCGCGCTTTTTAGCTTCCTCAACTAGCTGCAGGTGGCGGTCGAGCTCTTCCTGGGTGAAGAAGGCGGTGCCGTAAATCCTCTGCAGCATCGGCTGCGATTCATCGCCCCGCCAGTACGCACCCGCAATGCTGGTGAGCTTGAACGCGCCAAGCCGCCCGGTGGATGGCAGATGCGGACCCAGGCAGAAGTCGATGAACTGCCCCTGCTGGTAGCAAGACACAACCTCTCCGCCTTTGTCCTCGATCAATTCCACCTTGAGGGGCTCGTTCCGATCCTGGAACAATCGGGTCGCCTCTTCGCGTGACTGCTCGATGCGACGCAGGGGCAGATCGCGCTTGACGATCTCCCGCATTCGGGACTCGATCTGCTCCAGATCATCAGGTGTGAACGGAGTTTCCCGACGGAAATCATAGTAGAACCCTTCATCGATCACCGGGCCGATGCCTACCTGGGCGTCCGGGTAGAGCTCTTTGACCGCCTGTGCGAGCACGTGCGCAGTGGTGTGCCTCGTGATCTCGAGAGCTTCCTGGCAGGGTGCCAGCAGCGGCTCGACGGTGCATTCCCCGCGCAGCGGCACGGCCAGATCAACGAGCCGCCCATCGACACGCGCCGCCAGAACCGAGCTAGCCGCACCGTTCACAACCAGTGCGGAGGCGTCACGAGCCGTGCTGCCGTGAGGAAGGCGGTGGCGAGAGCCGTCCGGCAGGCGTACCCATACGTGACTGCTGGCGGCCTCACTGACCGACCGGGAGGAACCGTGCGAACTCACTGTTTTTGGAACCCTGAAGTGGGCAAGCGGTGAACACGCCTTTGCCCGTCAGTCCTGCTCGTGGTAGGCGCGGGCGGTTTCGAACCGCCGACCTCTACCGTGTCAAGGTAGCGCTCTCCCCCTGAGCTACGCGCCTGCAGGTCGAGTTGCCGTCTGCAACAACCTCCCACTAAAAGCAACATATCATCATAAGTATAAGCAAAGACAAACTCTAGCAGAAGGGTCAAAGGACTGTCAACGAGCCGGACGGCCACCTTGCGCGCGCATGGCGCCCTCCTTTAAGATGAGCGGGTCGAGGGGGTTTTTTCCACCTCTGGGTTTTCCATCATGTTAATTGTCATGGATCATCAGGCCCCCCCGGAGCTCGTCCGGGCGGTGGTCGAGAAAATCGAGTCGCTGGGGTATCGGGCCCATCCGATCCCGGGGGCGGAACGCACGGCTATTGGCATCACCGGAAACAGGGAACCCCTGGATCCCGCTGTTTTTGAGGCCCTGGCTGGAGTTCGAGCCGCCATCCCCGTGACCCGCCCGTTCAAGCTCGTGAGCAGGGAAGTGAGGCTAGAGGGCTCGGTTGTGAAGGTGGGAGAGGCGGTTTTCGGCGAGGGGAGCTTCCCGGTCATCGCCGGTCCCTGTGCCGTTGAAGACAGGGAAATGATGATCGAGACCGCCTGCCGCCTTAGGGCGGCCGGTGCTCAGCTCCTGCGTGGAGGCGCGTTCAAGCCCCGTACATCGCCCTACTCTTTCCAGGGGTTGGGTGAGGAAGGGTTGCGGATCCTGCAGCAGGCCCGCGAAGCCAGTGGGCTACCCGTGGTGACTGAAGCCCTTGATGTCGAGTCGTTTCCGCTCGTCGAAGAGACGGCGGACATGATCCAGATTGGTGCCCGCAACATGCAGAACTTCGCCTTGCTGCGCCGCGCTGGCCGGGCCCGCAAGCCGGTGCTTCTCAAGCGCGGCATCTCGGCAACGCTCGAGGAGTGGCTGATGGCGGCCGAGTATGTCGTGGCGGAAGGCAACCACGAAGTGGTGCTGTGCGAACGCGGTGTGCGCACTTTCGCGGATCACTCCAGAAACACCCTCGACCTGAGCGTCATTCCGGCGGTAAAGCACCTCAGCCACCTGCCGATTGCGGTCGATCCGAGCCATGGAACCGGGCGGCGGGACCGCGTGATCCCCCTGGCCCGGGCTGCCCTGGCTGTCGGGGCCCACGGTCTCATGGTGGAGGTGCACCCGGAACCGGATCGGGCCCGATCGGATGGCGCCCAGTCGCTCGATCTCGAACAGTTCGCGAACTTGATGTCGCAGCTCAGGGCGATGGCTCCTGTACTGGGATACAGGATCGGAGCGTCGGCGCCGTGAAGCTGGGCGAGATCGAACTCCATATCATTCAGGACGGAAGCTTCGGACTGGACGGCGGGGCCATGTTCGGCATCGTGCCCCGTCCTCTGTGGAGCCGCACTAAGGTTCCAGACACAGCCAACCGAATCCGCCTGAGCCTTAACTGCGTTCTGGTCAGGACCGCTGATCGCACGATCCTCGTCGAGGCCGGGCTCGGTCGCTCTCTGCCGCCCGGCTTCGGTGAGCACCTGGCCTGCGAGGAGGTGGGGCGGCTCGAGGAGCGGCTGGCGGAGCTGGATGTCGGAGCGGCCGATGTGGATGTGCTGATCCTCTCGCACCTGCATTTCGACCACGCCGGGGGGGCGACCTGGCTGGCGGAGGACGGGCGTTGGCACCCGACGTTTCCGAACGCTGAGGTGTGGGTTCAGCGTGGGGAATGGGAGAACGCGTGCCGGCCGAATGAGCGAACGCGGGCAGCCTACAGGCCGGAGTCGCTAAGACCCCTGGAGGCGGAAGGCCGCGTCAGGTTTCTCGATGGCCCGGTAAGAGTGGCTCCGGGTGTCAGGCTCGAGGTGCTGGGTGGGCACACGCCTCACATGATGGGTGTCTGGGTCGAAGCGGCCGGAGCGACGGTGTTCTTTGCGTCCGATCTTGTGCCGACCACGGCCCACCTGAGATACCCTTATATTGCGGCTTACGATCTGGACCCGCTGACTACGCTCGAGACAAAGCAGCGTCTCCTTCCGGTTGCCGCCCGTGAAGGATGGTGGTGGATATTCGCGCACGATGAGAGACCCATGGCACGGCTCGAGGAAGATGAGAAGGGACACATACGGCCGTGTGAGGAGGCTCGGTGAAACCTGCGTGTCTGGCGCTTGAGGATGGCCGGCTCTTCCGCGGCCATGCTTTCGGCGCAGAGGGCGAACGGTCCGGGGAGGTGGTGTTCAACACCGCCATGACCGGTTACCAGGAGGTGCTCACTGATCCCTCCTACAGCGGCCAGATCGTGGTCATGACCTACCCGGAGATCGGGAACTATGGTGTCAGTGATGAGGCGCTCGAGTCGCGGAGCCCGAAGGTCGAAGGATTCGTGGTGCGCAATTTCAGCGCTCAACCCTCCCATGCCCGCGCGACCGGCGGGCTCGAGGAATATCTCAAGCAGCATGGTGTCATCGGCATTTCAGACGTGGATACGCGCGCCCTCACACGGCACATTCGCTCGCTGGGCGCGATGCGAGGCGTGCTCTCGACGACCGATCTCGATGCGGACTCTCTCACGAGAAAGGCAAAGGGAGCGCCGCGCCTTCAGGATGTCGACTGGGTCGGGCGCGTCACCTGCGGGCGGCCGTTCTGGTGGAGTGACGGTAAGAGCCGAAAGGATGCTCCACTCGTCGTGGTTTACGATTTCGGCGCCAAGTGGAACATCTTCCGGTTGCTCGTGGAGGCAGGTGCACGGGTGAGAGTCGTGCCCGCCACGACTCCGGCGGCTCAGGTGCTCGAGCAGCGGCCCCGGGGGGTGCTGCTTTCGAACGGGCCGGGCGATCCGGAGGTCCTCGAGACCCCGATCCGGGAGGTGCGGGCACTGCTCGGGCGCGTGCCCGTGCTCGGAATCTGTCTGGGGCACCAGATTCTCGGCCGCGCGCTTGGAGCCCGGACCTTCAAGCTCAAGTTTGGCCATCACGGCGCCAACCAGCCGGTGAAGGATCTCCGCAGCGGGAAGGTGGAGGTAACCTCCCAGAACCACGGCTATGCGGTGGATGCGGAGAAGCTGCCCTCCGATGTGGAGGTAACGCACATCAACCTGAACGACGACACCCTGGAGGGGTTCCGGCACCGGACCCACCCCACCCTCGCCGTTCAGTACCATCCGGAAGCTTCACCGGGCCCCCATGACTCCCGGTATCTGTTCCAGGATTTTCTAAAGATGGTGAACGAAGGGCTTTCAGGCTGATGCCCGAAGGCGTGGCTGGTCCGGGGTGGATCAAAGGGTGCTCACGGGAGGCTGAGGGGCCAATCAAATAAGAAGTAAAGCTTTTAACTTCAGTAGGTTACACGTTTTAAACGCCGCTGTTTATTTTCCACGGCGGCCAGGAGCTTGACTGGCTTTCCGCTCCGGCAGTAGTATCTTTAGTGATACGGGGGAGCGGACAGAGCGCTTTCAGAGGCTCGGACCCGACCTCCAGACCCACGTATGATAGCCGACTTATCCGGTCTCTCCGCTTTTGAGTCCCAGCAGCAGCTGGGACTCCATCTTCTGCGCGACTCTTAGGTTTCCTGACGACAAGGTACTGTCCGAAGCGCGGCCAGCCCGCTTCGGACCTGCGGCCAATCCGGTAAAACTGGCCGGGAACCCGCCCGGGCGCCGCATTCACCAAATTTCAGGAATCCGAGGTCGCCATGCAACTCTCACAACCCCGCCCAGATCCCGCTCAGCAGCGCATGAGCCGGGAGGAAGTCATTCGAGAATCCCAGCGCTGGCTTGATCTGCTGTCGTCTCCCACGCTCAACGAATACCAGAAGCGGCGGGTTGTCCAGGACACCGTCGACAACTTCGATGATTACTTCAATCGGGGATTCGTCGACTACCGCAAATCGGTCACCGAGTCGGACGGCTATGCGGCCGTCGAGTGGGCCGGACGGGGGGATGTTATTGAGGACATCCTCGGCCGTCGCTACCTCGATTGCCTGGGCGGCTTCGGTATTTACTCCTGCGGCATCCGCCATCCGAAAATCATCAGCGCTGTCAGAGCACAGCTCGAGCGCATGCCAATGTCCTCCCAGGAGCTTCTCGATCCGCTGCGCGGTGCGCTGGCCCAGCTGCTAGGCGAGATCACTCCCGGAGATCTCCAGAAGTGCTTCTTCATCAACAATGGCACGGATGCGGTCGAAGGCGCCATGAAGCTGGCACGCCTTTACACCGGACGCAGCGGCTTCATCTCCTGCCTGGGGGGCTTCCACGGCAAGTCCTACGGATCGCTGTCGTTAATGGGCAAGGCCGAGTACCGAGTGCCGTTCGAGCCGCTGCTTCAGGACGTGTATTTCGTGCCGTTTGGTGACGCGGGTGCGGTGGAAAACGAGTTGAAGAAGGCACAACAGGTGGGATTCGATGTGGCCGCGGTCATGGCCGAGCCGGTGCAGGGCGAGGCCGGCGCGGTAGTGCCGCCGGACGACTACTGGCCCCGCCTGAGAGAGATTTGCTCTCACTACGAGGTGCTTCTGATCGCCGACGAGGTGCAGACAGGCCTCGGACGGACGGGGGCGCTGTGGGGGGTTGACCACTGGGATGTGGCTCCCGATATCTTGTGCGTCGGTAAGGCGATTGGCGGTGGCGTGATGCCGCTGTCGGCATTCATCTCGACGCCCGAGATCTGGAAGGTGCTTGAAAAGAATCCGTCGATCCACTCGACGACGTTCGGGGGGAATCCTTTGGCCTGCGCGGCGGGGATAGCGGCGATCAACGTTGTCCTTGAGGAGGATCTTCCCGCCAAGGCGGCCGAGACCGGCGCCTACCTGCTGGCGGAGTTTGAGAAACTGCGCCAGCTCTTCCCGGATGTGTGGCTCGAGGTGCGGGGCAAGGGACTCCTGATCGGCCTGGAATTCGTGGACTCGGAGTTCGGCTACGCGGTGGCGGCCGGGCTGTTCAAGCGCGGGGTCCTGGTATCGGGCACGCTGATCAACGCCAAGACCCTTCGCATCGAGCCGGCACTTGACTTCAGCCGCGAGCGTTGCGACGAAGTCCTGGCGAAGCTCAAGGATACCCTCACGGATCTGACCTGATGCGCCGCCGGCGCTTCTTCTGGACCGGCTCCAAAGTCATCTCCATCGCCCGGTAATCGAGCGTGGTGTCGTACCGGGATAGATAATCGGCCCCCAGCAGCAGCTCCACATCCGTGCCCAGGTAGGCCCCGAAGAGCGACAGATCGGCTTCGAACAGGATCGAGTTCTGCACTACAAGATCACCAAGGTTCAGGCGCGAGACGTGAATGGGCTTCGCCTCCTTCACCTCTCCGACAACTCCCGACAACGAAAAGGTCATTCCCTCGAAAAGCATGGGGCGCCGCTGTGGAATCTCGCGCACCAGCGATACATCCAGGATGGTGGCGCCACTGCCGGAGTCGAGCATTGCGTGCCTGGACCGGCCATTCAGATACAGGTGAACGAGAAGGTGCTCCTCGATCTCGAAGAATCGGCGCGGTTCGGATCCCTCGGGCAGCAGATCCACCCGGCTGCCAAGCAAAAGCTTGCGTCTCGACACATCGAAGCGCACGGCTTCGGTGCCGATGGACCTCGGGTTAAACAAGCCGTCTCCTTTTGGAAGTGACTCGAGGACGGTCACCGGCACGTCATGGAGTGTCAGCGGACCCAGCTTCATCTGTTTCAGAAGCCCCAGCCGGGCTCTGGGAGCGCGCTCGGAACCCAGGCCGCTGATGCTGAGCGGGCCGAAAGTCTGCACGCCCGCCCTCCGCGCCACCTCCTCTGTGAGCTTGAGCCCGCTGGTGCCCGTGTCCAGGAGAAGGCGCACGTTTATCTGATCCCCGATCTGCGCCCCCACGGTAGCGAAATGCTGGGCGTCTATACGCATTGGCACGGATACCGGGCTCAAGTGTGGCTGTGCTTGCCAGAATTTTCGTCCTTCTATCTCCCGGCATAGAGCAGCCCAGCTCTGGATCCGGGAGTCATCGGGAAAACGCTCCGAGAGACGGCGCAGAGCATCGTCCCTGCGCTTCGGATTGCGCAGCCGAAGCGCCGCTTCCATCGCCGCTCTCGCATCGTCCGGCTCACCTCTGACCGCGCGGCGGTAATTGCGCTGGGCGCGCATGTAGTGTCCTTCCGCAGCGTGGAGAGTGGCGAGCTCCGTACGCAGGCCGGTCCGATCAGGTTCGAGCTCGAGGGCGCTCTTGAGATGCTTTCGTGCCTCTTCCAGATCTCCACGCCAGCGCGCCAGCCTGGCCAGCCAGCGATAGGGTTCAATCGAACTGGGATCGAGCTCGCTGGCATGGGCAGCGTGCTCCTTTACCCGCAGGTCCTGTCCCAGATAAAAATAGATTTCTGTGGCCAGTAGCTGTACCGGGAACTGGTCGGGGGCCCTCCGAAGCAGACGCTCCAGCTCGCTGACCGCCGTGTCATAGGCCTTGCGCGCCATCAGCACCTGAATGTTCACGGTGATGACCCGGACAGCCACCTCTTCGGCCGATTCAGCCGGGGCACCGGCATCCGGGCTGCCATCCAGCAATAGGAATGGCTCGTTCTGAGCTATCGTTTCGTGAATGCGCAGGGAGCCCACGATCCCAAAAATGAAAAGACCGACCAGAACCCGTGATCCGTAGTGTCGGCGGTGAGGTTGCCCGGGGCTGTGGGGTATCTCGGGCCTCGGCAAGGAAAAACCCGTTTAATCGAAGGTGTGCCTGCCCGCGAGCCTGTGGGCGGCCTGCAGAACTTCGGCGATCTTAGGATCGGAGGGGCGCAGGCAGACGGCGGCGCGCGCATGCTTGAGTGCCTCACCGGGTCGGCTAAGTCGCAGCAGGCACAGCGCCAGATCAGCCTGTGCCCAGGCGTGCGTAGGGGAGAGCGAGATGGCCCGTCGGAGGAACTTCTCACCCAGCAGATCCCATCCTTGCTGGTGCAGGCACCAGCCCAGGGCCCGGTGGTATTCGGCGCTTCGGGGATTGAGCAGGCAGGCCCTGCGCAGAGCGCGATTGGCGGTCCGCCAGCGTCCCCGCTGCGACTGAGCGTAACCGTGCAGGTAGTGCAGATAGTCATGGCCGGGGAAGAGGCGGAGTCCCCAGCGAATGGTTATCAGGGCCCGGGGCAGGTCATCCGTGGCAAGGTATAGATCCGCAAGCTGGCAAAGCGCGTAACGCCTCGCCGCCGAGTTGCGCCGCCCCCGGCGCAGCAACCGCATCAGATCTCGGATCGCTTGCGTCGGGCGGTTCTCGGCGCAAGCCCGCTCGATCCGGCTGATCAGGTGGTCGACAATGGTGACCACGCGCCCGGAGCCGGTGCTGGATATGGCTGTGATCAGTGTCTCTGCCATGTGGCTGCGCCATCGGCGGCGCCAAGTGGGCACGGGGGTTTAGCGATGTTCTCTGAAAGTAAAATTATAGCACACCGTCACGCACCCGCACCAGCGGTCATGTGCTACCATAGCGCCTCCCGCAGCCGGATGCCTCGCTCGTGAGATCTTCCAGAACCACCGCCGTTTTTTCCATCTTGAGAGTTCTCTGGGCCTCCCTGGCCCTGCTGTTGGTCGTTTGTGTCGCCACTCCGTTGAAAGGCGCGCTGGACGCGCCCCTATGGGCCGCACTCGGCCAGTCTTTGAAGCAGCAGGTGAAGGTACACCGCCTTGCCAACGGCATGACGTTCATTCTCCTGGAACGGCACGACGCGCCCATCTTTGGAGGCGTGATCCGGTTCCGCGTCGGAGGTGTGGACGAGGATCCGGGTAAGAGCGGCCTGGCGCACCTGTTCGAGCACCTGGCCTTCAAGGGAACGCGGCACATCGGCACCCGGGAACCAGACCGGGAAGCCACGGCGCTGAAGCAGCTCGAGGAGGCGGTGGATCAGGTCCTGGCCGGGGAAAGCCGTGAGCCGGTAGATGAGCAAAAGCTGGAGAAGGCACGCCAGCGCGTTACCGAACGGCAGGAAGCACATCGAAAGCTTCTTGTTCCGGAAGAGTTCTCGCAGCTTTACACCGCCAACGGCGCCAAGGGACTGAATGCGACCACGAACAAAGATCTCACCAGCTACTTTGTCAGCCTGCCGGCCAACCGGCTCGAGTTCTGGTGCCTGATGGAATCGGAGCGCCTTCGGGACGGTGTACTCCGCGAGTTCTATTCCGAGCGCGACGTGGTCATCGAAGAACGGCTGCGCGGGGTTGAGACACGTCCCTTCGGGAAACTGTACGAGGAGTTTCTAATTGGAGCGTATGGGGAGGCGCCCTACGGTATTCCTACCGTCGGCTGGCTGGGAGACTTGGAAGGATTGCGCACGGCGGACGCCGAGGCGTTTCGCGCGCGCCACTACCGGCCCGAAAACGCGGTGGCAGCGCTGGTGGGGGATTTCAAGATTCCCGAGGCAATCCGCCTGATCGAGCGCTACTTCGGCAGCTGGCGGGTCCTGGGTCCGGTGCCGGGAAAGAAAACGGTGATCGATGCAGACGGAGATCCGCCCGAGCGGCCGGTGCGCCTGGAAGTTCCGTTCAACTCGCAGCCATACCTGCTGGTGGGGTTTGACAAGCCGGCTGCGCCGCACCCGGATGCCGCCGCGTTCGACGTTCTTCATGAGCTGCTGGAAGGGGGTCGTTCCTCGCGGCTGTACCGCAGTCTGGTGTTGGAGCGGCAGGTCGCTCTAAACGTGTTCACGTTCGAGGGGCCGGGCCAGCGGTTTGCCAATCTGTTCATTGTCGGAGCCGTCTCCCAGGGGCCCCACTCGGCAGCGGACGTGGAGGAAGCAATCCTGGAGGAGTTTGCGCAGCTGGCAAAGGAGCCGGTTGGGAAGCAGGAGTTAACGAAGGCTCTGAATGCCCTGAGAGCTTCTTTCGTTAACGATCTGGACTCCCTGCTGGGTCTGGCGCTGCAGCTGAGCTATCACCAGAGCCTCTACGGTGATTGGCGCCAGATGCTGCGCTCCCTGGAAGCGGCATTAGCGGTGACGCCCGCTGATATCCAGAAGCTCGCGGCTCGCTACCTTCTGGCTTCTCGCCGGGTCTCGGCGGAGATTGTGCCCCTGTCGCCGGCCCCGGAGGTGGAAAAGGAAGTGGCGCCAGGAGAGACGCTGTGAGGAGAGTTCCGATTATCGTTGCTGCCATCGGTGTGCTGACCCTCTGCGGGTCGCTGGCGCTGACCGTGAACGGCATCGCCGCCCCCACAGAGCGGACCCGCCCGACTCACCCCAGCCAGCTGGACTTTGAGTCGCTGACCTACCGGCCGCCTAAACTGCGCCTGCGCAGCCTCTCGAATGGTCTGAGATACGGAGTTCTCGAGGATCCCAGTCTGCCCCGGGTCGAGGGTGTGCTCATCTTTGAGGCTGGCTCGATCGACGATCCTCCGGAAGCGGTCGGATTGGCCGAGGTAGTAGGAGAGTTGCTGCGCACCGGAGGGAGCCTGACGCGCCCCGCCGAGGATGTGGATGAAGAGATTGACTTCATGGGGGCCAGCGTCGAGGTATCCACGGGGGCAGAGCTCACCGTCGTACGCTTCTGGGCCCTGAGCCAGGATTTCGAGCGCGTGCTGGCACTGGTCTCCGACCTGATACGCAACCCGGCTTTCCGTGAAAATCGGCTCGTTCTGGCGCTGGATCAGCTGCGCGAGTCGATCCGGCGCCGCTGGGACGATCCAGGATCGATCGCCTCTGAGCGTTTCGCCGATCTGGTCTACGGAGAGAAGAGCCGATGGGCGCGCCGCCCCACCGAGCGCTCACTCGATCAGATCGGGCAGGACGCTTGCCGTCGGTTCCATGCCACGGCTTACGTCCCCGCGCGGGCGTGGCTGGGAATTGCTGGAGACGTGAAAGAGCGCGCGGCACGGCGCAGCATCCGGCGGCTTTTCGAGAGCTGGAATGCGCGCTCGACCGCAACACGCAAACCGGAGGTATCTCGGGGTGCCGGCGCTGGTCTCTACTGGATCGAACGCGATCTGGCGCAGGCTCAGATCAGCCTGGGTCATCTGGGGGCTCCGCGTCTGGGACCCGATCACTACGTTCTGAAGGTGATGAACCTGATCGTGGGGAGTGGCGGTTTTGCCTCCCGGTTGGTGAAAGAGGTCCGTACCGCGAGGGGAATCGCTTACTCGGTTTCGGGACGGGTTGGAGAGGGTCTCGACCGGGGGCTCTTCAGAGTCAATCTGCAGACACGGCCCGGGCGTGTATCCGAGGCGTTGGAAGCGGTGCAGTCCGTTGTCCAGGACGTTCGCAGGCTGCCGCCCGGCGACGGGGAATTGCAGGTCGCTCGAGATCGTGTGGAGTACTCCTTTGTGTTCGAGTTCTCGTCGCCCGCCGCGATTGTGGAACGCCGGCTCTACCGCCTGGCGCTCGGTTACCCTGACAACTACCTCGACACGTATCTGGCACAGGTGTTGAAGGTCGACGGCGAGTCGGTGCGTCGCGTTGCCCGCACATTCATACAACCTGAGAGCCTGGTGACGCTCATCGTGGGGCCCGAGGAAGCGGTGGCACCGTTACGCGCTGCGGGGAAAGAGGTGCGAAGAATCCCTCTCGATCCTGGCGACGAAGACACTCCGACCTACTGAACTCTCCCGGCAGCGTGCCCCTCAGGGCTACCGCTCATCGTCTGGGGCGTCCATTCTTATGGAAAGCGCTTCATACTCCTCGTCGGCGAGACCAAGTTTCCGGGATCGCTCGAGTTCGCTCCGGGCCTGATCCTCCAGACCGCGCTTGAGAAGAATCTCGGCGTGCAGGAGGCGTCCATGCGCGGAGTCCTGTATCTCCAGTGCGGCAAGAACAGCCTGTTCCGCCGCCACCGGATCTTCGTCCCTGAAGCGCAGCTCCCCCTCCAGCAGGTAAGCATCGGGAGTCAGAAGGAAACGGGCAGGGTGCAGGCGCGCGAGGGTGTTCAGGGCCTCGTCCTGCTTGCCAGCTTCGTCGAGGGCCTCGGCCAACCGGTACTGCAACAGGGCATAGGTTGGAAAAGAGGCTGCCGCTTTCCGCAGGTCTTTCAGGCGTTTCCCGGGGTCTGCCTCGAGTCGGGCCCGAATATACCGCTCATAAGCGGTAATCGGCAGCGCCTCGACTGTCTGGTCGAAGGGGCGGAACGAGGGCATCTTCTTGCGGCCGGCCCGCCAAACCGCGCGCGCCAGGCCTGCATGCAGGTCGAAAAGGTTGCCGAGCGGGATGTCTTCATGAACCTCACCCAGCACCTCCGGCCCGAGCGGATCGAGAACCATGGTGTCGACGCTGAGCTTGCCTGCCGCGACCGTGAACGATCCCGTCACCACACGTGAGACTCCAGTAATCTCGGCGGCCTTGAGCGCCGTCGCAAGGGTCACGGCCTGGCCGCGGGGAACGTTCCACTTGGAGAGAAGCTCTCTTGTTTCGTCATAAGGGACAGCTGCTTGGCCGCCAGACCTGAGGTGTTCCTCGAGGCTGATGGCGAACCCCTCGCCGAGCCAATCCAGTGCCGGCTCGTCGCTCTGGTTGGCAAACGGTAACACCAGCCAGTCTCCGGCCTGTACGGGCCAGGTCGAGAAGATCAGTCCGGCCAGCAGTGCGCAGATCAGCAGCGCTAGGCGGGGAGGATAGGGGCGTGTCCAGTCACGCATGGGTTATGGGTCCTCCCTTCAGGTTGAACCGACGGGTTGCCCTCGGCTGGATGACCGGAGCCTGGCCCGCCGCAGGTAGATCGCTTAAAGAGCGCAGGTCGAAGAGGGTCTCGAGGGCCTGGGCCACCGAGCGCACGGCTATCACCTCAAGTCCTGCCTCCCGGGCGCTTTCCGAATCCCGTTCGGGCAGCACCACGCAGGAAAAGCCACAACGCGCCGTCTCTCGTACCCGTTCCCCGACGCGCGGCACCGAGCGGACTTCTCCCGCCAGTCCAATCTCTCCCAGAAATACGGTATCCGGATCGAGGCTCTGTTGCGTGACGGCGGAGGCGAGTGCGGCGGCGAGAGCCAGATCGGCTCCCGGGTCCTGCAGGCGCACACCGCCGGCGGCGTTGGCGAACAGATCGAGGGACGTGAGGGGCAGTCCGATATGTCTTTCCAGCACGGCGGCGATGAGCGACAGCCGGGTTGAGTCGATCCCGACCGCCGTGCGCTGGGGAGAGCCATGGGCCGGCCGGCCGGCGAGCGCCTGGACCTCGACCAGAAAAGTCCGGCTACCCTCTCGGTGGACGGTCACCGCGGAGCCCGGGGAGCCGGCCTGGCGGTCTCTAAGGAACCATTGGCTGGGGTTCACCAGGCATTCGAGGCCTGCCTGCGCCATGGTGAAGATTCCCACCTCATCGATGGGCCCGAAGCGGTTCTTTGTGCAGCGCAGCATCCTGTGCGCGTGATCGGAGTCCCCTTCGAACGTCAGCACCGTATCCACCATGTGCTCCAGGTGCTTGGGCCCCGCTAGGGATCCCTCCTTGGTGATGTGGCCCACCAGCAGCATGGGCAGGCCGCGCGCTTTGGCGAGCGTCAGCAAGCGCAGAGCGCACTCGCGGACCTGCACGATGCTGCCCGCTGAAGCCGGCAGCTCGGGAGAGGCCACCGCCTGAATCGAGTCCACGATTGCAAAGGCCGGTGACAGCCGCTCGATTTCCTCTTCAATCGCCAGCAAGTTGTTCTCGGCGAGGACGAGCAGGCCGTCAGGCTTCAGGGACAGCCGCTCACCGCGCAGGCGCAGCTGTGCCTTTGACTCTTCAGCGGTCACATAAAGGGCCGGGCCGTCCTCGCTCCCAAGGACCGAGGCGCACTGCAGCGCGAGCGTCGACTTTCCGACCCCAGGCTCGCCTCCGAGGAGGACGACCATGCCGGGCACAAAACCTCCCCCCAGAGCACGATCGAACTCGGTGATCCCGGAAGGAATGCGGCGAGAACTCTCCAGAGTCAGCTGATCGTAGGGCTCCGCCTGAGCGGAGGCGGCGATCGATTTGAGGCGGCCGTGGGAAGGTTTCGGGTATTCGGCATGCCCCGACATCGAGTCCCAGGTGGTGCAAGAGGGGCAGCGGCCCAGCCATTTCGGGGAGCGATAGCCGCACGCATCGCAGCTGAAGATCTGGCTGTCGCGCTTTTTCATGGGAGGATCCCGGGACGGGAGAGCTGGAAAATCATGATCGGGCGGGTGGTACAGCAGCGGGCGTCGCAGTTGTAGCCGCACCGGATGCCGCCTGCTGCCGGCTGGCTATTACGTTGCCGCTCTGGCGGTACACTCGCGGTACGCGGACTCCGACCCGGCAGAGGATCTCGTAAGGGCTGATGCCGGCGTCATGGGCGAACTCTTCCAGAGCGCGCCCCCGGCCTTCTTCGCCGAAGATGATCACCTCATCACCCCTCTGAACCGCGGGAACATCGGTCACGTCCACCAGGGTGAGATCCATGCTGACCTGCCCGACGATAGGGACCCGGTGTCCGCCCAGTGAGACGCAGCCGCGGTTCGAGTATGCCTGGGGCAGGCCGTCCCCGTAACCGATCGGCAGCACCGCGATGCGTGAGTGACGCTGCGTGACGAACGTTCCCTCGTATCCGAGAGGGTTGCCGGCGGGAATTTCACGCACCACGGCCACCCGGGTGTGGACGGCCATGACGGAGCGCAGACCCAGGCGGCTAGCACGATGGCTCGGGTACACTCCGTAGAGGACGAGGCCGGAGCGCACACCCTGCAGCCAGGCTTCCGGAAGATCGAGGATGGCGCTCGATGCAGCCATATGCTTGAGCTTCGGGGCGTGGCGGGCGGCCTCCACCTGAGCTGCAGCCTCGTGGAACCGCTCGACCTGCCGGCGGGCGTCGTCACCGCGAATCGACTCAATGGATGCCAGATGCGAGTAGAGTCCTGTAAGACGAACGTGTTTGCAGCGCGCCAGTTGTCCGAGCCACTCGGATAAGGAATCGAGCTGCAGGCCCAACCGCCCCATGCCTGTGTCGATCTTCAGATGGAACTCGAGCTTCTGGCGGCGTTTTTTGCCCAGGTTCTCGAGCTCCTCGAGCCCTGCGGTATCGAACAGAGTGGGAATGAGATTATGGCTGGCACAGATCTCCAAGGCCTCACGCGCCAGCGGTCCAAGAACCAGAATCGATGGCTCCAACCCCGCCTGTCTCAGCTCGATGCCTTCCTGGGACCGCGCCACGCAGAGCCAGTCGACTCCTTCTTTCTGCAGGCAGCGTGCCACGGCTACCGCTCCATGCCCGTAGGCATCCGCCTTGACGACCGGCATCAGGCGACACTCGGAGCCGACCTGGCGCTGCAGCACGCGCACGTTCCAGGCAAGAGCGTCCAGATCGACGACGGCCCACGTAGCCTGGGTAAAGGAGGGAGTGTCAGCCATCAGCACGCCACTCAGGGTTCTCGAAGCGTGTGTACTCCTTGAGGAAGACGAGATCCACGTCGCCAATGGGGCCGTTACGCTGTTTGCCGATGATCAGGGTGGCGCGTCCCCGGTTTTCCTCGCTAGGTCGATACACCTCCTCACGATAGACAAAAGCGACCACATCGGCATCCTGCTCGATGGCTCCCGACTCGCGCAGGTCGGAGAGCTGAGGGCGGCGATCACCGCCACGGGTTTCGGGGGCTCGCGATAGCTGCGAGATGGCGATGAGGGGAAGATTGAGCTCCTTGGCCAGCCCTTTGAGCGAGCGGGAGATCTCCGAGATCTCCTGGGTGCGGTTCTCGTAGCGGCTACGGCCCCGGACGAGTTGCAGATAGTCCACGATGAGGAGATCGAGCCCCCGCTCGAGCTTCAGGCGCCGGGCCTTGGCGCGCATCTCGAGAATGCTGATGCCAGGGGAGTCATCAATGTAAATCTCCGCGTCGGCAAGCTGGCCGAACCCCAGCGTCATTTTGGTCCAGTCCGTCTTCGTGAGGGTCCCCGTACGCAGGCGGTGAGAGTCCACGCGGGCTTGGGAACATAGCAATCGAAGAAACAATTGCTCCTTGGTCATCTCCAGGCTGAAGATGCCGATCTTCAGCTTGTTCTTGACGGCCGCGTGCTGAGCGATGTTGAGAGCCAGCGCTGTTTTGCCCATGGATGGCCGGCCCGCCAGGACTACGAGATCCCCTCGCTGCAGGCCCGAGGTGAGCTCGTCGAAGCGCGCTAGGCCGGTCGCCAGGCCGGTGATCAGCTCATGCTGTTCGGAGAGTTTCTCGATGACACGCAGGCTCTGGTCGGCCACCGTTCTCAGAGGTACGAACCCGGCCCGCAGCCGGTGCTCGGCGATCCGCATGATGGAGCGTTCGGCGGAATCCAGGATGTCGTCGGCGTCTTCTTCGGCTTCGAGAGCACTGGAAATGATCTGGTGAGCGGAGGAGATGAGGTTGCGCAGCGTTGCCTTCTCTTTGACGATACGCGCGTAGTGCTCGATGTTCGCCCACTTGGGCACACCATCCACGAGTGAGGCGAGATAGCTCGAGCCTCCGACCGCATCCAACTCGCCGCGTCGCTCCAGCTCTTCCTTGACGGTGAGTAGATCGATGGCGGTCGAGCGTTCGGACAACTCGCCCATGGTCCGGTAGATACGGCGATGGTCGTCGCGGTAGAAATCGTCTTCGCGAAGGATCTGCTGAGCTTGATGAAGAGCCGTGTTCTCCAGAAGCACGGCCCCCAGCACCGAGCGCTCGGCATCGAGGCTGTTCGGGAGACTGCGCTCGAGGGTGACTTCTTCGGCCATGAAACGCGGGAGTGCTCCTGAACGGGGAACGTTACTATACTACAGCCCTTAAAAAATAACTTTTGTTTATCGTATCTTATCGATCAGGCTGTTATTTTCTGATTGATATCTGGCATCCTCGCGACGGCATCGGAGTGCCGATCGTCGATCGTGTGAAACTACCGGTCAATAACCGAGATTGTGCTGTCGCCGAGCATCTTGCCAATTGTCTTCGAATGAATCCCCGCTCTCACCACCAGAGCGGCAACCCAATGCCGGAAACTCCGGCATGATATACCAGAACTGCCCGCTGCATCCAAAGCCTTGGGCAGCGCCCGGTGAACTTTATGCCTCTCTAGTGACGGACCCTACTGATCCAGGAAGATTCTGCCGTTATCGCGGCAGAAGGGGCTAACCTCCGTCATCGCTTCTCCCCGCAGCCCGATCTGTGGCTCTCTACGATGCAATAGCAACGTCGCTTACCGTCTTTTGCAGATGGCCTAACAGCTGACTCGCAAGAATGCCACGCTAATACTATTGCGCAACACCATGGAGGTGGCTGTCAGGAGAAAAAGGTAGGCCATAGGCTAGCCTTTCACAGACGTCCATCGCACAGAGCGCTATGGTGACTTCCACTCATGTTGTGTCTGGGGACGGCTGTGGTGGATTTACCCATTCGGGTATTGACTCCCTAATCAACTAAGGATTATTAAGAGTTATTCTCAAGCAAGATTTACAGTGAACTCCACGGCTAGGGGGAGCAGTCGTGCTTAGGGTAGCGGTCACGCTTAGAAACAATGCCTGTCTTCAAAAACCGGTGCGCCTCCGCGCCCCACCCCGACGGTAATTCAGAGATATTGCCATGCCGTGCTGTTCTCAACCGAGTTTTGAACTTGTTGCCGTGGTTTTTTGAGCGCTTCACTATTGCCGGTACGTTATGTACGATGACGACAGTTTCTCTCGCTGGATCCAGCTGGAGTACCGGAAGCTCTGGCACGAACTTACACAGCTAGCGGATCGGAAGGATTTGCACACACTGCCGGAATCTCACCCTCTGAGGCGACAATTCCATGATGTATGTCTGCGCTATTCCGCATTCAAAAGTAAATTCAAAATCCCCCTGGGCGCCCACGACAGCCTGATCCAACCACACAATCCTCCCAAGGGAAGTGAATTTCACTAAGCAGGTGACCCAGCCGCGGGTCGATGTCCTGGCCAAGTCCAGAAGGTATCGAGTGGCACCTAGACCACACCCTCTCCCGCTGGCAGGCTGGCCTGTTTTCTGTTTTTGCGGGTTGCGGGTGCTCGCTCGATTTGCCCGGCGGCCCATTCCATCTGGTGTGCCAGGCCCCGCAGGATTCGCACGTCGCGGCGGGTGAGTTGTATGCGCCCGAACAGGCGCTCGAAGTAACGCATCATACGATCCGGGTGCTTTGGATCGAGAAATCCAATCCCCAGAAGGCCACGTTGCCAGTGATCGAGTAAATCTTGTAGTTCTGCGATGGGTGCCCGTGCCAGAGGTGTCGCCAGGTGGGGTCGGGCAGCCTCGCAGAAGAGCTCATAGGCCACGAGGCCTACAGCGTGCGCCAGGTTTAGCGAGGCGCAGGCCGGATCGCTGGGTATGACAGCGATGTCCTGGCACCGGCGCAGGCTGGCGTTGGAAAGGCCGTGGTCTTCTCTTCCAAAGACCATCGACACGCTCCCTCCGGTGCTCGTGGTTTCGAGAACGCGCCGGGCGGCGTCGGGAGGAGTCAGGAACGGCCGACGGGCCTTGCCCTCCCGGCGGGTGAAAGCGAGGGCCAGGCTCTGGTCGCGCAGTGCCTCATCCAGGGAGGGGAACACCTCGGCGGCCTCAACAACCCGCTTCCCACCCACCGCCATGCGGATCGCTTCCGGGTTCGGAAAGGTTCTCGGCTTGACCAGGCGCAGGTGCGTCAGGCCAAAGTTGCGCATGGCCCGTGCGACCCCGCCGATGTTCATGGGGTTCTGGGGTTCGACCAGGACCACGCTGACTGCGGCGAGCGGGCCACGGGCGAGTGCCGACAGCGAATCGTTCTTGATGAGATCTCGCATCATCTCTCCGGGATGATTTTAGCACTGCCGCGTTGCTGGTATCCGGGGTGCGTGCTAAGATCCGGCCAGCCGGAGCTGGATAGGTGGCCGCTTCGGGCCCTGTGCCCGGAGAGGAAAGTCCGAACTCCACAGGGCAGTGCGCTGGGTAACGCCCAGTCTCGGTGACGAGAAGGAAAGTGCCACAGAAAACAAACCGCCGGGCAGGGCTCCGCCTTGGTCGGTAAGGGTGAAAAGGTGCGGTAAGAGCGCACCGCGTTCCGGGTGACCGGAACGGCACGGTAAACCCCGCACGGAGCAAGACCAAATAGGGGAGTCGTTTGGGGTCGCCCGCCCTGTTGCTCCTGGGTAGGTCGCTAGACCTTGCGGGTAACCGTAAGGCAAGAGGAATGGCCACCGCCCCTTCGGGGGTCACAAAATTCGGCTTACTTCCCGCTCCGGTCGGATGCGGCCCGGGGATAGCCTTCCCGGGCCGCGCCTTTTCTCCAGGTAGACTCTCGCGCATGCCCTCATCGAAACGGAGCCGCACGTTCACGCGGTCCGTCTCAGCAGGTTCGCTCACTTCAAGCAAGCGCCAGCTCCTGCGGTGCCTGGACCGCCTCAAAGACCGCATGCTCGATGTCTCTAGAGAGCTTTACCTCAGGCCCGAGCTGAGCGGACAGGAACAGCATGCCTGCGCGCTGCTCTGCGGGATCCTGGAGGAAGCGGGATTTGAGGTCGAGCAGGGTGTGGGAGGACTCGAGACGGCCTTCATAGCCCGTTTGGCGAGGGGCCGTGGAGCCAATGTCGGAATCCGGCTCGAGTATGAGGCCCTGCCGGGGATCGGCCATGGGTGCGGCCACAACCTGATCGCCGCCAGCGGGCTGGCGGCCGGACTGGCCCTCGCGGATGTCAACCGGAGCTGGCGCGGCACCCTGACGCTGTTCGGGACGCCTGCCGAGGAAACGTTCGGCGGCAAGGCCGTGCTGTCGGATGCTGGAGTGTTCGACGGTCTGGACGGCGCTCTCATCGTGCACGGGGGACATGAGAACCGGGTGTTCACGGAATCGCTGGCGTGTGGCTCGTTTGAAGTGGTCTTCACGGGCCGCGCCGCCCACGCCGTGGTCTGCCCGGAGAAGGGTGTCAACGCCCTCGCTGCGCTGGTTCAACTCTACGTGGGGCTGAGCCTGGCCAAGAAGTCGCTTGGCCAGGGCGTGAAAGTTGTCGGAGTGATCCTCGAAGGAGGGGAACGGGCGAACCTGGTTCCGGCTCGTGCGGTCGGACATTTCAGCGTCCGTGCGCCGAACCATGCCCAGAGGCGTGCCGCGCACCGGCGCGTGGTGCGGCTCGTGGAGTCCGTTTCCCGCGCCTCTGGAACGCGGTTCTCGCTGCGCCCCACAGACGCACCGTACATGGAGATGCGCACGAACCATGCCCTGGCTCTGCTGGCGCGGGACAACTTTGATTTGATCGGGCGGCGTACGAATGATGCGCCCCGCGCCTCGATGGGCTCTATCGATATGGGAAACGTAAGCCAGCGCGCGCCATCGGTGCACCTCTATGTCGATCTTGGCGCTGGATCGGTGCCCGCTCATACGCGCCAGTTTGCGCGGGCAACGCAGGCACCGAACGGGCGACGGGCCACCCTGGCGGGTGCCCAGGTGCTCGCTCTGACCGCGTTGGATCTGTTCTGCGGAAAGGTGGCGCGGCGGGGGATTCGCACGGAATTCCTCAAAATGAAGAAACACGCACGTCTTGAGGGTGGCGGGAAACGAAGACTGCACGGTCTCTCCAGAACCGGCAAGGAGATCGGATGAGAGCGCGAGCATTCCCGCGATTGCGGCCCGGCGCGTTGCTGGGCGTGGTTGCACTTTCAGGTCCGGCGCGCCGCGCACGCCTTGCGGCCGGCAGCTGTGTACTCCGGGAGCGGGGATACCGTTTGCAGTTTGGGCGCCACGTTCTGGCGCGGCGTGGTTACCTGGCCGGCTCGGATCGTCTGCGCGCGCGTGATCTGAACCGCATGCTTCGGGATCCAAAGGTGGATGGGATCATTTTTGCTCGGGGAGGCTATGGTGCCCTGCGCATCCTGGATCAGATTGACTGGGCCGCTCTGCGACGGCATCCAAAACTGCTCGTTGGCTTCAGCGACCTGACCGCTCTGTTTGCCGCGGCCCGTGTCATGAGCGGTCTACCGACGCTTCACGCTCCCACTCTATCGACTCTGGGTGAGCCCGGGCGCTATCACGCACCCTCTTTTTGGGCGGGTCTCACGGGACGCTTCGATCGACTGGACCTCAAGTTTCCGGCTTCTGGCGTGATTCGGCACGGTGTTGCACGAGGCGAACTCACGGGAGGATGCCTGAGCCTTCTTGCCAGCCTGGTAGGGAGCCGGTACCAACCGGATCTCCGGGGACGAATTCTTTTCTGGGAGGAAGTGAACGAAGAACCGTTCCGCATCGATCGTTTGCTGCAGCAGATCCGTCTCTCGGGAATGTTGAGGGAAATCAAGGGAGTGGTGGTGGGACGCTGCGTGAACTGCAAGGCGAAGGGACCCTCGCTCAATGAACGACAGATCCTGGAGGATCTATTCTTGCCGCTCGGCGTGCCTGTGGTGCGCGGTGTTGCGGCGGGGCATTGCCTGCGAGCCAGAACCCTGCCCCTCGGCGTGCGGGCACACCTGGACACACGCCGCCGGCTGCTGTCATTCACAAGTTAACCGAAAACGCCCTGCCGACCCGCGCGGTGTGTCCGACCGCCTGCCTGGAAATCCCTTCAGTGCCTGACCGTGAACTCCGCCTGGCGCCGTGCGGTGCCGCCCCCAATCCTGTCGGTCGCCTCCACGGTCAGGAGGTAGGAACCTTCCGGCCACTCGTCAAGCGGAAATGAGTAGGCCTGGCTGAGGTCGTGCTGCTCCTCAAGGCGGACAGACGCGCCTACGGGCGGCAGATCCTCTTTCCCAATCCGCTCGAAGCGGTACTCCAGATCCAGGCTCGGCTGCCGGGTGTTGGGATCTCGCTCGGCTCCATAAACCTGATAGTAGAAGGCCAGGTTGTGGTTGCTCCTGTAGGTGGAGTCGATCTGTGGAATTACCTTCAACTGTCCGTGAACGAACGGCTCCTTAAAGGGGGTGCGGCTTGGCTCGGGGCGGGTCTGGATGTCACGCGCCAGGACCAGATCACTGAGCAGAAGTCCCTGCTCTGACAGATCGGGTACTTCGACGATCTCTTTCCAGGAACCGGCGCGACCCGTCTTCTCCTCCAGAATAGCGATCAGGAGAATGTAGGTGCCGGGCGGTACCCCGACGCCGCTCTGATAGATCCAGCGGACCTCGTCCGCGTCTCGAAGCGACAGGCTTGCGAAGCCGTCGTCCGAGGAGAAGGTAACCAGGAACTGCGGATCGCTCTCCGAAATGAGCCGTCCACCGAGGGACAGCGGGGGCTCTCTCGCGGAGCGGGAAGGCTGAGCCGCAGAATCCGACTTCGGCATGGCCTCGAGATCGAGGGTGAGATTGATCTCCATGTAGGTGAGCCCTTCCTGGGAGCGGTAGAAGTGATAGACGCTCTGCAGGGGGAACACTCCGAAGAACTCGCGTGCCTGCACGACTTCCGTCGACCAGAACTCCATGCGGGTCACGTCCTGAGCCTTTCCGAGGTCGCTTAGAAGAGAAAGAGAGCTTGTCTGAGTTATCCCGACGCGGCCGGACTCCGCCATTCTCTGGGCGCTCTGGGCTCCGGAGTTGCCCGTCGCATTCCTCCCGGCCCCCAGATCCAGTGTGTTGAGGTTGAGGGAACTTATGCTCGATGACATGTCCCTGAAGACGCGATCGTAATCTATCGCGTCAGATGACAGGTAATATTCACCCGAGGAGTTCTCGCGGAAGGCGATGATCATATGGGGATCAAGGCCCGGGATTCCGATGTTGCGGTACGTCCAGCGCGTCACACCGCGTGGGGGAATCGTGTGGCGCGGGTAGCCGGCAGGAGCGTCCTGAGTGTAGCGCGCGTCGAAGCGGGCATCGTTACCACTGCGCATCGGGAACGATTCAACCTCATCCGGAGGACCGAGCAGGAGGTAAATCCGGCCACGATCCGTCTTCCATCCGGGTTTGGTCGAACCAGTGAACTGGGCGTTCGCGTCCCGGACGCGGGTCCAGTAGATGTACCGGCGCTCGTTGTAGAAGGTATCGGGTGTTGCGTCTAAGGAGGCCCAGAAGCGGGAGATCCAGGCCAGACGATCCTGATCCCCCTGCAAGGCGCGGTATTCGCTCACGTGCGGGCCGGTAAGGAGATACCGGACCGGCCCCTCATGCCAGTTTTCCAGCAGCTCGGTGGCGATCTGACGATTCGCCGCACGAGTGGCGCTCCAGTTAACGGATTCGACCGGAAGTGAAAAAAAGTTCCCTTCCGGGTCGGTGAGAAAAAAATAGCCCTTTTTAACTGCTGGAAGACGGCTGGAAGCGTAAGTGCGGCCTTGGCGGGTGATGACCTTGAATGCCGGCTCCTCAGATTCCCTGGAGCTGAGGTCGCTGATGCAGAAGAGCAGCGCCGCTAGGGGGATCAGAAACTGCGAGATCGCACGGCGCCCGCGCGTCCCCGGTTCACCTCGGTTCGATGGTGAAGAATGCCTCATGCGTAGCCACCTTGTCGCTCACCTTGTCCTCTACCGTGACGTCCAGGCGGTACTCGGCCTCCGGCCAGTGTGACAGTGGGAACGACCAGCGCTGAACCGGTTCACTGACCTCCTTGAGCGCGAAAGGAGAGCTGATGCGCACCCAGCGATCCTGGTCGAGCCAGTGAAACTGGTACTCGATGTCGAGATCCAGGGAGCCGGTCTTCGGATGAGGGCGTGCGTTGTAAATTTCGTAAAACACGCCGAGAGTTTGCCCATTTCGGAAGACATGGCCGGGGCGCGGCACCACCTTGTGGGGGCCGAGAATGAATGGAATCTTTCGATCGTCGTATCCCTCCGGAGCTTTATCGAAACGGCTGATGAGCGTCACCGAACTCAGCATCAGATCCTTCGATACCATACTGGGAACGGACACAATATCCCGAAAAAATGACACCTGGCCGGTCTGGGACAGCTCCAGCCCCACGTAGAAACGATAGCGGCCTGGAACCAGATCCCCCTTTGCCTGGAAGACGAGGGCTCCATCGTCGATGACCTTGTCGATATCATCACCGGTTGTGGTTTCGATGCGGTTCGTAAACGAATAGGTGATTGAGGGGGCCTGCTCGCGGATCATCTTGGCGTAGAGAATGAGACTCTCGCCGTTGCTGTCGCTGGGACGAACGAGCGGCAACACCCGCGTTGGCAGGGAGAGCGTCAGGGTCGAGAAGGTCGTACCGCCTTCGGATCGATAAAAGTCATAGCTCGACTGCACCGGCAGGCTGTTGTAGTACTCGCTTGTGGTGACGATTTCGTCGAGCTGGCTGTCGGTGACAGGCAGCCGCATCAAGTTGGCGAGATCACCGGCGCGTAATTTCTCTTTCACCAGGCGGTTGAGGAAGTTTTCGAAGCCGGGAGACTGCGGTGGCCTGAGTACGGTATCGCCGAAGGAGTCGGTGGAGTTGATGGGAGGGTTGAGCGTTGTCTGCACGACCTCCACGACCTCGGGAGGCATGTCCCGGGCATCGTAGCGCCAGGCAAAATCTCTGCGCTTGCCTACGCTTTTTTCATAAGCCTGAAAGTCCTTCGGGGGGCCGAAGAGGATGTAGAGTTTACCCTTCTCCGTCTTCCATCCGGGTTTCACGGATTCGCTGAACAGCCGGTTTGATTCTTCAACGCGCTTCCAGAACTCCTTGCGTAACTCGTTGAACAGCGTCCATGGCGTGGGGTCACGCCGGGCCCAGAACGCTTCGATGAAGGCGCGTCGTTCACCCTTGTCCTTCAGGCGTTTGTAGGCCCGCTCCTCTTCGATGGTCAGCAGGTACCAGACAGGACCGTGCCGCCATTCGGAGGTTGGTTCGTCCACCGGGTAGGGCGGGCGGTTCTTGGTCCTGGCGGATGCAGGTAGGCAGATTGCCACAGCCAGGAAGGCCACTATGGCCAAACGGGCTGCGACGCGACTCCGTCGCGCCATGCCACCCGCCTCATGTTGGCGGTTCCCTGGGGTCCTAGTGTTGGCGGCCATCATCTCGCTACCTGCGAGCGCTGGTGCTCTCTCCAGGTCGAGCTGGATGAGAGCCAGGGATGAACCCATGAAAGTTAGGGAGCGTTCCTCGAGCAGCCGGGTATCGCCGGTCGCAGCCAGGCGGTCCGCCACCTTCGTCCGTGGGGTTTGACCTGCCGACTCAGAGCGCAAACGCATGGCCCTCGTGCCTCTTTGACTCCCTGCTGCGTCAGCGGTTTAGGCCCGTTCGAGAGAACTGCTCCACCTTGACGCATGTTCCAAGTCTAGGGTAGCATTCTCTCCAGGATCGCTGCTTTAGAGTCTACTCTTGGTAGAGTGGCCTGTCAAACATAACTCCTGCAAAAAGCGCAACTTAAAGCTGCTTGTGCAGTACGCAGGCTCGCGTTATTCCGGCTGGCAGCGCCAGCCCGGGCAGACCACCATCCAGGGAGCCCTCGAGGAGCGCCTTCAGCAAATCCTGCGCCATCCGGTCAAGCTTGTGGGGGCGAGCCGTACCGACGCCGGGGTTCATGCCCGGGGGCAGGTGGCGAGCCTCATCACGACCTCGCAGCTGGAGCCGGACCGGCTCAGACGGTCCCTCAACTCACTCTTACCGCATGATATTGGGGTGATGGAAATCGAGGTGGTCGCGGATGATTTCCATGCGCTGGGAAGTGCCCGCGGGCGTGAATACCGCTATGAGATCGTCAATGCACCGGTCACCTCCCCCTTCCTCCACGGGTTCGCGCATCCGGTCAGGGTACCGCTCGACCTGGAGCGCCTGCGGCGCGCGGCGGCTCGGATCATCGGCGAGCATGACTTCACCGGGTTCGCGGATGCCGATCGCGGTCCGGTACGCACCCTCAGAAAAGTTCAGACTTCTGAATGGTGTAAAGACGGAGACCTGTTAACCTACCGGGTGGTGGCCGATGGATTTGTGAAAGGAATGATCAGGGCGCTGGTGGGAACCTTTATCGACGTGGGGCGCGACCGGTGGGGCGAGGACCGGATCGAGCAAATTTTGCGGGAGCGGGATCGCAGCCTCTGCGGTCCCGCCGCACCGGCCTGCGGTCTCTACCTGCAGCGGGTCTACTATGCGTGAGAGAACCAGCGTCCTCGTCACCGGCGGTGCCGGCTACGTTGGCTCGGCGGTAGTACGCACCCTGTCGGCTGCAGGCTACCGTCCGGTCGTGGTTGATGATCTCAGCACGGGCCATCGGTTGGCGGTCGGCAAGGTGCCAATCCTGAAGGCTGCGTACGGTAACAAGCGCGTTGAGGCTTTCGTGCGCCGGCACCGGGTTCGGGCCGTGGTGCACACTGCAGCTTCCTGCCTGGTCGGAGAGTCGGTGAAGAACCCGGCCCTCTATTACGAAAACAACCTGAAGCAGGGACTGGAGTTTCTCGAGATGCTGCGCCGAAGCCGCGTTCGCCGGCTGGTTTTTTGCTCCACGGCCGCAGTCTACGGCGAACCGCAGGCCGTGCCCATACCTGAGGATCACCCCCAGCGGCCAGTCAACCCGTACGGTGAGACCAAGGCAGCCTTCGAGCATGCCCTGCACTGGTACTGTGAGGCGTACGGCTTCTCGGCCGTGGCGCTGCGGTTCTTTAACGCGGCCGGAGCCGACGAGGACGGGCGGCACGGCGAGGACCATCCAATCGAAACCCACCTGATCCCGCGTGTGATGCAGCACGCTTTGGGCCGTCGCTCGGCGATCGAGCTGTACGGAACCGATTATGCAACTCCGGATGGAACCGCGATCCGCGACTACGTCCACGTCCGGGATCTGGCTGTAGCTCACCTCAGCGCACTCGAACGTTGCCGGAGAACGAAGGGATTCAGTGCGTTCAACCTCGGAACCGGCACGGGGACGAGCGTGCGCGAGGTGCTTCGGGAGGTGGAACGCGTGAGCGGGAAGACGCTGAAGATTGTGGAGCGCCCCCGACGCGCAGGAGACCCCGCCAGGCTAGTGGCTTCAAATGAAAAAGCCCGAAAGCTTCTCGGCTGGAGTCCGGGACGCCCGCTGGGTGAGATCGTGGCGAGCGCTTGGCGCTGGCACGAGAAGCATCGCCGCGGCTATCGTAGCAGCCCCGGCCTTGTCAGTTCCGGAAATGCTGTGCTAAAATTACCGGCGCGGAGTCGCTGAAGTGGCTGAAACTAAAGACTTGGAAGGATTTATACCCTCGGGCACGCCCGATCACGAACACCTTCGCGGCCTCGATTTCGCACGGCTTCCTCGTCACGTGGCCATCATCATGGACGGTAATGGCCGCTGGGCGCGTCAGCGGGGACTCCCCCGTGTGAGTGGCCACCGCGCGGGCATCGACTCGGTGCGAGAAACGGTGGAATGCTCGGCGCGCCTTGGGTTGCAGATCCTCACCCTGTACGCCTTCTCGATCGAGAATTGGAAGCGACCTCGAGCCGAGATTGCGATGCTCATGATGTTGCTCAGAGAATACCTGAACAAAGAGCTGGTAAGTCTTCAGAAAAACAACATTATTCTCCGCGCCATTGGCCGCATCGAGGATCTGGATCCCAGCGTACAGCGGGAGATTCGGAAGGTGGAGGAAGCCACGAGCGGCAACACGGGACTGGTTTTCAACGTGGCCCTCTCGTATGGTGGCAGGGCTGAGATTGTGGATGCTTGCAGGAGCCTTGTGCTCGAGGCGCGCCGTGGCAGCCTGGATCCGCTTCAGATCGACGAGACCCTGGTGAGCCGGCACCTTTACACCTCCGGCCAGCCGGACCCTGATCTGCTCATCCGCACCAGCGGCGAATTTCGAATCAGCAACTTCCTGCTCTGGCAGATTGCCTATTCGGAGATCTGGGTTACCGAAACGCTCTGGCCTGATTTCCGGCGCGGGGAATTGCTCCGCGCCATCGCCGACTTCCAGAAGCGCCAGCGCCGCTACGGAGGCCTGGAGGTCGAAGCCACGCCAGTCACATCTTCTCCCGAACAGCGGATCCTGGTCTGAGTTTCCCGGCAATCCTCCAGCGCGTACTCACTGCGGCGATTGCGCTGCCGCTTCTGATAGGGGTGACACAGCTCAGCTCGCCGCTCTATTTCTTTGTGATGGTGGCCGTAGCTGTGCTGCTGGCTGCCGTGGAGCTGTTCCGGCTCGCTGAGGGACGGGGAATACGCCCGCAGCGGGTGCTGGGCCTCGGGGGGGCGGTGCTAATGGCCGCGACGTTTCTCGAAGAGGGACCCGACCTGGAGCAGGTTCTGGCGGGTTGCGTCGCCGCGGCGGTTTTGACCGCCCTATGGAGTCGGAGGCCGTTACCGGAAGCACTTCCGTCGATCGCCACGACCCTGTTCGGAATCGTGTTCGTGGGCCTCTTGCTTGGTTACCAGGTCGGCCTGCGCACGTTTGGCGAGGGGGGAGCGAGGCTCGTACTCTTCCTGTGGTGGGTTGTCTGGTCGTCTGATGCCGTGGCCTATGGGGTGGGCACGGCCGTAGGTCGGACCCCGCTCGCTCCACGCATCAGCCCCCGCAAGACGGTGGAGGGAACGCTGGCGGGGTTGGTGATGGCTACGATCGCTGCCTGGATCGGCGGGCGTTGGCTTCTTCCTCCGCTTTCCGGCCTGGAGGCGGGAGTTATTGGAGCGTTTCTGGGCATCTTCGGGCTGCTGGGGGATCTCTGCGAGTCGCTTCTCAAGAGGGGCTCCCAGGTTAAGGACAGTGGCGGATGGCTGCCGGGGCATGGCGGTGTGCTCGATCGCGCCGACAGCCTCCTGTTCACAGCGCCGGGATTATTTTATTACTGGAAGTATTTTCAGATTTGAGTGCTGAGTGATGCCAGTCAAACGGATCGCAATTCTTGGCTCCACAGGGTCGATCGGTACCAACGCGCTCCAGATCGTGCGTGAGCAACCGGGCCGTTTCGAGATCACGGCGCTTGCCGCCGGCCGTAATGTCGAGCGCCTGGCGCAGCAGGTGCGCGAGTTCCGCCCGGCCAAGGTGGCTCTCGCTGACGCCGGAGCGGCCGGGCGCTTGCGAGAGCTGCTTGGCAAAGACGCGCCCACCGTGCTCGAGGGTGCGGAGGGTGTCTGCGAGGTGGCCTGCACGACCAGCACCGAGATGGTGGTGGCGGCCATGGTCGGGGCGGCCGGAATGCGCCCCGCGCTTTGTGCGCTCGATGCAGGATGTGACGTCGCGCTTGCTAACAAAGAGGCCCTGGTCGTTGCGGGAGAGTTGATGATGGCAGCGGCGCGCAAAGGAAACGCCGCGTTGCTGCCCGTTGACAGCGAGCACAATGCGCTGCATCAATGTTTGCGGTCGGGACGGGGTAAACAGGAGGTCTCGCGCTTGATCCTGACGGCTTCGGGCGGTCCGTTCCGGCAACGGCCTCTGGACACGTTCGACACCGTTCGCGTGGAAGAGGCCCTCCGGCACCCGACCTGGAACATGGGCCGCAAGGTCACCATCGATTCCGCAACATTGATGAACAAGGGTCTGGAGATCATCGAAGCGAGCTGGTTGTTTGGGCTGCCCGGGGAAAAGATCGACATCCTGATTCACCCGCAGAGCCTGGTCCACTCGATGGTGGAGTATGTGGACGGTTCGATCCTGGCGCAACTCAGTCCTCCGGACATGGGTCTACCGATCCAGTATGCCCTGACCTATCCGGAACGCTGGCCTACGCGGCGCCAGCGCCTTGATCTGGCGGAGGCTCCGGCTCTCGACTTCGAAGCGCCGGACGCCGCGCGGTACCCGTGCCTGGCCCTGGCGCGCGAAGCGTTACGCAGGGGAGGGACTCACCCCGCCGCGCTCAACGCCGCCGATGAGATTGCAGTCGAGGGTTTCTTGGAAGGGCAGTTGTCTTTTTCGGGTATCACGCGGGTGCTTGAAGAAGTAATGGGGCGCTGGACTGGAACGGCGCTTACCAGCCTCGGGGTGTTCGAAGAGGCGGATCGGGAGGCCCGGGAGCTGGCGCGGGAAGCCATCCAGCAACTCAGTCACAAGGTTCCCTTGAAAAAGCAGGGGTCCAGTCACTATATTGGCCCGCGTTCCACGCCTTCCGCGTCGGGGGACTGATGAATTCTTCGCTCGTCTATCCGCTGGTTTTTCTGTTTGTTCTGGGGGTCGTAATCATCATCCACGAGTTCGGCCATTATGCCGTGGCCAAGCTCTTCAAGATCCGGGTCGAGGTGTTCTCATTCGGGTTTGGTCCGCGATTGTTCGGTTTCCGTCGGGGTGGTACCGATTACCGGGTTTGCGCCTTTCCCCTGGGAGGCTACGTCAAGCTCATGGGTGAATCCCCGGACGAGGAGGCTACCGGAAGCCCCAGCGAATTTCTGTCCCGGCCCAGGTATCAGCGCTTCCTAGTACTCGTCATGGGAGCCACCCTGAACGTGATTCTGGCGATAGGGCTCTGGTGGGGTGTTTACCAGGTCGGTATCGAAGAACCGGAGTTTTACCGCGACGCAGCTGTGGTGGGTGGGGTGAAAGAGGACTCGCCGGCCGCCGACGCGGGTGTTCTGCCCGGCGACCGGATCGTGGCTATCGACGGCAACCCGGTGGGCAGTTGGAAGGATCTCAATCTCGAGATCGTTCTCAGCCCCGGGCAGCGCCGCATGCTCGAGGTCGAACGCCAGGGACAACGATTGAGCCTGGAGATTGGCCTTCTTTCGCATACACCCTACAAGATCGGCTACGCAGGCCTGGTCCCCGCCGCGGGGGTCGTGGTGCGCGAGCTCCTGCCCGGCAAACCTGCTGCGGAGGCCGATGTGCGGCCGGGTGATCAAATTCTCTCCGTCGGCGGTGAGATCGTTTACAACAGGCTAGACGTGATCGAAAAAGTGAGCGCGCGGGGTGGGGAGCGCGTGCTCCTGGGCCTGCTGCGAGATGGGCAGGAGATCGAACGCGATGTTACCGTCGAGCAGACGGATGAGGGAGGCAGGATCGGCGTCTCGCTCGGGGTGCCGAGCCGCTTGCGGCGCTACCCGCCCCTCGAGGCTTTTAGCAAGAGCCTTCAGGAAGCACGCGAGAACTCCAGCCTCCTGTTCCTGACGATCCGTAAACTGTTACGCCGTGAGCTCTCGCTGCGGACCATGTCCGGCCCCATTGACATCTACAAGTTCGTGGGCAGCGCGTGGGAGAGGGGATTCTCTGAGTTCTTTTCCTTTATGGCACTTATCTCACTTCAGTTGGGCATTATCAATCTGTTGCCCATCCCGGTACTCGACGGTGGACATATCCTTGTACTTGGCATTGAGGGCGTACTGCGCAAGGAACTCAGCCTCCGGATCAAGGAAAGAGTGATGCAGATGGGTTTTGTATTCCTGGTAGTCCTGATGGGGTTCGTAATCTACTTTGATATCGTGAAGCACTTCGAGCAGCCCTGAGGCTGTCTCAGACCTCATCCCTGTCCGTACGGCGGCAGGCCATGTAATCTGAGAACATCAACTCCCGGCACCGCCTCAACATCAACCATCGACGGTAGCAGAGCCGCAGGGATTCCGACGGCCCGGTGGCGGGAGACCGTCGTCGGCGCTGGATCTCTGTCTCCAGCCTTTTGACCTCGAGCTCCATATCCGTGAGTGCCCCTCGGAGCTTCTCGATCTGGGGGCGTTCCACCTCGACCTTGGTGAGCCGGAAGAAGAGTTCGTCCCTTTCTCTCTTCATCTCATCAAAGAGCGCGACGGGCACGAAGCCGCTCAAGGATTCCAGCAGTGCGTCCGGGCGTCGCCAACCCTCTGCAGTCCCGCTAGCCGGGCGGCGGGGTGAAGCAGGTTGCGCCGGGATCCGGGAGAGCGATAGCGAGGGCCTCCGCGAGTGAACTTTGCGTGACCTGCCGGCCCTTCGCGCGCCGCTCTCTTCGTCGGGGGAGCGCTGCGGCTCCACCGCTCGGGGTTGTGGCGGTGTCTCTGGACCGCTTCCCGTGGTCTGTTTCAGGCCGAGTTGATCCGCCAGGCGGCGCAGGCGCTCTTTTTCTTCATCAATGCGCACGAACTCATGACTCAGATCTGTGGAGCTCGCCTTCACAGTTTCGTCCTGTGCGCCAGACTCGTCCATGCGGCTTATCGATGAGGTCTGAAATGCCGGTTCACACTCTTTTCTATCGCGCCCTCCGATCCATGTCAAGCACGGCAGGACGGACTCTACCGGACAGGTGTTCGGGAACAGTGATCGGATGTGAACAGCAATGAATCCTCAGCTCAGTGCCCGTGCAGCCGCAATTCCTTGTACCGGAACAGGATCCGGAGCAAGAGCGGTTTGGCACCGGGTTTGCTCTAGTGCTCTGACGCGGCCGGTGAGGCTACCGGTCGCTTGGTGGGGCCCCCGGCGGTGAGGCGGTCGAGCCGCCGGGGGAAGTCTTTTTGTGAGCGTAACTTCTGTGTTTCCAACAACGCGTTTTAAGGACAGTTGTGACAGATAGAACAGTTAGTGTTGCCAGAGGTGTTGCTGGAAATGTTGCCAGGATCCCGCGGCCGACCGGCGCATCCACCCGGCCGGGGTGTCCAGGTCGGACCCTCTCACCGAAGCTCGTCCCGGTAGGAACCTCCCGATCTC
>JAPUKU010000216.1 GCA_027295505.1 Acidobacteriota bacterium
TAAGGCTACGCCAAGCCGGGCCGCCACAGCTGCACCGCCCTCGACCACCAGCGCAAAGTCCACCGCTGCGCGCAGGTTGTCGTGCTCCCGTTCCAGGCGGTCTAACCATGTGGCCTGCTGCGGCCCCGTCAACTGCGGCTCTGCTCTTTCTGCGAGATCCAGGAAGAAGTCGAGATGAGCCCGGCGCGCGCCCACTTCCTCCCCGCTCGCCACCAGGCATTCCAGGCTAAACTCACGGATCGTCTCCAGCATGAAGAAGCGGGGCTCCCCGTCCGGTTGCTCTTCCTGCCGGAGCAGGTTCTCATCGACCAGCGAGGCCAGGCCATCCAGTACCTCGACGTTCTGCCCTTGGAGGGTCCGGCACACTGCTGCGGCGGCCTCCACGGTGTGTCCCCCCACGAACACGGCCAGCCGGCGGAAGAGTTTTTTCTCGTCCTTCGTCAGGAGATCGTAGCTCCAGGCAATGGCTTCTCGGAGCGTCCGGTGCCGGGCCGGCACGTCGCGTCCCCCACTGGTCAAGAGGTCGAAGCGATGCTGCAGGCGCCCCAGGATCGCCCTGGGCGAGAGCACTTTAATGCGGGCAGCCGCCAGTTCGATGGCCAGGGGCAACCCATCGAGCCGGATACAGATCTCGGCCACAGCGGATGCGTTGTCACGGGTCAACGTGAAGTCTGGCCTGAGCGCCTGCGCCCGCTCCACGAAGAGCGCTACCGCCTCATAGTGTGCCAGGCGTTCGGAGGACGGCAAGCGCCCGCTGTCCGGGAGCGCCAGGGGCGGCACAAGAAACTCGTGTTCCCCCTGCACGTGCAGCGACGCCCGGCTGGTTACCAGAATCTTAAGATTGGGACAGGCCTCGAGCAGGCCCACCACCAGGGGCGCCGCCTCCACCACTTGCTCGAAATTATCCAGGATGAGCAGCCCGTGGGTTTCTTGCAGGAAGCTGACAAGGCGCTCGCGAACGGGGACGGCGCCCATCTCTCGCACCCCGAGCACCTGCGCGATGGTAGAAGCCACGAGTCCGGGATCGGTGATGGGTGCGAGCGGCACAAAGCAGACGCCGTCCTCGAAGTCGGCGGCCAGGTCGGTAGCCACGCACAGGCCGAGGCGTGTTTTGCCGGTGCCCGCCGTGCCGGTGAGCGTCAGCAGCCGGGTGCGGGCAAACAGCGTTTTCACCTGTTCAATCTCCCGCTCGCGTCCGACGAAGCTCGTCAGTGAAGCAGGCAGGTTGTTGGGAAGACCCTCCCTACGCTTTGGCTGGCGCGCCTCATCCGCCGGGGATGCTCCGCCAGATGCCACCTGCTTCAGGTCTGTGATCAGATCAGTGGCCTGCTGATACCGGGTGCGCGTATCTTTGTCGAGTAGACGGTCGAGGACGGCCTGAAGGGTGGCGTGGGCACCCGTCAGGTATTGCCCCAGCGGTTCCGGGGACTCGTTCAGGATGGAGTAGATAAGGGCCTGCTCATAGTCGCCTCGGAAGGGGCGCTCCCCCGTGAGCATCTCGTAGAGGACCACCCCCAGCGACCACAGGTCCGTCTGATGATCCACCGCCTCGCCGCTTGCCTGCTCCGGGGACATGTACGGCACCGTTCCCATCCTCAGACCCATCCCCGTCAGATCCGCACCGGCCACCTTCGCCAGGCCAAAGTCGACGATCTTGACCTTTCCCTCGTCCGTCACGAGGAGGTTGCTCGGCTTGATGTCCTGATGGACGACGCCTTTTCGGTGTGCCGCGGCCAACCCGTCGGCTACCTGTATCGCCATGTAGAGGGCCTCCTCTACCGGCAACGGCCCTCGCGCGATCTTCTGCTTCAGCGTCTCGCCCTCGTAGTATGCCATCGCGATGAAAAGCTGGTTCTCTCCGGTTTCGCCGATCTCGTGGACCGTGGCGATGTGCGGGTGGTCGATGGCAGCAGCGGCGCGGGCCTCCGTGATAAAACGCGCCTTGGCCTCCTCACTGGCACTCAGATGCGGTGACAAGAACTTGAGGGCGACATGGCGGTCGAGCTTGTCGTCGTGGGCCAGGTAGACCATGCCCATACCGCCGTGCCCGAGGAGGCGCACGATCCGATAGGATTCCACCTGGCGGCCTTCGAGCACGGGGGGCGGCCGGGTCATTGCATCCAGGTCTTTGACGTGGGCGATGGGTTCGTCGAGCAGGGAGAATTCTTCGTCGTCGGCAGCAAGGTAGCGCTCGACAGCAGCGCGCAGGGCGGGGTCGCCCTGGCAGGTCTGGTCGAGGAAGGCCGGACGGTCCTCGGGCGAACGCTCAAGGGCAGCATGAAAGAGGTTCTGGATCTGCTGCAGCCGGTCCGAATCCATGGTACGATGGTATCCTTCCGTGTAAAAAATATCTCCTCCATCTGGTGCTGCAACGCCTGGGGCTGTCTCCCCGTCCTCATCGGTTCGAGGTATCGTTTAAGGCATCTTTGAGCCAGGCCCGGGCCATGCGCCAGTCGCGGGTAACGGTGATGGACGAGACATCCAGGGCCGTGGCGGTCTCCTCGATGGTAAGCCCCCCGAAGAACCGACACTCGACGATCCGAGCGTGGCGCGGATTGATCTGTTCGAGGTGTTCCAGGGCTTCATCCAGGGCGACGAGTTCCTCGGACCGCTCATCGGAGAACACGCCGAAGGCTTCGTCGAAGACCACCTGGGCCGCGCCGCCTCCGCGCTTCTCGGCCTTGCGGCGGCGGGCGTAGCTGACCAGGATCCGCCGCATGGCCTGGGCCGCCACCGCGTAAAAGTGGTTGCGATTCTGCCAGCCCATCTGGCGGCGGTCGACGAGCTTGAGGTACGCTTCGTGGACGAGCGCCGTCGTGTTAATCGTGTGGTTCCCCGGTTCGCCGAGAAGCTGGCGGTGGGCGGTGCGGCGCAGCTCGTCGTACACGAGCGGCAGCAGTTCGTCGAAGGCCTCCCGCCGCCCCGCCCCCAGATCGTTCAGGAGCCGAGTAATGATCTCTTTATACGCCATGAGACACCTCTGCATCCTCAGGACGCACGAACACGCGCACGGTACGTCAATCCATTACAGAATAGGTGTCGCTTCACCCATATTCAAGCTTTTCGGCACAACGTTCTGTGCCGCTGGCCCGCTGCTTACAGGAGCAGTGTACTGGAACGCGAATCTGTCTGCCCAGAAGGAGACACGGGGGTCCAGAGCAGTTCCATGGGAGCATGGCAGCGCGTGAAGTGACAGCGAACGGACTGAGTGACCTAGAAAAGCCCCATCGCATCCACATCGATGGAAATGTGATAACCGCGCGGCGCGTTGCCGAATTTGCGGACGGTCTCGCGCAAGATGTCTTGCAGCCCTGTGACGTTCTTCGGCGCTTTGATGATGGTGTGATAGCGATACTGCCGCTTGACACGCCCGACGAAGGCCGGCTCCGGCCCGAGCACCTGCACCGCGCCCGGCTCGCGCTCCGTGAGCAGCTTCGTCCACTTCCGCGCCATCTGATCGACCGCCTCCTCCTCCGGCCCCCGAAACTCGACGCCGACGATGCGCCCGAAGGGCGGGTAGCCTAATTCCCGGCGTTCGTCCATCATGACCCTGGCGAAGCCCGCATAGTCGTGGGCGAGGACGTAGCGGAAGACGGGATGCTTCGGGTTGCGCGTCTGGAGCATCACCTCGCCGCGTAGCTCGGCGCGCCCGGCGCGGCCCGCCACCTGCGTC
>JAPUKU010000217.1 GCA_027295505.1 Acidobacteriota bacterium
AGATGGGAGTGAAGTTTCTCGCCATGCACCGGTTGGAGGATGCTGCGGGCTGTTTCGAATATGCTCTTGCCGTGGAACAACGAGATCTGGGAGAGCCTTCGCCGCGTGTCATGTCGTACTGCGGCTACACAATGGCTCTGACGCGAAAGCGGCTCGAGTCCGGCTTGAAGATGTGCCAGAAAGCGGTCGAGAAGGCGTCCTACAGCCCTGACCTGCTGTGCAACCTCGGAGAGGTATACCTGGCGGGCGGCGAACGGGCACAGGCCTACCGTGCGTTTTCTCGCGGCCGGGAGATCAGCCCGGGCCACAGCCGTATCAGCCTGCACCTTCTGGAGATGGGAGTCCGCCGCTCCCCTATCCTCTCATTCCTGCCCCGCAGCCACGTCCTCAATCGGTTCCTCGGCCGAGCTCTGCGCGGCTGAAGCACAGAGTGGTGCCGCCCCGGGTTCGATTCTTCGGGTCTTTCCCCCAACAGCTATAATCTATGCAGCCTCAGCTCCCGCACTGGGAGCTGTTGCAACTGCACACGCTCTCTGGTCTGTGGCTACAACCGGAAAGGGGGGTGAGGGTTCGGAGGGGGTCTTTATGGGATTGCTCAACGGGAAGGTGGCGATCATCACGGGCGCCGGAGGAGGGCTGGGGAGCGAGCACGCACGCCTGCTGGCGAGCGAGGGCGCGGCCGTCCTCGTGAACGATCTGGGAGGAGATCGAGCGGGTGAGGGGAAGGGCAGCACCCCAGCCGATGGGGTGGTTGAGGAAATCCGCACCGCTGGAGGTCGGGCGGCGGCCAGCTACGACTCGGTGACGACCGCCGATGGCGGGCGCGCTATTTTGCAGTCGGCCATCGACTCCTTCGGCAGAGCCGACATTCTGATCAACAACGCCGGCATTCTCAGGGATCGCACTCTCGTCAAGCTCGAGGAAGAGGACTGGGATGCGGTGATCGCCGTCCATCTTCGGGGCACTTACTGCGTGAGCCGCCCCATGTTTCAGCACCTCAAGGAGCGTGGGGAAGGAGGCGTGATCGTGAACACGTCTTCGACCTCCGGTATGCTGGGAAACTTCGGACAGACGAACTACGGAGCGGCCAAGGCCGGGATCGCGGGGTTCACGCGCTGTCTGGCACTCGAGGGCAAGAAATACGGGATCCGCGTCTGGGCCCTGGTGCCGGTTGCGGCCACGCGCATGACCGACGACCTGCCGGCCATGGGCGAGTGGCGGGAAAGGCTCCATCCGGCCCTCGTCTCCCCCGTTGTGTTGTACATGGTGAGCGATCTTTCGAAGGAGAAAACCGGTCGCATCCTGTTTGCGGGAGGTGGCCGTGTCGCCGAGCTGCGTATCGTGCCGACCCGGGGCTTCTCGAAGCAAGGTGTCATCAGCGCACAGGACATCGCCGCTCACGAGACCGATATCTTCGCTCCGGATGAGCGCCTGAGCCCGTTCGACCTGAGCTCCATCCAGCCTGCCTGATAAGCCTCCACTTACCGGGTAATATCAATCCCACCTGTGGAAATCGGATTCCGTGCTTTGCGGAGCACGGTCTGTCATAGGCAGAATTCTGCGATAGCGCGACATACGGCGGAAGTGATCCTGCCTGTGCCGGTAATGCACCTAACTCCATCTTCAATGGGTGCGGGAGTCTCATGACGTAGGGTACTAATACCGGGGGTGGGTCAGGTGCTAAGATGCTAGCATGAAGGCGCACTACACCGCCTCATGGACCCTTGTACTGACGTGCCTTTTTTCAGCCGGCGCCCTGTCACAAGCTTCCCCGAGCAGACCCTCGGCAGGATCACCGCCATCAGTAGAGGCGCTTTCAGAGTCCGAGCAGCTCTACCGCCGTGGCGTGGAAGCCCTGCAAGGAAACGACCTGGAGACCGCGCGGGATGCTCTGGAACGAGCGGTGGCGGCCGATCCGAGAACAGCACGGACACACCGCCTGCTGGGGCAGGTACTGGCCCTGCAAGGCCGGCTAGAGGCCGCACTCGCCTCGCTCGGTGATTGCCTCGAACTTACCCCTGAAGACGCGCAGGCACGCATCCTAAAAAGCATCGTCCTGGCCGGGCTCGATCGCCTCGATGCCGCAGCCGCGGAGGCTTCCCGAGCTGCATCTATCGACCCATCGAAGCCGCGCTACCGGCATCAGCTCGGCGTGGTACTGCGGAGCCAGGAGCGCTACGAAGAGGCGGTCCAGGCATTCACCGAGGCGGAGCGCCTGAACCCCGACAGCGAGATCTTTCCGTATGAAATAGGTGTCACCTACTTCACGCAGCAACAGTATGATCGCGCCATCTCAGCCTTCCGGCGCGCCGGCGCCAGGAAGCCGCAGTGGGTGGAGCTGCAGATCTACCTCGGCTCCAGCCACCGCGCCCGCGGCGAGTGGCCCGAGGCGAAGGCGGCATTTGATGCGGTGCTGCGCCTGGAGAAGGACAATGCCTACGCTCACTTCGGTCTGGGGTCGGTCGCCCTGGCGCGTGGCGAGCTCGAACGGGCGGAAGAGCATCTGAAGGTGTCCGCGCGCCTGGAGTCCGATCGCGCGCAGGTTCACTACCGCCTCGGACAGCTCCGCATGCTTCAGGATCGAACCCAGGAAGCCGCGACCTACCTGGAGCGAGCGGTGGCGCTCAAGCCCTTCTTCCCCGAGGCCCATTACAACCTGGCGCTGCTGTACCAGCGCCTGGAGCGCACGGAGGCAGCGCAGCGGGAAGGCGAGCTCTACCTCAGCCAGCTAAAATCGGATGAAAGCAACGGCGAGGCCGAACGGGAGTACAAGTTCAACGTACCGGAAGAGGCGGATTGAGCCGGGTTGAACCTCATGGTGTGGACGGCTCCTCTACGAGGTGGGCGTGGCCGGCCTCCAACCGCCCGAGGTCCTGCACCCGTCCAGAGGGCCAGCGCACGCGCACCGAGTCCGCCTGCGGCAAACCGTTCAACCCAAAGTGCAGGCGCAGGTCGCTCTGCGATAGGTACGAGGTGCCGGTGCGCACTTCCTCGATCTGTAACTTGCCGCCGGAGCGCACCTCGACCCGGGCGCCAACTGCGAAGCGGTTAGGACCGGGGCTCCTCAGGTCGAGCACCAGCCAGGTACGCTCGTTGCCGCGCTCGTTTCGATACAGCGATGCTTCCTGGTTGCACCGAGAGACCAGCAGATCCAGATCGCCGTCGTGGTCGTAATCAGCAACCGCCAGACCGCGGCTGACTCTCTCCGGCTGTAAATCGGAGCCCAGCACCGCGGTACGGTCGGTGAATTTTCCCTTGCCGTCGTTTTCCAGGTACAGGTTCCGCTGCTCGTAGGTGAGTATGTCGCGGTACAGCTCGATGTTGTCGATGATGTGGCCGTTGACCACGATGAGATCCAGGTCGGCGTCGTTGTCATAGTCCAGGAACTCAGCCCCGAACCCCACCACCAGATAGCTGTAATCCCCCACGCCCGTCGAAAGGGCTACATCCGAGAAGGTTCCATTCCCGTTGTTGCGGTACAGGTTGTTGTTCTCGACATCGAAGTTCGTGACCACCAGATCGAGGTCGCCATCTCCGTCGTAGTCTCCGAAGTCCACCCCCATGCTGGCCTGGGCCTGCCCGTTGACGCCGTAGCCCACGCCACTCAGCAGGGCCACTTCAGCGAATGTGCCATCACCGTTGTTCCGGTACAGGAAGTTGGCCGTCTTGTCGTTGGCAATATAGAGATCCGGATCGCCGTCATTATCATAATCACCCCATACCACGCCCAATCCGTTGCCGCCAGGGTTGAAGACACCCGCCGCACGGGTGACGTCAGTGAAATGCCCGCCATCGTTGCGGTATAGCAGATCGGTCACGCCGTTGTACACGTCGGGGTGACAATAGGCTTGGTAGCCCGGCTTGCGTTTGCCGCAGTACTTGTGGTTCTCGATCGTGAAATCGACATAGTTGGACACATACAGATCCATATCACCGTCACCGTCGTAGTCGGCAAACGCAGCGCTGGCGCCCCACCTCCCGTCATCCACGCCCCAGGCGGCGCCGACTTCCTCGAAGCGTCCATCGCCCTGGTTCAGGTACAGGCGGTTCGGGCCAAAAGCCGTGACGTAGAGATCGAGGTCACCATCGCCATCCACATCGGCCGCCGTACACCCCATGCCGTAACCGGGATCCGCTAGACCGGAGCGCTCGGTGGCGTCCGCGAACGTGCCATCGCCCCGGTTGCGGTAGAAACGGCTGCGAAAATCCCCGCGACCGTTGTGTCCCGGAAGCGGTTGTCCATTGAGAAGGTACAGGTCGGCCCACGAATCGCCGTCGGCGTCGAACCAGCAGACACCCGATCCCATCGTCTCCACCATGTACTTGCGCCCGCTGCCGCCATCAAGCTGGCGGAACTGGATCCCCGCCTCGGTACTGGCGTCCACGAAGAAGGCTGCTGGCTCGGGTTTGGGCTGCGGCACGGTCGGCGGCGCCGCCGCGGCTAGCGTTACGGACACCAGGACAGAACCTGCACCGGCGGGCCGGAATCCGTCAACAAACGTTGCTATGCGTGATCCGCGAGTCATTCCCGTG
>JAPUKU010000218.1 GCA_027295505.1 Acidobacteriota bacterium
CGGATGTGGTGGTCGGCAACTTTGCGCCGGTGGAGCTCGGCGTGGACGCAAAGGGCCGCCGCACGCTGGCGTTCGTGTCGTACTTCAAGCAGCGCTTCCAGATCTACAAGATGACGCTGGGAGAGCCGCTGCAGATTTTCAAGCCCGGCGAGCCCCCGGATCCAGCTGAGCCGCGTTCCCTGGACGAAGTGCGCACGGCGAGTGCCCTTGGGGAGGAGGGGGCAGAGCCCGGCACCCGCACCACTGCCGGCCCGGCGCTTGCCGCGTTGGACACCTATCGCCCGTTCCTCGAGCCCGCCCCGGGAGCGTCGCCGGCTCTGTTGAGGGAGGAGATTCCTGGCTCCGGTGTGCCGCTGCGCCTGCCGTTTCAGAGAGCGCCGGTGTCGACCCCGGCCCTGAGGGCGCAGCTTCCCGAACAGGAAGATCCGGGCACCTCGGTTTCGTCACCCGAGGCGGAGGAATTCGAACCGCCCCTGAAGCTCAAGATCGATGAGACCGAAAAGAGCCGTTACTCGAAAAAGAAGTGGGGTGTTGACGGAACCCCGCAGGTGATCTTCGGTGTCGCCGATGACGGAACCTTCATATCGCGCTCGACGATCCAGTTCTCTGATCTTCTCGGGGACTACCGCCACTACCTGCGGCTCGATTCCGTGTCGAACTTTACGAACATCGATTACGCCTTCCTCAATCTGAAACATCGCGGCACCTGGATCATCCACGCCTTCGATGACCGGGATTTCTTCCTGGTTGCCGATGGAAGCGGCGGCGCCGATCGAAAACAGGAACAACGCACCACCGGTGCGGAGATTGTCTATCGGTATCCGTTGACGCTCTACCACCGCCTTTCCTTCTCCGCCGGCCTGTTCGACCGCAGCCAGGATTTGCCCTTCCTGCGGGTGCAGTCGAACGGCACTCTGGGTCTCGACTTCATCAGCAGCGACCAGCGCTTCCCCCTGGTGGGGATGGGGTTCACGGGTGACACCACGCGCTTCCGATCCGGGGAGCCTTACCATGGGAGACGCTACAGTCTACGGATGCAGTGGGCGCCGGTGGTGAGCGGCGATACGGAAACGTTTGGTGTGAACGAAGTCGTGGAAGCAGAGCCATTCCACAACATCCGCCTCGACTTTCGTAACTATTGGAGCTGGACCCGCCGGTCGTTGTTCGCTTTCCGGTTTGTCAGCGCGGTCAGCAAAGGCGGCAGCAACCAGATCTACTCCTTCGGCGGCTTCAACACGCTCCGCGGCTACGATTTCAGGGAGTTCTTCGGCACCCAGATTTCCTTCATGAACTTCGAGATTCGTTTCCCGCTCGTCGACGAGCTGCGCTTTCCGTTCGGATCGATCCGCCGCATTCGCGGTGTGATCTTCCTGGATATCGGAGCCGCCTGGTTCGGAGGAGGGGATTTTTGCAATCTGGCACTCGATCCTGATCCCGGCAATCCGCTCACGTTCCCGGAGTGCGGGCCTTTCTTTGACGCCGGTGTGGTCCAGACCTCGAACAAACGCTACTACGACAGGAGGTTTGCCCTTTTCCGGGACTTTGATTTCTGGAACAGCAAGGAGAACAAGCTCGGGGATGGCCGCGCATCGTATGGTGTCGGCTTCAACTTCCATTTCGGCCCCTTCGATCTGAACTGGATCTTTTCGCATAAGCTCCCCTTCATTCAGACCAACCCCTTCACGGGAGCGACCGAGGAGATCAAAGACAGCGGCTACAGCTCGGCTTTCTACATCGGTCGCAAGTTCTGAATCATCCCAAAATTTGTCCTGGGAGGCACGGCCCCTCGGGTTCCAGCCGGCTGCAGGCCGCTGAGAGGCGATCCGCCGGTAGGCCGGTGTGGGTGGAAGCGGACGAGGGCGTGATCAGGCGGAGAGGCGCAGGAAATGCCTCACTGCGAAAACCGAGCCTGCGAATCCCATCAGCGTCGAGACGATCAGCAGCCCGGCGGTGGCGCCCGGCGTGAGAAATGAGAGGGTTCCGGAGAATGACAGAAAGACGGGGCCTTGGGCCTGGGCCCATTCCACGCCCCACAGCGAAAATTTCAGGAACATGAGGCCGGTGGCGCCCCCCAGCAGTCCCTGCACGGCGCCCTCCACCCAGTAAGGGCCGGCAATCCATGTCGCGGTGGCCCCCACGAGCTGCATGATCTCGATCTCGTCACGGCGCAGGTGGGCGGCCAGGCTGATAACGTTGATGACGGTGAACAGGGCTGAAGCCGCCAGCAGGAGCCCGAGTCCAATGCCGGCTGTCTGAACGCCACGGGCAATGTTGCGCAACGAATCCAGCCAGGCGATGTCCGCCTGCGCTCCCTCGACACCCTCGAACTGGCGCCAGCGCTCCAGGTGAGACTGCAGGGTGGAACGTCCCTGATCCTCGCCGCGCAGGGCGACCTCGTAAGAGGCTGGAAACGGATTGTCGCCGAGGGAATCTGGCAGATCGCTCAGCGAGTCGAACACGCGTGAGAAGGTCTCCAATGCCTCCTGGTGGCTGCGGTAACGGAACGAGAACACTCCTGGATCCGCTGCGAGATCGGCTTCTATGGTCTGGCGCGTTTTCTCCGTGGTGCCGTCCTCCAGGAATATCTGCACCGTGGCCTGCCGGGTCCATTCATCCCCCAGGTGCGACAGATTTTCCGACAGCAGCAGAAATCCTCCCAGCAGGTAGACGGACACGCCTATGGTCAGCACAGTCAACAGGGTGCTGGTGCGTGCGCGCCAGAGACCGATGAGCGCCTCGCGAACGAAATAGATCCAGTTCATCATATCCAGCTGCAGTCCCTGTTACAGCATCAAAGGCAGAGGCGTCGGCCGCCGGTCATCCACGAGCCTGCCGCGCTCGAGCGTCAGCACGCGCCGGGGCAGGTGTTCCAGGAGATCGGTGTCGTGGGTAGCGATGAGCACCGTCGTGCCCCGGTTGTTGATGTCTCGGAAGAGGTCGAGAATTTCGTACGACAGAGCTGAATCCAGATTGCCGGTTGGCTCGTCGGCCAGCAGCAGGGCGGGCTCGTTGATCACCGCTCGGGCGATGGCAACGCGCTGCTGCTCGCCGCCCGACAGCTCCGGAGGAAACGCGTGCATCTTGTGGGCCAGGCCGACCGTCTTCAGCACGCGCAGCGCCTTCTCCTTCTGCTCGCGGATGCTCGTTCCTAGAAATCTCTGCACGAACGTGATGTTCTCGAACACGGTCCGTCGTTCCAGAAGGCGGAAGTCCTGGAAGACAATGCCGATGCGCCTGCGCAGGAAGGGGATGCGCCAGGCGGGGATTCGTACCAGGTTCTGGCCGTCGACCCAGATCTGCCCCTCGGTAGGAACCTGATCCCGGAACAGGAGCCGCAGCAGCGTGGTCTTGCCCGCGCCGCTAGATCCGGTCAGGTAGACGAACTCGCCTTTCTCGATCGACAGAGAGATGTCGGATAACGCCGCGACATCGTGGCGGTAAGCTTTGGTGGCGTGGGTGAGCTGAATCACCGGGCGTCTGGAGTGTCAGCGGCCGGAATGGGGCTGGGTGTGGCGCTCGAGAAGGGCCCGCGCGCGATCGGCCACGTTCTGCGCGCAGAAGCCCAGCTTCTGCATCACTACCTTGCCGGGTGCGGAGGCGCCGAAGCGGTTCAGCCCCACGATCTCCCCGTCCGAACCGGTCCAGCGTTCCCAGCCGAACGCTGTTGCAGCCTCGATGGCCAGGCGCGCCCCGACCGCCGGCGGCAAAATGCGGTTGCGGTAGTCCTCGGGCTGGCGCTCGAAGATCTCCCACGAGGGAAGGCTCACGACGCGTGCCGCCACGCCCTGCTTGCCGAGGATGTCCCGTGCCTCCATGGCCACCGCTACTTCCGAGCCCGTGGCGATGAGGATGATGTCGGGGGTGCCATCGGTGTCGGCGAGAATGGTGGCCCCCTTCGAAACCGAGAGAGCGACATCGCGACGTTCATAGATCGGCAGTCCCTGGCGGGTCAGAACCAGGGCAACGGGGCCGTCGTTCTTCTGCAGCGCGTAGCGCCAGGCCTGCACGGTCTCGTTCGCATCCGCCGGTCGTATGAGGGTCAGATTGGGTATGGCGCGAAGCGCCGCAAGGTGCTCGATCGGCTGGTGGGTGGGCCCGTCCTCGCCTAACCCGATGCTGTCGTGGGTGAAGACATAGATCACCGGCAGCCCCATGAGGGCGGCGAGCCGGATCGACGGCCGCATGTAATCGGAGAAGATCAGAAACGTCGCGCCATAGGGGCGCACGCCGCCGTGCACCGCCATGCCGTTGAGGATGGCCGCCATCCCGTGCTCGCGTACCCCGAATCGCAGATTCCGCCCCCCGGGATTCCCTGCCGTGAAATCCTCACCTCCCTTGATGAGGGTGTTGGTCGAAGGGGCAAGATCCGCCGAACCGCCGAGGAACTCCGGTATCCTGGGAGCGAGAGCGTTGATGGCTGCTCCTGAAGCCTTGCGAGTGGCCATGGAGCCGTCTTTCGGATCGAAGGTGGGCAGTGCTTCGTCCCAGCCCTTGGGCAGCTCGCCGCGCAGGGCGCGGGCCCAGGATTCGTATTCCGCCGGGAACTTCTCGCGGTAGGCGTCACGGCGGGTGTGCCATTCCTCCTGCAGCTTTCGGCCCCGATCACCGGGGGCTTTCATATGCTGGCGTACCTCTGCGGGGATGTGGAACGTGGGCTCGGCCGGCCAGCCGAGGTTCTCCTTGGTGAGACGCACCTCTTCGGCTCCGAGGGGCGCGCCGTGCGCGGCGGCGGTGTCCTGCTTGTTCGGGCTGCCGTAGGCGATATGGGTGCGCACACGAATGAGCGACGGCTTGCCGAAGGCGCTGACGGCATGCTCGAGCGCTTTACGGAGAGACGCCAGATCGTTGCCGTCCTCGATGCCCTGAACCTGCCAGCCGTAAGCCTCGAAGCGGCGCCCGACATCCTCCTGGAAGGCGAGCGTCGTATCCCCTTCGATGGTGATGTGGTTGTCATCGTAGAGCACGATGAGCTTGCCGAGACCCAGATGGCCGGCCAGGGAAGCCGCCTCCGAGGCGACGCCCTCCATCAAATCGCCGTCGCTGGCGATAACGATGGTCCGATGGTCGACCAGCGTATGTCCGGGATGATTGAAACGGGCGGCCAGGAAGGCTTCGGCCATCGCCATGCCCACGGCGTTGCTGATGCCCTGCCCCAGAGGGCCGGTGGTCGTTTCCACCCCGGGCGTCAGCCCGTGCTCCGGGTGTCCCGGCGTGAGGCTGTCCCACTGGCGGAAGTTCTGGAGCTCCGAGAGCGGCAGATCGTAGCCCGTCAGGTGCAGAAGCGTGTAGAGCAGCATCGAGCCATGACCGGCCGACAGGATGAAGCGGTCGCGGTCCGGCCAGCCGGGGTCGGCGGGGTTGAAACGCAGAAAATCGTCCCACACCGCGTAGGCCATGGA
>JAPUKU010000219.1 GCA_027295505.1 Acidobacteriota bacterium
GCCCAGGAGAATCCCAGATATTAACCAAAGGTCAATCCACAAGTCTTGTTTCTTACTCACAGCTAGACACAGAGTGACGCGTCATAGGTCAGTGCGCTGGATGTGACCTAGGGCCGCGTGAAGTTTGACGATTTCACGACACTCGCCGTATACTTTTAATTAAGACACCTGTGAGGGCATGGGACCCTCGCAATCGAAGGATTCCAGGAGGTCATACGCCATGAACAAGGTCGCTTTCCGCGCTTCCATTGTCTGTCTGGGAGTGCTGACGGTTGTGAGCCTCCCGCTGCTCGCCAGCTACGAGGAGGGCCTGAACGCCTTCAAGGCGAAAGATTATGGCCGGGCGATCGAGGAGTTCTCGATAGAGATCGAAAAGCACCCTAACTATGACTATGGACACTTCATGCTCGGAATGTCTTACCTGAAGCTAAAGAAAGTGGACAAGGCGCTGCCGTATCTGGAGCGAGCCGCGGAGATCGACAAGGAAAAGCTCGTCTACCTGTACAACCTGTCCCAGGCGTACCGGCAGCTCGGCAAGTGGGACAAGGTCATCAGGACGCTGGAGGGGAAGACGGAGCTCCGGGCGCGTCCGAAGGAAAACGCCAACTCCCATTACCTGCTGGGACTCGCCTACGTCAACGCCAAGCGCTACCCGGACGCGGTCGACCAGCTCGAGGCCGGAAAGAAGCTCGCCGCCAAGGATGCAAAGATTCTCTCCGCGTTGGGGACGGCCTACTTCTACACTGGAGACTATGACAACGCCATCTCCAACCTGAAGACAGCCGTGGCCAGCAAGCCAAAGGATCAGGTTACGAACCGCTTCCTGAGCGAAGCGCTGGTCGCAAAGGCGCAGCGCACGGCCGACAAGCCTCAGAAGAAGCAGCTCTACGGAGAGGCGGTCAAGTTCGCCGAGCAGGCCAAGAACCTCAACGGTAAGGACGATTTCGCTACTGCCAACCTCACCGGCCGTGCCTGTCTTGGGGCGGAGCGCTACCCTCAGGCCGTGGAGGCCTTCACCAAGGCGATCTCATTCAAGCCCAAGCACCCCTACGCCCACTACAACAAGGCGGAGGCGTACAAGGGGATGAAGGACTGGGACAGCGCCACGGCTGAGTACGTCAAGGCGACCGAGCTGGATCCGCAGCATGCCACATTTTTCGCGGCGCTCGGGTACGCATACGAGCAGCTTGCCAAGCAGCCTGACAACGCGGGCGAGTCGCTTGATGATGCGAAACGGTGCTACGAGAATGCCCAGAAGATCAAGCCCAAGACCTCCACCCGTGACGCCATCGCCCGCGTGGCTCAGAACATCGTCATCCGGGAGGACAACCGGCGGACCGACGAGGAGAACACCCGCATCGAGGAGCTGAACCTGCAGCGCGAGGCGGAGTACGCAAAGCAGCTCGAGGAGTCGGCCGAGTACGAGAGGAGACGCCAGGAGTACCTGGAGGACAAGGGAATCGTCCAGAAGAAGCGGAGGGAAACGTCCGGCGAGACCGACAAGGAACCCGCACCCGCGGATGCTCCCGCGCCGGTGGACGCGCCCGAGCCAGCGGATGCGGGTGAGGTCGGGGACGCGCCCGCTCCAGAAACCGGAACTTGAGGAGCTTGACCTAAGGGGAACCGGAATAGCCAGTCACGCGTGAACACTCAGACAGCGAAAGACATCGGGAGCGCCCCGCAGTGGCTCATCTGCAGGGCGCTTTTGTCTTCTCAGGGGCGCCTGCACACCCTCCAGCATTGACACGCCACTCGCTCGCTGTGCTAAGATAACATCTTTATTTTTCGGTATTTGCTGCGTTTCACCCCTTGCACTCAGCAGGGTGACTAAGAGTCCCGCTGATGGTCGATAGCTACCTCCCGATCGCCCTCGTGATTCTCGCCGCCGCCATCCTGGCGGCCGGGATGATTACAGCCTCCCACGTGCTGGGTAGACTCTCAGCCGGGCGGCGCAAGGTCGATCTGTCCCCGTACGAGTGCGGCGTTCCACCGCAGGACGCCTCGCACAAGCGGCTGACCATCCGTTTTTACCTTGTTGCCATGCTGTTCATCCTGTTTGACGTCGAGACGGCGTATCTGTTTCCCTGGGCCACGGTCTACCGGAAGATGGGTCTGTTCGGCCTCATCGAGATGGCCGTCTTCATCGGGATTCTGATCGTCGGCTACATCTATGTCTGGAGACGGGGAGCGCTGGAGTGGAAGTGACGCCGACTCCTGCCGCCGGAGAGGAATCCCACGCAGTGGTGCGGCTGCGCGAGAGCCATGCCCCGGCTGTTCTCAGGGTAGAGCATTTCCGGGGCGAGGAGACGGTCATCGTCAAACCGCAATCGATCGTGGAGGTCTGCTGTTTCCTGAAGCAGGAATCGGATCTGGTGTTCGACATGCTGACCGATCTGTGCGGGGTGCACTTCTTGGATCGAGACTACACGTACGAGGTGGTCTACCAGCTTTACTCCCTGAGAAATAATAAGCGCCTGCGCCTGAAGGTGCGCCTGGCGGAAGATGAGTCAGTATCGAGTGTGACTGTAGTCTGGCCCGGTGCGGGTTGGCTCGAGCGCGAAGCGTTCGACCTGGTCGGAATTCGCTTCCAAGGGCATCCGGATCTGAGGCGAATCCTGATGCCAGAGGATTATGACGAGCATCCGCTGCGCCGGGATTTCCCGCTCTCCGGCTGACCCGGCCGGAAGGTCCGGGGAGCACCTCCGCAAGCAAATGGTAGGAATGGTGGGAGAAGAGAAAAAAGCCCACGAATTCGACGATCTCGAGGGGGAAGAGGTCGTTCTGAACATGGGCCCCCAGCATCCCGCGACCCACGGGGTGCTGCAGGTGGTGCTGCGCCTGAACGGCGAGACGGTGATCTCGGCCAAGCCGGTCGTGGGGTACCTGCACCGCGGCATGGAAAAGATCGCCGAGAACATGACCTATCACCAGTTCATTCCGTACACGGACCGTCTGGACTATCTCGCGCCGCTGTCGAACAACACTGGCTTTGCGCTGGCGGTCGAGAAACTGATCGGTGTGGAGGCTCCGCCAAGGGCCCAGGCCATCCGCGTCACCATCTGTGAGCTTTCGCGCATCTCGGCCCACCTGCTTTGGCTCGGCACCCAGGCCCTTGATCTGGGTGCGGCTTCCGTCTTCTTCCATACCTTTCGGGAGCGTGAGACCCTCTACAACCTGTTCGAGATGCTCACCGGCACACGCCTGACCACCTCGTACACGCGCGTCGGCGGGCTTTTCCAGGACCTACCTGAAAACTTCCTCGTGGGCGTGCGCGACTTCATCCGTGAATTCACCAGCAAGGTCGACGAGTGGGAGGGCCTGCTCACCCGAAACCGCATCTGGATGGAACGCACTCAGGATATCGGCGTCCTCAGCAAAGAGGACGCCGTCGCCCTGAGCATGACGGGGCCCAACCTTCGCGCCTCCGGCGTCGAGTGGGATCTGCGCAAGGCCGACCCTTACTGTGGCTATGATGAACTCGAGTTTGAGGTTCCCACCGGCTCAGTCGGAGATGTCTACGATCGTTATCTGGTGCGCCTTGAGGAGATGCGACAGAGCACGGGAATCCTGCGCCAGATCATTGATCGCATTCCCGACGGCCCCATCTGCGTCGACAACCTCAAGCTCAGCCTGCCGGTCAAGGATGGCGTCCTCACCAAGATGGAGGATCTCATTCACCAGTTCATGCTGGTGACAGAGGGTTTCACGGCCCCCGAGGGAGAGATTTACCGATCCATTGAGGCGCCCAAAGGGGAGCTCGGCTTCTACATCGTCAGTACCGGGGGCAAGTCGCCCTACCGCATGCACATCCGATCGCCGTCGTTCATCAGCCTGCAAGCCGTCCCCAAGCTCGTCGAGGGGCGCTCCATCTCCGATGTGATCGCCATCATTGCCAGCCTTGATCCTGTGATGGGAGAAGTCGATCGATGAAGCCGACGCTCGCGCATAACCACCCAATGCAGGTGCGCAGGGTGGCGTGCTGCGCGCCACCCCGCACAATTACCACGCGACGCTCGATCACGAACAAAGGGCTCGACTCAGAATGATTTCCGAAAAGACACAGAAAAAGATCGAGTCGATTGCTTCAAAGCTTCCTCAGAGGGCCGCGGCGATGCTTTCCGCGCTGCGCCTCATCCAGGACGAGATTGGGCACGTTCCTCCGGAGGAGCGCGAGTGGCTGGCGGGCAAGCTTGGGGTGTCGCCCGCCGCGGTTGAGGCGGTACTTTCCTTTTACACGCTCTTCCGCAGGGAGCCGGAAGGCAAGTACACGATCTGGGTCTGCTCGACCCTGCCATGCGCTCTGCGGGGTTGCGAGCTGCTGATGGACCATCTGCGACATGCACTGGGCATACGTGAAGGAGAGACCAGTCCCGACCGGCGCATCACATTGAAGCGCGCCGAGTGTCTGGGAGGCTGCGACCGGGCACCGGTGGTCCAGGTGGGGGAGGATTATCACGACGTGTTGCTGGACCTGAGCCTGGGAACCGCCAAAGTCTCGTTCGAGCGCGTGGAGGCGCTTCTGGAGAAGCTGACGTGAGCGAGCCGATCCTGCTCGCCAACATCGGCGAGCCCGATTCGCAGACGCTGGAAAAATACCGCTCGTCCGGCGGATATGAAGGCCTGCGTCGGGCCATCAGCGACATGTCGCCCGCGGACGTCGTCGAGGAGGTCAAAAAGTCCGGACTGCGCGGCCGCGGTGGCGCCGGCTTCCCCACCGGCGTCAAGTGGGGCTTCGTGCCCAAGGATTCTTCCAAGCCGCGCTACTTCATCTGCAACGCCGACGAGAGTGAACCAGGTACCTTCAAGGATCGGCTCCTCATGGAGCAGGATCCTCACGCTGTTCTGGAGGGAATTATCATCGGCTCGTACGCGATCGGTGCGCGGGAAGCATTCCTTTACATTCGTGGAGAGTTCGCCGATTCGTATCGGGCGATGGCGGCTGCGATCGATGAGGCCAAACACGCCAGCCTGCTCGGCATGAAGATCCTCGGGAGCAGCTACAGCCTGGAGATCCATCTCTTCAGGGGAGCCGGAGCCTACATCTGCGGGGAGGAGACCGGTCTCATGGAATCGATCGAGGGCAAGCGCGGTCACCCGCGGTTGAAGCCCCCGTTTCCCGCCGCGGTGGGTCTGTTCGGCTGTCCCACGAACATCAACAACGTGGAGACCGTCGCTAACGTACCGCTCATCCTCCGAAAGGGTGCCCCCTGGTACGCAGAGATCGGCTGCGAGCGGAACACGGGACCGAAGCTGTATTGCCTGAGCGGCCATGTGAAGCGACCCGGAGTGTACGAGGCACCGCTGGGGGTGCGGCTGCACGACCTGATCTATGAGCATGCCGGAGGCATGTGGCGCCAGGGTTTGAAGCTCAAGGCGGTGATCCCGGGGGGCTCCTCAACGCCGGTGCTGCGTGCCGACGAGTCGGACATTGACATGGACTTCGATTCGGTCGCGAAGGCTGGCTCACTTCTTGGCTCAGCGGGCGTGATCGTTATGGACGAAACCGCCTGCATGGTAGATTCCCTGCTGAACATTCTCAAGTTTTACGCACACGAGTCGTGCGGCCAGTGCACGCCCTGCCGCGAGGGATGCAACTGGCTGGTGAAGATCGTGCGCAGCATCGAGGACGGAAAAGGAAAATCGGCCGACATCGACCTGGTCGAGAACGTCGCCGGCAACATCATGGGAAAGACCATCTGTCCTCTCGGTGACGCAGTCGCCATGCCGGCCCAGAGCTTCGTACGTAAGTTCCGTCACGAGTTCGAGGAGCACGTTCGCCTCAAGGGCTGTCCTCTGAAGGGAGCACACTGAACATTGGCCGAGACTGTCACGCTGACGATCGATGACCGGCAGATCACCGCGCCGAAGGAAATGGTGGTGATCGAGGCGGCGCGCCGGGCCGGCATCGAGATCCCGTATTACTGCTATCACCCGTATCTGTCGATCGCCGGTAACTGCCGCATGTGCCTGGTCGAGATCGAAAAGGCTCCCAAACTTCAGATCGCTTGCTCGATCGAGGTGACCGAAGGCATGGTGGTTCACACCGGCTCGAAGAACGTGCTCGATGCCCGGGCCGGGGTCATGGAGCTGCTGCTCATCAATCATCCGCTTGACTGCCCAATCTGCGACCAGGCCGGGGAATGCAGGCTGCAGGAGTATTCCCTGGCCCACGGCAGCGGAACCAGCCGTTTCGAGCACGAGAAGCATCACGGCCGCAAGAACGTTGATCTAGGACGCCACATCGTCTTCGACGAAGAGCGCTGCATAAAGTGCACGCGCTGTGTGCGTTTCTGTGACGAAGTTTCCAAGACGGGCGAGCTGGCACTGCTCAACCGGGGGGATGAGACCATCATCGGCGTGTTTCCGGGCCACAGGCTGGACAACGCCTACTCCGGAAACACCGTGGATATCTGTCCCGTCGGCGCCCTCACGCTCAAGGAGTTTCGCTTCCGATCTCGCGTCTGGTTCCTCGAGCAGACACCATCCATCTGCCCGGGCTGCGCACGGGGCTGCAACGTCACCGTGTGGGCCAGGGAGGATCGCATCTACCGTTTCACGCCTCGTGAGAACCCTGAGGTGAACAAGGTGTGGATGTGTGACGAGGGCCGGTTGTCGTATCTGCCCCTGGTAGCGCGCGAGCGCCTGCTCGAGCCCTTGATGGATGGCGAACCGGTGCGCCTGCAGGATGCGGTGGATCGGGCCGCCAACCTGCTCGGCGGAGTCGGGGAGCGGGCGCCGCGCGTGGGCGTGGTGGCCTCGCCGCGTGCAACGCTCGAGGATCTGGCACTGCTGCGCCGGCTGTGTGAAGCCACCTCTGCCACCGATGGGATCCCCAGGTTTGAGAGAGGGGAAGATGACGATCTGCTGATCCGCAAGGACAAGACTCCCAACCTGGCAGGAGCGCGCCTGCTGGGCTTCGAGCGCCCGGCGGCGGAGGTTCTTAGGGAGGCCGCCGAGGGGAAGATCGACGTTCTCTATGTGATGGACGAGGATCTCTTCAGTCCGGCGGCTGACTCGGACGAAGGAGATCTCGCGCGCCGGGCCGCGAGAAAGGTGCGGGCGTTGATCGTGCACGCTTCGTTCCGTGACCGTGTGCCCAGCCAGGCGGCGGTGGTCTTGCCCGCCGCTGTGTATGGGGAGTACGAGGGCACCTACATCAACTTCGAAGGCAGGGCCCAGCGTGTGCGGGCCTCCATGCGGCGCGCCGGGCGCAGCCGCACGCACCTGGCGATTCTCTCCGCGGTAGCACAGAGGGCAGGCTGGGGTGAGTGGGCGCGGGAGCCGTCCGACGTGTGGAAAGAGGCACAAGCCCTGGCGGCGCCGCTGTCAGGGATCGGTTACGACGATGTGGGAACTGATGGCGTGATGATCACCGGTAAAGGGGAGAGCGGATGACCTTTGCTGCCGTCCTCGAAACGCTGATCAAGATCGGCGTAGTCTTCTTCGTGGCGCTCACGGCGGTTGCCTACTTGACATTGGCGGAGCGCAAGATCAGCGGCTGGATTCAGGATCGCATCGGCCCCAACCGTGTCGGCCCATGGGGGCTTCTGCAGCCTCTCGCCGATGGCATCAAGTTCATGATGAAAGAGGAAGTGGTGCCATCGTACGCGCACCGGCCGATCTACATGGCTGCCCCGGCCCTGTTACTGATTTCGGCACTCAGCGCGCTTGCCATCATTCCCTTTGGGGATCGCCTCAGCCTCGGAGGTTACGAGGTGCGCCTGGCCATTGCGGATGTCAACATCGGCATCCTTTTCTTCCTGGCCATGAGTTCGGTCGGGGTCTACGGCATCGTGCTGGCCGGCTGGTCGAGCAATAACAAGTACGCCATGCTCGGAGGGCTGCGCGCCTCGGCACAGATGATCTCGTACGAGCTGGGGCTCGGGCTGTCTCTCATCGGAGTGCTCATGGTCTCAGGTTCGTTGCGCCTGTCGCAGATTGTCGAGCAGCAGGGCAGCTTCTCGTCCTGGAACGTGTGGAGCCAGCCTCTGGGTTTCCTGATCTTCATGGTGAGTGCGTTTGCCGAGACCAATCGCCTGCCGTTCGACCTGGCCGAGGCCGAGACCGAGCTCGTCGCCGGATACCATACGGAATACAGCGCCATCAAGTTTTCGATGTTCTACATGGCCGAGTACGTAAACATGATCACCGCCTCGGCGCTGATGGCAACTCTGTTCTTCGGAGGCTGGCAGCTGCCGTTCCCAGCAGAAGCCGCAGGAGTGGAGGGAAACCACTTAGCGCTATTGCAGATCCTGTGTTTCCTGATCAAGACGGGCTTCTTTCTCTTCGTGTTTATCTGGGTGCGCTGGACACTGCCCCGCTTTCGCTATGACCAGCTCATGCACCTGGGCTGGAAAGTTTTGCTGCCCCTGGCCCTGCTGAACCTGATCTGGGTGGGCATCGGGGTAGCGTGGGGCTGGTTCTGATGGAAACTCTGGTGGGCATAGTGGCGGCCGCGACGGCGCTCATCGGCGCCATCGCAGCCGTCACGCACCGCAACGCCGTCGTGGGCGTCTTGTTCCTGGTGCTCAACCTGGTTTCGCTCGCCGTTTTCTACGTGCTCCTCTCGGCGCCGTTCATCGCCGCCCTCCAGGTCATCCTGTACGCGGGGGCGATCATGGTCCTCTTCCTGTTCATCATCATGCTTCTCGATCTGCGTCGGGAGGAGGAGAGAGAGAGCGGATTGCTGCAAAAAGTGCTCTCGGTGATCGGTGGAGGGGTCTTTTTTCTCCTGCTGTGGGGGGCGGCCACGGGCGGTGCCGCACCGGCAGCGGCGGAGCTTCCGGAGCATTTCGGATCGGTCGAGAGCATAGCCGTGGCTCTGTTCACGACTTACCTGATCCCGTTTGAAACCATTTCCGTGTTGCTGCTGGTGGCCATGGTTGGAGCGGTTCTCCTGACCAGAAAGGGTGGGCGATGAGCCTGGTCTGGATGCTCACGCTGAGCACTGCGCTGTTCACCGTGGGCGTACTCGGCGTGCTGCTTCGCCGCAACGCCATCGTCATCCTCATGGCTGTGGAGATCATGCTCAACGCGGCCAACCTGGCGCTGATTGCCTTCTCGCGCCACCTTGGTTCCGCGGACGGGCAGATTCTTGCTTTCTTCGTCATGACGGTCGCGGCCGCGGAGGCCGCGGTAGGTCTGGCCATTGTTCTTGCAATCTTCCGGCTTCGAAAGAGCGTGAATGTCGACTCTCTCAACCGGATGAAGTGGTGATCACCGTGCTTCGTTTTCTGTGGCTGATTCCTCTGGCTCCGTTCGCCGGCGCTGCCATCGCGGGATTCAGCGGCCGCTGGATTGGCCGCAGGGGCGTCGGCATCATCGCCTGTGGCAGCGTGGCACTGTCTTTTGTCCTCTCGGTGGTGGGTGTGGCGGCTCTGTCCGGTGATCTCGCCTCCCTGGATGCCCTACCCGGCCTGGCGATAAACCTGGAAGCGAGGCGTGTCACGCTCGAGGTAGCGGAGTGGATCTCGGTCGGTGGCCCGGACGGTCTGGTGGTGTCGTGGAGCCTGATGCTCGATCCGCTGAGTGCCGTTTTGATCCTGGTGATCACGGGAGTGGGTTTCCTCATCCATCTCTATTCGGTCGGCTACATGGCGGAGGAGGATCGTGGATACGCGCGCTATTTTGCGTTCCTGAATCTTTTCACCGGCATGATGCTTCTGCTCGTCCTGGGCGCCAGCCTGCCGGTGCTTTTTGTAGGCTGGGAAGGAGTGGGGTTGTGCTCCTATCTGCTCATCGGCTTCTACTACACCGAGACCTGGTGCGCCGACGCGGGACGCAAGGCGTTCATCGTCAACCGCATCGGTGACGCCGGGTTTCTGCTCGGCGCGCTGACGTTGTGGCTCGCATCGGGCTCGCTGGACCTGGAGCCGATCCTGGACGGTGTCGCCGCTAGCGGCCCGCTGCGGGAGGTGGCCCTGGCCGGAAGCTTGCTGCTGTTCACCGGCGCCGTGGGCAAGAGCGCCCAGATTCCTCTCTCCGTGTGGCTTCCGGATGCCATGGCGGGTCCGACCCCGGTCAGCGCCCTCATTCACGCCGCCACCATGGTGACCGCTGGCGTCTACCTCGTGGTGCGTATGGGCGCCGTTTTCGTCGCCGCGCCCCTGGCGCTGGCGGTGGTCGCCGGCATCGGTGCGGCGACGGCCCTGTACGCGGCGACAATCGCCTGTGCCCAGACCGACATCAAGAAAGTTCTCGCCTACTCCACGATCTCACAGCTCGGGTACATGTTCCTGGGAGTTGGGGTCGGCGCGTTCGCCGCAGCAATCTTTCATCTGATCACTCACGCGTTCTTCAAGGCAGTGCTGTTCCTTGGAGCCGGGAGCGTCATCCACGCGCTGCATGGGGAGCAGGATATGGGTCGCATGGGCGGCCTGCGGGATCGAATGCTGATCACCTGGGTATGCATGCTCGCGGGCGGACTGGCGCTCGCTGGAATCGTCCCGTTCGCGGGTTTCTGGAGCAAGGATGCGATTCTCTGGGGCGCGCTCAGCGGCGGTCATACTTTCCTCTGGATCCTCGGGTTGGCAGGCGCAGGGCTCACCGCCTTTTATGTTTTCAGACTCCTGTTCATGATCTTCCATGGTAAACCTCGAGACGAAGATCTCGTGCGGAACGCGCACGAGTCACCGTACATCATGTCAGGCCCGCTGCTGGTGCTGGGAGTCCTGTCGCTCATCGGTGGGATCGTGGGCCTCCCCGCCATCATCTATGGAGGTGATTGGCTCGGCCGCTGGCTGGATCCGGTGCTTGCCCATGCGCCCGCCGCCGCGCATGAGGGTGTGCACTCGGCAGGGGCGGAAATTGGTGCGATGGTGTTGAGCCTGGTGATCGCTGGCGCAGGGTTCATGGTGGCGCTCATGGCGTACGTGTTGCGCCACGTGTGGGCGGAGCGCCTGCCGCGGAAGCTCGAACCGCTGAGCGGGTGGGCACGCGCCAAGTATTACGTGGATGAATTTTACCAGCGCGCGATCCTCGGTCCCTACCTCCAGCTGTGTCACATCTTCCGACAGTTTGACGAACGGGCTGTCGACGGTCTCGTGAACGCCGTGTGGCGCACCGCAGACGGTGTCGGGCACTTCGCACGCTACCTGCAGACCGGCTTCGTGCGCAACTACGCGCTGTTTCTGCTCATCGGCGCCGCGCTCATCCTGTATCTGGTGCTTCCATGAGTCCTGCAAACGTGTGGACAGGAAGCCCGCCGATCGACTGGGCTGCGCTGTTTCCGACCATGGTGCTGGTCGTGGGTGCCTTGGCGCTGCTCCTGGCCTCCACCTTGAGACGGTTGCCGATGCGCCTGCATGGCGTGGCTGCCCTCGCCTTCCTGGTGCTGGCGGTTGTCGCCAGCGCCGCCGGCTGGTCTCATCCCCGTTCGGCGTTCGACGGTCTGGTCGTTGTGGATCACTTTGGCATCCTGGCGAGCGCTGCCGCCTACCTGGCCTGTGCTCTGACGGTCCTCATGTCGCTCGATTACCTCGATCGGGAGCCAGAAATCCCTCCCGAGTATTACAGCCTGTTGTTGATCTCAACTGCGGGCATGGGCCTGATGGTTACTTCCAACAGCCTGGTGGGGATTTTTCTGGGGCTTGAACTTCTCTCGATACCGCTCTACGTCATGGCCGGGCTGGTGCGCTCCCGGGAGCGCAGCCTCGAAGCGTCCATGAAGTATTTCTTGCTTGGAGCTTTCTCGACCGGATTCCTGGTCTACGGCATTGCCTTCCTGTACGGGGGCAGCGGTAGCTTCTCTCTTGAGCAGCTGGTGCTCGCGCTCGATCGTGCCGACGGGCAGCAGGCACGCTGGCTGCTTCTGGGGCTGGGGCTGGTTCTGGTGGGGCTGGCGTTCAAGGTGGGAGCGGCGCCGTTTCACTGCTGGGTGCCAGATGTCTACGAAGGCTCCCCCGTGACGGTGGCCTCGTTCATGGCCACGGGTACCAAGGCGGCCGCCTTTGCGGCCCTCCTCCGGGTGATGTTCCACGGCTTTGGAGCCAATGCGCTCGCTGAGTGGCGTGAGGCTCTTGGTGTGCTCGCCGTTCTTACCATGGTACTTGGAAACTTCCTGGCCCTGGGCCAGAGCAACCTGAAGAGGTTGATCGCCTATTCGAGCATCGCGCATGCTGGCTATCTGCTGATCGGCGTGGTCACGTTCAGCACCGCCGGCGCCGAGAGCGTGCTGTTCTACCTCTTTTCATACATCTTCATGACAGCAGGAGCTTTCTCTGTCGTGGCTTTGATCGCGGGAACAGGCGAGGGGGGAGAGGAAGTGGGCGCCCGGCTGAGTGATTTGGCGGGACTGGGCCGCCGTCGGCCTCTGCTGGCCGCCGCACTCTGCCTGTTCATGCTCTCTCTCGCCGGTATCCCGCCCACGGGAGGATTCGTGGCCAAGTTTTACCTGTTCCGCTCCGCAGTCGAAGCGGATCTGATGGGACTGGCCGTAATAGGCCTCTTGAACAGCGTGCTGGGGGCGTTCTACTATATGAAGGTTGTTGTCACCGTAACGATGCGCGATTCGGAGGGCACGACACCGGTTCCTGCGGCGTCGCCCACGCTGGCGTATGCTTGCGTGGTGTTTTCGATCGTGGGAACGCTGATCCTGGGGCTCTACCCGAGAGTGCTGACCCGACTGTCGACACAACCTTTGTTCTGAAGCAGCCGCCGTGCCATCGACGGGTGCCTGGAAGATTCATGAAAATCACCGATTATCTTCGGGAGAATATGGTCGTTGCGGATCTCAAGCCGCGCGATAAGGTGGACTGCCTGCGCCAGATGATCGGGCTTCTTGTGAAGGCCAAGGCGATCCGTGATGAGAAGGATTCACTGGCGCGCCTGCTGGAGCGGGAAAAGGTCGTCTCGACCGGCATTGGAAACGGCATCGCCATCCCGCATGCCAAGGCGGCACACGTGAGCAGCATGGTCATCGCCGTGGCGAGGGTGAAGGAGGGGCTGGACTTTGAGGCGCTGGACGGCCGTCCCGTTCACGTCCTGTTTCTGCTCCTGGGACCTCCCCAGGAGGCCGGACTGCACGTCAAGCTCCTGGCCCGCATCGCGCGCCTGATCAGGGACCCCGCTTTTCTCGAGCAGCTGAAGATTGCCGACACCGCGGAGAAGCTGTACCAGGTCATTCGTACCGAGGACGAACGCCATCCCTGACTTCCGGTAAAGTCCCTTTTGCACAGGCTATTTGTGAAAATTCGTGTGCTATAATGAGCGCCTTTTGCGGTCAGATAACCGGTTGTAGGAGGAGAATTGATGGAAGTAGCCAAGACAGTTGAGGAGCTAAATCCGTTCGTAATCGCAAACCAGCAGTTTGACTGCGCTGCCGAGCACTTGAAGCTGGACAAGGGGATGCGCGATGTGCTCAAAAGCCCCAAACGCCAGCTCGTAGTATCGATTCCGGTCAAGATGGATAACGGGGAAATCCATGTGTTCGAGGGCTTCCGCGTGCAGCACAACATCGCGCGCGGGCCAGCTAAGGGAGGTATTCGCTACCACCCGGATGTGACCCTGGATGAAGTCAAGGCTCTTGCCGCCTGGATGACGTGGAAGGCGGCGACCGTCAACATCCCGTTCGGGGGCGGTAAAGGCGGAGTGGTAGTAAACCCCAAAGAGCTCTCCATCGGTGAGCTGGAGCGCCTGACCCGGCGCTACGCGTCGGAGATTGGCATCATCATCGGGCCAGATACGGATATTCCAGCTCCGGACGTGTACACCAACGCCCAGACGATGGCCTGGATCATGGATACGTACAGCATGACCGTCGGCGCCACCGCGCTGGGGGTGGTGACCGGTAAGCCGCTGGCGGTCGGGGGATCGCTGGGGCGGGCTGAGGCCACAGCGCGTGGCTGCCAGTTCGTGGTGCGCGAAGCCTCCGCCATAAAGAAAATTCCCCTCAAGGGTGCCAAGGTCGTGGTCCAGGGCTACGGCAACGCCGGATCGATTGCCGCCCGGCTGCTGCATGAGGACGGCGCGCGCATCATCGCTGTGAGCGATTCGAAAGGCGGAATCCACAATGGTGACGGTCTGGATCCGCTAAAGGTTCTGGCCCACAAAGGAAAGACAGGATCCGTTCAGGGGTTCCCCGGATCGGACGACATCACCAATGAGAAGCTTCTCGAGCTGCCGTGCGAGGTGCTGATCCCAGCGGCGCTCGAGAACCAGATCCATCTCGGTAACGTCGACCGCATCCAGAGCAAGATCATCGCCGAGGCCGCGAACGGACCTACAACCCCCGGCGCCGATGAAATCCTGCACAAGAACGGAATTTTCCTGATTCCCGACATTCTGGCGAACGCCGGAGGTGTGACGGTCTCCTACTTCGAGTGGGTGCAGGGTCTCTCAGCGTTCTTCTGGGAGGAGGAGGAGGTCAACAGGAGGCTGGAGAAGATCATGAAGCGGGCCTTCAATGAAGTGCGCGGTGCTGCCGAGAAGTACAACGTGCACATGCGCACCGCCGCTTACATCGTGGGTGTGAACCGCGTGGCCGAGGCCACACGCCTGCGCGGCATCTTCCCATAATGTAAAGGTGTGAATCCTACGCCACTCGCGGCTGCAGAGGATTCGAGCAAGATACAATGGCCCGCCCCGAAGGGGCGGGCCTTCTGCTTTATCTGTGGAGAGCCCTGGTGAGATTGCTCAGCCAAGCTCTTTCAGAGTCTTGATCAGGTCGCTGTTATCGCGCTCCTTGCCGATCTCATTGACGTGGACATAGCGAACCTGGCCTTCCCTGTCAATGAGCACGGTGGCTCGCTCGTTGATGCTATCTGCCTCGCGCCACAGCCCGTACTTCCTGGCGACCTCACCCCGGGGATTGAAATCTGCCAGCAGTGCGTATGACTTGACTCCTTTCTGCTCGGCGAACGCCTTGTGCGAGTAGAGGGAATCTGCCGAGATGCCAAAAATCTCGGTCCCCAGCTCCTTGAAGGTGGCAATGTCCTGCTCCCACTTGGGAATCTCGCAGCCGCAGACGGGAGAAAAATCGAGGGGATAGAACAGCAGCACGACGTTCTTCTTTCCGCGGTAGTCAGCAAGTTGTGCCTTGTCACCGATCGTACTCGGCAGCTCGAAGTCTGGGGCCTTGTCTCCAACCTTGATAGGCATGGTCTTCTCCTCAATGAAACGGCGGCATGCTGAGCCGCGGTGGGTGCTGAACGCAGAAGGTGCAGGCGTCAGGAACCTCGCCGGTAAACGATCTCTCCCTTCACGATAACCCACTCGACGTGGGTAGTGATCTCCAGCGGGTCGCCGTCGAATATGACCAGGTCGGCATCCTTACCTTCCTCGATCGATCCGATCCTATCGGCCACGCCCAGAATCTCCGCTGCTCCCAGGGTGATGGCGCGCAGAGCCGCCTCATCCGACAGGCCGTTCGCAGCGGCCAGCGCCGCCTCGTACGGCAGGTGGCTGACCAGGTGGCTCTCGGCGGTGGTCAGGGCGATGCGCACGCCGGCGCGCAGCAGCAAGGCCGGATTCTCCGGCGTGGCTTCCAGCGTCTCCATGCGATCGGGAATCGTGCTCACCGGGCCGACGATCACTGGAACGTTGGCGCGAGCAATCTGTGCCGCCACCTTGTACCCCTCGGTGGCGTGCACCAGCACGGGCGTGATACCGAACTCTTTCGACACGCGAAGCGCCGACAAGATATCATCCGCCCGGTGGCAGTGAATGAATAGCGGCATCTCGCCCGAGAGCACGGCAGCCAGCGCCTCCTTCTGGAGATCGCGATCGGGCGGCTCGGCTTTGGCCGGTTGAATCTGACGATTCTGTTCGTATCGGGCCCACGCGTCGGCGTAGTCTTTCCCTGCTGCCAGCGCTTCACGCAAGAGCGCTACCTCGCCCATGCGGCTCACCGGTGCCTGGCCACGGCCAGCGTAACGAGCCTTGGGACCTTCCCCTAATGTGACATGCAGGCTGGCCGGTGACTTGAGGATCATTGCGTCCACCTGCTGGCCGTGCAGCCTCAAGACCGATCCCTGACCCGAGATGACATTCGTCGCCGAGGTGCCGGCCCGAGGCCCGATCAGAGCGGTGGTGATTCCATGCTCGCGTGCGAAGGTCACGGGCCGTCCCAGCGGGTTGAACGCGTCCAGGGCCCTCACCTGGGGAGTGGACGGTTCGACGCCTTCGTCATCATCGACGGTCGACGATACCATCGAGATCTGGATGAGGCCCAGCCGCGTATACGGATCGATGAGGCCTGGAAGCACAACCTTGCGACGCGCATCGACGCGCCGCACGCGCTCACCCGATTTTACCTTCTTGCCGACCTCGACAATCTTGCCGTCACGGATGAGGATGGCGCCGCCCTCGATGACATCCCCGGCCATGGTGATGATGCGCCCGCCCTGGACGACGAGCTCGGCCGGCGGCCGTTGCGGTGCACGCTCTAGCTGGCCCGGGACCGGGCCGGAAGCACCCCAGCCGCTAACAAGAGCTAGAATCACGAGCCGCATGACACGGAGGCGCAACCTCACAGGTTGGCCTCCTGCCGCTCGTAAACGACCACACCATCGATCACGGTCATCACCACGTGCGAGCGCACTGACAGGGGAGGCCCGTCAAATACCGCCAGATCAGCATCCTTCCCCGGCTCAATCGAACCGATCCGATCGTCGAGGCCCAGAATCCAGGCAGGGTTAAGGGTCACCGCACGGTACGCTTCTTCCTCAGGAAGCCCGTAGTGCACGGCACGTGCGGCCTCGTGGATCAGGTAGCGTTGCTCGACCACGGGATGATCGGTTTGCACCGCCACGCGCACTCCGGAGCTGCTCAATAGTGCTGTGTTCTCCGGCGTCGAGCCCCAGGCCTCCATCTTGAAGCCCCAAAGATCCGCGAACACGGCAGCCCCGACGCCGCGGCGGGCGATCTCGTCCGCCACCTTGTACCCTTCCAGGCAATGCTGAAGCGAGGCGATCTTGATGCCGAACTCATCCGCGATGCGGAACACGGTCAGGATGTCGTCGGCGCGGTAGACATGCACGTGAACGCGGAATTTTCCGTCCAGGAGATCGACCAGAGCCTCCAGCTTGAGGTTGCGTTCCGGCGGGCCCTCATCTTTCTCTACTTCCCGATCGGAACCGTCACCAGGATCTTTTGCAGATTGTTTTTCCTGATAGTCGTTCCACTTGCGGCGGTAGTTGCGCGCCTCGACCAGCGCCTCGCGCAGCACGGCCGCGTTTCCCATCCGCGAGGCAGGGCGGCGCTTCTGCTG
>JAPUKU010000022.1 GCA_027295505.1 Acidobacteriota bacterium
GTGGTGAGCCGCACGGTGCTCGAGCGCTACCAGCGCTATTTCGAGCGGCGGCTTCTGGATCCCGAGCGGGTCATGGTCATCCCCTGTTCTCTCTGGTTCGAGGAGTTCGAGGGTGATCTCGACGCGGCAGGCTTCCGCAAAGAGATCGGCGCGGCTCCGGGCGATCCGCTCATCGGCGTCATCGGCCGCCTGGTACCGGACAAGGGCCAGGACGATCTGCTGCGTGCCGCCGTGGAGGTTCGTCGACAGTTGCCGCGGGCGCGCTTTCTCCTCGCGGGGACGGGCACCTGGGAGAATGATCTGAAAAGTCTCGCCCGTTCGCTCGGTCTCGGGGATTCGGTGAAGTTCCTCGGCTTCCGCCGCGATGTGCCCCGCATTACCGCGGCTCTCGATCTGTCCGTGCTGCCCTCGGTTGATTGCGACGCTTCACCAACGGTGGTCAAGGAGGCTTTGCTGCTCGGCGTGCCGGTTGTGGCGTCCTCGGTCGGCGGTGCGAAGGAAATTGTCGAGGAGGGCATCAGCGGCCGCATCGTGCCACCGCACGATCCCGATCGTCTGGCGCGAGCCATCCTCGAGGTTTTGGCCGACCGGGAGACCGCCCAGCGGATGGGCCAAGCCGGGCAGGCGCGCATACGCTCCGAGTTCGGTTACGACAAACTGGTGGCAAACCATCTCGCCCTCTACCGGAGAACTCTGGAGGAGAGAAGACAGGGCGGTCCTTGAACTCCTCCTCCCGCCCCGGTATCTTTACTTCATCCTGGAGAATAAATGTCAGATCTGAGCAAACTAAAGAAATCGCTACGCGGTGATCTGCTGGACGCCGCTCAGGAGCTGGACGACCGAAGCAGCGACTTCGGCCGCATGGTGAACCGGCGCCCCCGGGCCGTGGTCCGGCCGGCCGATGCCGAGGATGTCGCCCGCACGTTGCGCTTCGCTGCCGAGAACGGGCTCAAGGTGGCCACGCGCGGGGAGGCGCACACCCAGAGCGGTCAGGCTCTGGTCGAGGATGGTCTCGTCCTCGATTTGACGTCGCTCAACCAAATTTCCGATCTGGATGTGGAAGCACGGACCGTGCGATGTGGCGCTGGAGTTGTGTGGAGGGATCTGGTGGCTCATCTGCAACCGCACGGGCTGATTCCCCCGGTGCTTACCAACAATCTGGGCGTCACAGTTGGAGGCACAGTGTCCGTGGCCGGCATCGGTGTGGCCTCTTTCCGCTATGGAACGCAGGCGGATCAGCTGGCGGAGCTGGAAGTTGTCACCGGTGACGGCCAGGTTCAAACCTGCAGCGCGGATATCGAACCGGATCTGTTTGACGCTACCCGCGCCGGCCTCGGCCAGTGTGCCGTCATCACCCGCGCTCTGCTGCGCCTCAGGCCTGCCAAGCCACGCGTCCGCACTTTTTTCCTTCTCTACGACCGGCTGGAGGCCGTTCTCGAGGATGCCGCCACGGCGATGACGGGCGGCCGGTTCGACTACGTGGAGGGCTTCTGCGTGCCCTGCCCTCAGGGATTCCGTAGGGTTGAGGGAACACCGCAGCCGTTTGCCGAATGGTTCTTCCCGCTCCAGTTCAGCGTGGAGATGGACGAGGGTGAAGACCCGGCAGCAGGCGAGTTCCTGACCGGCCTTTCGTTCCTCAAACACGTGCATACCGAGGACCGCAGCACGATGGAGTTCGCCCTGCGCATGGAGCCGATGTTTGCCCTGTGGAAGATGAGCGGCTACTGGGCCAACGCGCATCCGTGGATGGAGACCATTCTCCCGTGGCAGAGCGCCGGGGCTTTCCTGGGCAAGGTTCTTCCCGCCCTGCCACCGACAGTCGTCGGCGGCGGCCATGTTCTGCTGTGGCCCTCACGCGGCACGACCTCTTCGGTGCCACTGTTCCGGCGGCCGAAATCGGATCTGGTTCTCGGCTTCGGGATCCTGCCGGGCTACCCGCAGGAGGTCTTACCACAGGCCGTGGCCCGATTGAATGCCCTCAGCGACGCATCAGTCGCCGCGGGAGCTTCCCGCTATCTCTCAGGGCTCGTCCAGTTCGACCGGCCCCGCTGGCTCGCTCACTTCGGGGATGTCTGGCCCCGGTTGCTCGACTGGAAGAGACGCTTTGACCCCGGAAAGATCCTCAACCCCGGTTTCATCCCCTTCGACTGAGCTCTCTATTTCAGGCTCCGGCGCGGCACTCGAGCTCTCGCCCGGCCCCGCGGCAGGCGGATCCAGATAACTCTCGTCTCCAGGCTGGTTGAGCTTCCAGTAGGGCAGGCGCTTTGACCATTGCAGCCTCCCGCGCCCCCCGTCCGGTGTCTCCCAGCCCAGCAGCCGGCGTGGGAACTCCGGCTCGATCCAGAAGCGGTGCAGCCCGTCTGTCATGCCGATTTGTACCAGCAGGGCGTTGCGCCGACTGCCGTCGGCCAGCCTGATCTCCTCCAGTCCCGGCACGGTCAGGATGGCCTGGACCTGACTCGGGCGCGGTCCGCGGGATGACAGCTCGGTCGGATAGACCTGCAGCGTCCGGCTAGTGCCGAGCTCAAACTGCTGAGCCCGCAGCCAGACCATGAGCTGGTCGTAAAACACCGTATCCGAGTCAAACTCCAGATCGAATACCTGATCCGCGTCCCCATCCCAGTAGGTATGGGTCTCGAGGCGCGCCTGGCGCTCACGCCGGGTGAACATCTTAAAGGTGTTACCGCACCACTCGAAGTGCGCCAGCGTCCACTTCAGAGGCTGCATATTCTCCACATCGAAGAAGAAGGACAGCATCTGATGATATGCGTAGATGCCTGTCTGGTAGTTCAGTACACGATTGAGCTTGAGAACCGTCATGATGTCCTCCGGATCGTGGTCCGGGTCGGCCTTGACGAGGAGGCGCTTCGAAAACGGCTCCTTGACCACGATCTGGTACTCCGTGTACTCGCGTGGTCTGCCGTACCGCATGACCACTGCCTGATAGGCACTGATCTCCGCCTGCCCATCGTCCCAGAGGGGATCCACGGCCCAGCGCGTCCCCACATCCACTTTGGCTCGGCATTGCGCTGCGAAAAAAATCAGCATCACCAGGATGATGGCCGCGGCGCCGAGCGTGAGGGCTCTCGTGGAAGGCTGCTTCAATCCAGACCTCCTTGATCCTGAAGTCTCCGGTTCACAAACGGGCCCGCGGTGGAAAGGGGCCCCGCCAGAACCGCCCTAGGATACCCCACCGCACGGCGAGACGCACCTCACCTACAATAGCTTCAGGGACCCGATGCTGAGCCCTCTGAAGCACCTGCCCTCAAGATCCCCTCGAACCTCGTGCAGGCTGTTTCGCCTGCTGTGTCTGCTGAGCCTGCTCTGCGCCTGCGTACAACCGTCCCGGAGCGAATCCTCGACACAGCGGGCGCATGTCCTCGAGGCTCGCGTCCTGCACATCCATGACGGTGACACGATCGTCGTGCGTACTTCCGGCCGGGAAGAAACGGTCCGCCTGCTGGGGGTTGATTGTCCCGAGATCACACATCCGCGACAGGCGGTAGAGCACTTCGGGCCGGAAGCGAGCGCCTTCACCCGCGGCCTCGTCGAGGGCACGACGGTCGAGTTGCACATCGATCCCCTTGCTGATCTCAGGGACAAGTATGACCGGTTACTGCGCTACGTGACGCTCGCGGACGGCCGCATGCTCAACGCGCTGCTGATCGAAGAGGGGTACTGCCGCGTCATCGAGTGGTTCCCGTTCGAAGAACGCGAAGCGTTCACCCAGCTGGAGAGCCTGGCACGCGAGGCGGCTCGCGGTCTCTGGCAGGCATCGCCGGTGATCTCCTGGAAGGAGGCGGAAAAGTTTTACGGCCGGGAAGTGACCGTGGCCGGCAAGGTGATCGAAACCAGGAACACGGGTAAGGTCTGCTTCCTGAACTTTCATCAGGACTGGAAGCGAACCTTCACGGCGGTGATCTTCGCACGAAACTTCGGGCGTTTCCCCTCACCGCCCGAGATTCTGTACCTGGGCCATGAGGTGCAGGTCACCGGGCGTGTGCGTGAGTACAGGCACAAACCGCAGATCGTGGTCAAAGCACCGTCCCAGATTCACATCATGGACAGCGACTGAAATGTCGCACTAGGCGACGGACAGCAGAAATGCCTCGGCAGCCTGAGGGGTCGCTGCCATGACGCTGCGCAGGCTTTGTTAGCTTTCGGGGGTTGAGCCCACCGCCTGGAAGAAAGACCGAATTTTCTCCCGGAACAGTCGCGTGTTGAGTGGCTTGGTTACATAATCATTGCATCCTGCTTTACGGGCGTTCTCCCGATCCCGTAGAAGTGCGTGGGCTGTCACGGCAACGATCGGGATTCGACAGGTTTCGGCGGTCGACTTGATGAGCCTGGTGGCCGTCAGTCCGTCCATCTTCGGAAGCTGGATGTCCATGACGATGAGATCGGGCAGATTCTCCCGCGCCATGCGCACGCCCTCCTCACCGTCGTTGGCTACCAGGATTGTGAACCCCAGCGGCTTGAGCACCTCTTTCATGAGGTGCAGGTTGGCTTCGTTATCCTCGACAATCAGAATACACGGTTCAGACATTGACAGCCTCCTGCGTCTGCTCCTTTACGTCGAGCACCCGCCGAACTTCTCGAGCAAATTCCGCGCCTGACAAAGATGACTTCCTGAAGATAGCCGCCACGTTTCCGCTCAGCACACCGTTTTCTTCCGCGGTGATGTCCTTTGCCGAGACCACGATCACCGGTACGTTGCGCGTGGCCGGCAGTGCACGCAGGTCCTGGAGCACCTCGAAACCGCTGACATCTGGCATCATGAGGTCAAGCAGGATCAGATCCGGAATGGATATGTGGGCCGCCTGGATTGCCTCCTTGCCATTTTCGGCCTCGACAACTTTCATGTTCTGGCCTTCCAGGATCTTGCGTAGCAGCAGTCGGGCTTCGGGATGATCGTCGACCACCAGGACCTGGATCTGCCGCTCGAGATCGGGGCTCGCCAACCCCATGGCCTGCAACCGCGCCAGGAGCTGCTGCCGGTCGACCGGTTTGACGAGGTAATCCTCGGCGCCGAAGGCGCACCCGATTCCCCGTTCGTCCACGGCGCTGATTACCATCACGGGAATGTTCGCGGTCTTTGGATCCGACTTGACCTCGCTTAGAAGATCCCAGCCGCTCTCTTTACCCAGCGTGATGTCGAGGGTGATGAGAGAAGGCTTCACTGTCTTGATCGCTTTTCTCGCTTCTTCTTTGTTGGTGGCAAAGTGCACCTTGCAGCCGGTGGGTTCCAGGTACTGCTTCATGATGCTGCGCGCCATCGGATCGTCCTCGATGACGAGAATCGTCTCTACCGGCGGCGCTTTCGCTTTTGCATCTGCGTTCGGCGCAAGTCCGCTCGACGTGGCGCGCGGCAGGCGGACGTAGAACGTGCTCCCCTTGCCCATTTCACTCTCGACCCAGACTTTCCCGCGATGCATCCTCACATAATGATCGACGAGGGATAATCCCAGTCCCGTCCCTTCGAAGGTTCTTGTGTATGTTGCATCAACCTGGGTGAACGCACTGAAGATCTTCTGTTGATCCTCCTTGGAAATTCCCACACCGGTATCGGAGACGGCAAAGAGGACTCCATTGTTATCCTGGGTGACAACGATTCCAATGCGGCCGTTCTCGGGGGTGAACTTCACGGCATTCGTCAGCAGGTTCTGGAGGATTTGCTGCACCTTTGTCTGGTCGGCAACGACGGTCTTCACCTCGGCTGCAATTGCCTTGTGGAGATTGATCTGTTTCTTGGCGGCCTGCGATTCCACAAGACTGAGGGCGAACTCAACCACGTCCTGCACGTAGAACTCCTCGGGAAAGACCTCCATCTTGCCGGCTTCGATCTTCGAGAGATCGAGAATGCTGTTGATGAGATTCAACAGGTGCTGGCCGCTCGTATAGACGGTCTGCAGATAGGTCGACTGCTGCTCGGTCAACTCGCCGCACTGACCGTCAATCATCAAATCGGTAAACCCGAGGATGGCATTGAGCGGCGTGCGCAACTCATGGGACATGTTGGCCAGGAACTCCGATTTGAGACGATTCATCTCCTCCAGGCGACGGTTTGCCAGTGAGAGAATTTGCGTCTTCTCCGCAACTTTCAGCTCGAGATTCTTGTTGTGATCGCCCAGCTCACGCCGGCTCATCTGAAGATCCTCGGCCATGGCGTTGAACGAGCTCGCCAGACGCCCGAGTTCGTCCTGCCCGGTCTGCGTGACCCGGAAGCTGAGATCTCCCTGGGCAAGATGTCGCGTGCCGGCCTCAAGAGCCACGAGGGGGTTTACGATGTACCGCACGAGAAAGATTCCGAGCAAGAAGCACACGACCACGAGGGCTGCCGTCAGACCTAGAGCCGCCAGGCTCAGCCTCTGTGCGGCTTTCGCCGCCTGCGCGTACGATACCTGGAGGTAGACCGTACCCACCCGGCGCCGCTCCCCTGCCGATCCGGCCTCGCCCCCTTCTACGCCTTTCACATCTCCCGTGTAGACCGGGGTCGTAAGCACGAAACTGCTATGTTCCGGGTCAGCGATGATGTTGAGACTGTTTCGTTCGTCTATTTCAATCAAATCCGGAAGGATGACGCCTGGTCGGGCGGTTTTCGCCAGAGGCTTGCCGTCCATATCCACGATCATGGCTGCCTGGATCATGTCGTCCGCGAGGAGAGACCGGATGGGCCCTTCCAGCAGTTCCCGGCTGCGCAGCAGGAGACCATACTCGCTGTTTCGCGACAGGTTCTCGGCCAGGGAGCGGGCCCGCGCCTCCAGACCCTGGTGCACTGTATCCCGTAGCTGCCGGACAAAGTACGTGGACAGAACGCCACCGACCGCAAACACCAGGACGGCAACCAGCAGGTAGAACTTTGTGCGAAGCGACAGATGCATCTTAAATTCTCAAATCCGCCCTGTTGCGCACCTCAAGCGGTGAAGCCATTGACTTCTTAGAATCTTTGCGTGGATTTTCGCAGGGCGTGGCCTGCGCGACGAGACCGGCCACCCGAAAGACCGCCAACACCGCAAAGATTACGGGGCCTGGTCGCTGCCTGTTCAAATGTCTTGGTCCTCCGAACACAGCCTGTCGATCTGAACGACAAGTCAAGTTACGCAGAAAGACAGACTGATTTCCAACCTTAACTTAGGTTCTGGAAGCAGATCCGCCAAGTGCAGGCAGAGATGATTGTGTGGCAGAGATATCCGATTTATCTGGTTCCCGAAGAACCGGTACGCCTGCGACACAACGGTTCAGAATACGGGGGCAGCCAATCGGCGGATTTCCCGTGGGATGGCCTGGCCGATGGCATCGGCGGCCCGTAGGTTGAGAGCGATGCGTGTCACCTGCGGGGTCTGCGGGGGCAATTCCGAGACGTTCTTGCCCGACAGCAGATCCTGAACGACGTCTGCCGACTGGCGGCCGATGTCGTCGGGGGTCGCGTAGGCGCAGAACAGGGCCCCGCGCTCCACCTGGTCGGGCGACAGGCCCATGAGTGGCAGCTGGTTCCTCAAGCTGTGCAGAATAAGGAACTGGGCGAGTGAAGGAGAGCGCCGGAGGAGTCTTCCA
>JAPUKU010000220.1 GCA_027295505.1 Acidobacteriota bacterium
TCCTCGATGCGGTAGTGGTTGAGCGTGGTGCCGATCATGGAGGTGCGTCCCTCAGTGGACTGGGCGCGGGGAGGCATACGGGTGGTGCCGCCGAACGTACTGTATGCTGACCGCGCCGTCGCCGTGGAACCATGGAAGCCCCCTCCTGTGAGTGATGACCGACGGGTATTGTGCCTTATTTCAGGGGTGTGAGTGAAACTGGAAGAGAAGAAGCCAGGAGCCCGCCCGATCGACCTGAGCCCGGAGCGACTTCTTTCCTGTGGCCACCCTTGTGGCCAGGACCACGATGGAGCAGCGTTGCAGGACGGTTTCGAGGGGGCAGGGGGGGCAGCCCCGGTAGATCCACTACGGGCGCGGGTCTTCGGGGCCCCCGAAGCGCTTGTAGCGCGTCCGCAGAAAGTAATAAACGGGGCCGCTCACCAGTCCGAGAAACAGGATGGCGAGAAGCCGAAAACTGTCCTCGTTCCAGATTTCTCTGAGGCTCTGCCACAGCGCCCACCCGGAAACGATGACGAGGGGGACGACAACGGCCGCAAGGCCCGCCGTGCCCCCCGGAATGCGGAAGGGGCGCTCCAGATCCGGTTCACGGTACCTCAGGACGAGAAGCGTCAGATCGATGAGCAGGTAGACGACAATCCCGTTCCACATCGACAGCAGCACCAGTTGCGAAAAGTCGAAACGGTGCAGGAGCGCATACAGGGCACAATTGACAAGAATGGCAAACCACGGCGTGCGGTACCGATGATGCAGGCGGGCGAACAACCGCGGGAAGTCACCCTCTTCCGCGAGCACCATCGGAATCCGCGAGTAAGGCACGAGAAGGCCATTGAAGAGCGCAATCGATCCGACCGCCACGGCCAGCGCGATCATGGTGCCCAGCACGGCTGCCAGAGCCGGACCCCCGTGCGCCAGTCCCACCTGGCTGGCCACGGCCGTCAGCGAGCCAACCTCCCACGTGGTCCAATCGGTGGTAACCATGAGGCCTGCCGCCAGCGGTAAAATGTACGACACGCTCATGAGCACCAGGAGCACCACGAGTGCCCACGGCAGGTTCCGGTGGCTCTTCTCGTATTCCTCCGAGGCGGTGCTCGGCAGCTCGTAGCCGGAGAAGAACCACATCGCCAGGACCAGGGCCACGCCCAGCCCTTCAGCCGGCGTGCGGTCGGCGCCCACCAGCGGTGTAAAGGGACTCTGCTCGGCCAGAGGAAAGGCCAGCAGACAAAAAATGATCCACGGGAGCAACACCAAGACCATGAAGATGGCCGATGAAAAGGCCACGGCTCGAATTCCCCGGAAGTTGAGGTAACCGAATGCGATGATGACGGTGAGGGCCAGCGCGGAACGTGAACCGGGCCCCGCGAGCTCCGGCCACATGGAGGCGATGTAGTCGGCGATCAGCACCGGATAGATGACGCCGTCGAACACCGAAGCAAACCAGTTCAGCCATCCCGACATGAAGCCCCAGAATGGGCCGAGCGCTCTCCGCACCCAGCGCACGTAGCCACCCTCGACAGGTATTGCCGAGGACAGCTCCGCGCTGACGAGCACGCTCGGCAGCCCCCACACGAATGGCAGGAGAATAAAAATCCACATCGCCATTCCCGGACCGGAGGCGGAGACAATCTCCTCTATTCCACCGGACCCGGCCGCCAGCGATGCGTAAAGGAACACCACCAGCCCCCAGAATCCGATGCGGCGCCCGTAGCGCCCGATCGATCCGGTCAGTGCGGCATCCGAGTTATGGCTAGCAGCTGCCATCGTCATGACTCAATGCAACCGGGTCGGGTCAGGCGAACGAACGTCGCAGCCCGAGCTCCGGACACGGGGAGACCGCAAGGCTCAGCTCGACACGGAGGCTGCCGCCTTCTCTCCGACGAGTCGGTTCTCCTGGAACCGGTTGTAATGGAATGGGCGGATGATCTCGGGCACCTTCCCCTCCGCGATCATCCTGGCTGAGTTCAAACCGCTGGCCGGAGCCGCCTTGAACCCATAGGTGCCCCAGCCACAGTTGATGTAGAACCCTTCGATCGCCTCAATGGGCGAGATGATCGGACTGTAGTCGGGAGTCATGTCGCAGAGACCGGCCCACTGTCTCATGACTTTCATCTTGTGTAGCGCCGGGAAGAGCTCGAGAAAGTGAGCGGCGTAGCTCTCGAGAAACCCCAGCGTCGATCTCATCCCGTAGTGAGGGTAACCGTCGATGCCGTCACCGCACACGAGTTCCCCCCGGTCTGTCTGGCTCAGGTAGATGTGCAGGTTGGAGCTGACGATCACATGGTGCAGCCACGGCTTGTACGGCTCGGTCACCAGGGCCTGGAGAGGGTAGGTGACGAGAGGGAGCTTCACTCCCGTGGGCCCGCACAGTTCCGACGTCCATCCTGCCAGCGCGGTGAGAACTTTTCCAGAGCGGACAGTGCCCCGGTTGGTGACGACCCCCTGCACCCGGTTATTTTCTATGACGATCTTCTGGACGGGCGTCTGGTTGTGAATGTCGACGCCAAGACGATCCGCGCCGCGTGCGTAAGCCCAGACGACTGCGTCGTGCCGGATGATGCCACCGGGTGGATGATAGAGCGCTCCCATGATCGGGTACCGGGGGTGATCCGAGATGTCGATTTCGGGAACCCGGCGCTTGATCTCAGGCGGGCTGAGAATGGTGCTCTCCACACCGACCGATTTGTTGATCTCGGCCCGGGTCATGAGAGTGTTCATGCTCGATTCGCTGTGTCCCAGCGTAAAGTGGCCCTGCTGGCTGAACATCAGGTTGAAATCCAGCTCCCCCGCCAGCCTTTCGTAAAGTCGCAGGCTCTGGTCGTAGAAGCGAATGCCCTCCTCGGTGCGGTAATTGGATCGAAGGATTGCGGTGTTGCGGCCAGATCCACCGTAGCCGACAAAGCGGGCTTCCAGAACGGCAACGTTGCGAACGCCCATCTTCGCGAGGTAGTAGGCCGTTGCCAGACCGTGAGCACCACCGCCCACGATGATGACGTCGTAGCTGGATCTGAGCTCCGGGGTGCGCCACATGCGCCGAGTCACATCCGCACCTCTCGTCCGAACACCGTGGGAACACAGCCGGCCCCCGCCGGCACCAGCCCGACACTGCGCCCCACATCCAGAAGGGCCTCGTAGAGGCTCTGCGTGAAGTCACGTCTCTGTACCAGCAGGTAGGCGCCCGGAGCGCAATAGATGGTGCACGGAATGAAGTGGACTCCGGTCTGGAAGACCCTGCCTTCTCCAACAACATCCGGTCTCAAATCCAGAGCGCAGGAGCGTTCCATGACTTCCCCCCTGCGCGGGCCTGACAGAAGCAGGGCGCCATACCCGCCCGACCTGTTGACGATGGCGGTACGGGTCTCATCCAGCCTCGACAAAACGTGCTCCTCCTGGCCCGGCTCACAGAGGAGCAGCGCCTCGTCCTCAGCCAGCCTCAGCAGCACACAGCCGCCGCCCGCATGCGCCTCGAGTAGCCCGGGTGCACCGTCACCTCCCACGATCTTTGCGGCCTCCCGGACAGCCTCCCGGCCACGCAGGTGGATCTTTCCGGCATGCGACCAGTCCACCAGAACGCAGGCTGATTTGAGCGCCTGCTTCTCCCGATCCGGATCCCCGAAGTGCTCTGCCAGCTCCCACCCCGCGACGTTCGTCAAGGACACTCCCAGAGCCCGGTAAACGCCAGACAGGGGCGTACGCTTCGACAACCGGGTCATGATCTCAACCTGTCGCCCTCGGGATCGTAGGCAGCGTGGCCCTCCAGAACCTCGGCTTCTACCGAGCGTCCGCTGGGGAAGCGAATCTGC
>JAPUKU010000221.1 GCA_027295505.1 Acidobacteriota bacterium
CACAGGTTCAATCACTGAGACACACTTGGCTTCGTAGCCAATAGCGCCTGAGCCGCGCAGGTCGTCAAGGGTCAGCTCGGTTTTGTACTCCTCGCCCTGCTTGCGAACTTGGTGGATTGCAATCACCGCGTTGTTATTGTCGCGGGCAAGGCGCATCAGTCGCCCACAAATCAGGTTCATGTTCTTTGACTTGTCCTCGTCACTACTATGTGCAGAAGCAAGCGAATCGATGATAACAACCGGCGGGCTGCACTCTTCAACACTGGATTTAAATGCCGCCCACTTTGCTGCGTCGTCTAACTTCACATCGCCAAGCACATTATCCTTGTCAAACGGAAATACGATGCGGGCAGGGTCAAGACCTAGGCTCTTTGCCCTATCCAGCAGCATTGCTTGCGTTGCTTCGGTGTCGGCCCACATTACGAAGGGAACTTCCTTGCACGGTGTTCCGTCGGGCCAGGGTGTGCCGCTTAATACTCGGGCAACAAGGTCCAGCGCCCAAGCGCTCTTTGCTATACCCGGCTGCCCTGCGATGACAGTTAGGTAGCCGTTGGGGATTATGTTCGGCCAGAGCCAAGTAAGCTCCGAAACAATCTTCTCAACATCGGCAAGGCTTGCATATTCACGCCACGGCATCTTCTTCACATTCCCACGGCTCAAGGTCTACCAGCGGCCAGCCACCAACATTGCCTTCCTCGTCACCCATGATGTCGATTATTCCAGTGCGACCACTGGGGAGGACAAGATAGAGCCTAATGAAACCGCACTCCTCCCCATAACTGTCGTACACCGCTTTCTGTAGCTTCGCGCCGCACAGTGGCCTTAACTTCTCAATCAGGTAATCTCTGTTACTCTTGTTCATGACTCTTACCTCCTATGCTGTTGTCTCCCCCTCAAGCAAGCTCCGCAAGGCAGACATCGCGCTTGCGTACAATTGACTATTGCTTCCTTGGAATCTCATAGCTCCCTCCTGCTCCAAAGGCTGTGCGTGAGTGGGGCTCTTCCACCGACCCCGATCCGCCCCTCCGTCCGTTAGAGGCGGGTTCACAGCTATTCTTAGAGTGCCCTGGGGCCAACCGACAGACGGTGATGTGTTGATCAGCCCCAGGGTTTGCCCCTCGTCATCGCCCACGAATGCGGGTTAGTTGTCCGTGAGCGACCTTGCTGCCGCTGTTTCATTAGCGACGAATTAGTTAGTTCCAATCTCATTACCCCTACGCGCCTCAATAAACGCCTGCAAATCATCCTTATGCACTCGGTAAGTGATTCGCTTTCGGTCAGAACGAGCCACACCTACATCAACGCCCACAAGGGCACCGCTGGCGATCAGATCGCGAACTGATTGAGTGGAGGTGTAGCGGAGGACTTCGGCAACCTCACGCAGCTTCAATAGCTGAAGAGGACTGACGGGGCACGACCGGACAACATCAGCCACGTCAGGCTTGTCTGTTCGGGGTTCTCTGATGCGAGGTCTAGACATAAAAAGGGGGCTGACGGCACACGAAGGGCGCCCCCCTCCCTTGCAATGCCATCAGCCCCGGAATGGTTGACCACGCCCCCCCCGTTGTCCCCTTCTCCGAAGAATGGATTTGATCTAAGATGGGTTTGTCCATCGGAGGCTCCTAGGCTAATGGTGGATTCGAGCCCGTAGGTGTTTGCGCACCTGCGGGCTTTATTTGTTTACGTTCTCGCGCCGACCTGGCTGCCAGGGATGGCGCGGCCCCGGCAGGACCCGATGTTTGTCCCGCCGGCGGGTGAACTCGACTAGATCACAGTGGCAATATCGAGTTCATCTTCTAAAGCTAGCATAGCGACCGGGCTTTCAAGAAAAAATTATCAGTGTGTGACGAATTATTTTACGTGATTATTTGCTCGGGCCGTCTAACACCCATCTAACACTCAGCTAAGATATGGGGGGTAGATTAGAAAGTGGAGGTACTGATAACAAAGGATTTACGCTTGTGGCTCAATCGCTGGCCCAGAGACGCGTGCTGAAGTAGCGCTCCCCCAGATCGGGAAACAGAGTCACGATGCGGGCTGTCTTTTCGCGCCGGGCCACCTCCAGCGCTCCTGTCAGGAAAGCGCCGGAGGACTGGCCGAGAAAGAAACCGTGTCTCGCCAGGCGCATGCACATGGCGTAAGCGTCCTCGGCCCCGATCGTCAGCTGCTCGTCGATGACCGACTGATCGAGGATCTTGGGAACGATATCCTCGGGACGGCCCAGCGGCTTGAGGCCCTCGATGCTCGGGAACCGATCGGGCTGCACGCATACGATCTGGATACTCGGATCGTGCTCCTTGAGCCGGCGGCCAATCCCGGTCATCGTGCCTCCCGTGCCAACGCCTGCTACGAAGTGGGTCAGGCTGCCGCCGGTCTGCTCCAGGATTTCCGCGGCTGTGCCCTCGTAGTGAGCTTTCCAGTTGCTATCGTTGGAGTACTGGTCACAGAAAAAGTAACGTTCGGGATCGGCACGATACCGGCGGTTCACCTCGCGAAGAGCCGCATCATATCCATCGACCGGATCGGTGTACACCAGGTTCGCGCCATGAGCGAGAATGCGTTCCTTGCGCTCCTGGCTTGCGTTGCCTGGAACGACCAGCTCAACCGGGTATCCAAGCGTGGCTCCGAGCATCGCGTAGGCGATGCCGGCGTTTCCCGACGAGGAGTCGAGGATGGTCATACCGGGGGCAAGGTCGCCCCGCTTCAGCGCGTCGGTCAGCATACGCAGTACCGGTCGGTCCTTGACCGAGCCGCCCGGGTTGATCCATTCCGCCTTTGCGAACAGTTCGGCCCGGGGAACTTCCTCCTCGAACAGCCGCAGGGCCAGAAGCGGCGTGCCACCGATCATGCGTACGATCGGCAGGCGCTCGAGGGCCTCGGCCAGAGAGGCGGCGGTTACCGGATTGGGGTTCACGAAGTGCGTACCGCGTCCGTCGGGCGTGCGCAGAACTGCTCGTAATCGATAAAACCGGGGAATTCGACTCCGTCCCTACAGTACCGGCACTGGGGATCCCGCCGCAGCTTGAGCTCCCGGAACTCCGCCCGCAGAGCATCGTAGGTGAGAAGTCTTCCTACCAGCGGAATCCCCATCCCGAGAATGATCTTGATCGTTTCCACTGCTTCCAGGAGCCCGACCACACCCGGAAGGATCCCGAGGACACCGGCCTCGGCGCAGGAAGGAGCCAACTCCGGTGGCGGCGGCTCGGGGTAAAGGCAGCGGTAACACGGCCCCTGGCCCGCCCAGAAAACCGTCACCTGACCCTCGAAGCGGTAAACGCTGCCGTGCACGTTTGGTTTCTTCTGCAGCACGCAGGCATCATTGACCAGGTACCGGGTCGGAAAATTGTCGCTGCCATCGACGATGATGTCGAAGTCACGAAATAAACGCTCGACATTCTCGCTCGACAGCCGTTCTTCAAACGTCTTTACCTCAATACCCGGATTGAGGGCCAGCAAGGTCTGGCGCGCTGACTCGGTCTTCGGCTTACCGACCCGGTCGGTGGTGTGCAGGATCTGGCGCTGCAGGTTGGACTCGTCCACGACATCGAAGTCGACCAGACCGAGGGTGCCCACACCAGCCGCCGCCAGATAGTAGGCAGCGGGCGATCCCAGACCTCCCGCACCGATCATCAGCACCCGGGCATCGAGAAGCTTGAGTTGGCCCGCCTCCCCCACCTCTGGGATCGAAAGATGGCGGGCGTAACGCCGGCGATCCTCACCCGACAGAACCCGGGGCTTCACGAAAGGCAGCCCCTGGTTCTTCCAGCGCCCGAACCCGCCTGCCATGGATCGCACCCGGGCGTAGCCCAGGCGGCGCAGGCTCTCCGCGGCCAGCAAGGAACGCACACCGCCCGCGCAGTGGACGACGATCGACGCCTCGCGATCCTTCAATAGGTTCTCGGCACGCATCTCAAGAAACGATCTCGGCAGGTGGATGGCTCCCTCGATGTGCCCCTCATTGAACTCCTCCGTGTCACGCACATCCACGATCACCGTGCCTTCCGATTCACGTGTCTGGAGCACATCGGCCGGCTCGACTTCAGCAATTTCGCGCTTGAGCTTCTGCAGCATCCGGGGCCATGAGGCATCGCCGGCGCCACCGGCGATGGCGGGAATGATGGCCACGACATCGTTGTCTCCAAGGGCCGTGTCCAGGCCCTCCCGGAAACGGATATCCTCGTCGTTCAGGTAGACATTCACGAAGCGCCGCAGCTTGCCCTCGCCGTCCAGGAGCTGGGCCTTGAATCCGCCGTGCTTGTCTTCGAGGGAATCGATGAGGGCGCGTACCGAGGTGGCCTCCAACTTAACTTCATCCGCGCCACCCGTCAGTGACCTCAGGGGTGTCGGGATTCTCACTGTCACAGACATACTTCCTCCTCACTCAAGCGGTGCGCCGTCCACCGACCGCTCGTCAAAGTGCTCGCCATCGTACTCCCACGCCCGCCATTCATGCACCCGGCCGTCCTTCACGCCGACGATCAGGTAAGCAAGCGCCGCCCACGCGTTCTCGAGGTCCGTATCGGAAGGACGCGCGGGATGATCGGGGTGGCTATGGTAGATCCCCACGATGTCCAGCCCACGCCCACGGGCTTCGCGATCAGCATGCACGAAGTCGGCCGGGTCGAGAAGGTAGCGGTCGTTCGGGCGATCCGTGTTCAAATTACGAGCTGGCCTGACATACTCGACTTTCCAGGCACCCTCCTGGCGCCGGCCCACCATCAGCCCGCAGCACTCGCGCGGGTAGTCGCGCTCGGCGTGCGAACGAATCGAGCTTCCCGCCTCGGTCCCGAGATGTAACGCCCTGCCCACGGGCTCGGGGACACCTGCCGCCGGTTCGCTCGTTACTGCCTCCCCCCTGGTGCCGGAACCGCCCTAGGGGTCGGCAGGCAGTCCTGGATGGAGTAACGGCTCAGCAAACGCTGCAGCTCGCTCTCCAGCATCCGGTAGATAGGCGCCACGTTGCAACGGCCGCTCAGCTCACAGTTATCGTCCACCCCGCGGCAGGTATAGGCCACGATGGGCCCCTCCACCACCGCCATGACCTCGGCCACGGAGATATCGACGGGGCGGCGTCCCAGCCTGAAACCACCACCACGCCCGGGCACCGAGCACAGCAAACCTCCCCGTGTCAGAGCCCAGAGGATCTTCCGGAGCGCGAAGGGAGGAATCTTCAAATCACGCTCGATCTGGCCTGCCTTCAGATACCGGTCCTCTCCATCTGAAAGCGTCAGATAGATGAGCAGGCGCTGAGCGGTATCGACGCTGCGCGTCAGAATCACGGTCACAGCCCTCCTCAGGGATTGCTGAAATTTTAGCTCAGGAATACCCCGGAGGCCAAGATCCAAATGCGCAGAGCCGTCCCCCGCGGCCTGATCGACCGGTGACTAGGACTGCTTGTCCATCAGCAGGTGGTGGTACAGCAGAGCGCCCAGAGCCCCTCCGATGAGCGGCCCAACCCAGTAGACGACGTGGCTGTCCCAGATCCCCGCGGCCAGGGCCGGTCCAAAGGCGCGAGCCGGGTTCATTGCGGCACCCGTCAGGGCTCCGCCCATGAGGATATCCGCCGTGATCGTGAGCCCGATGGCAAACCCACCAATGTTCGGCCGCCGCGGGTCCACGGCGCTCCCAAAGACGACGATCACCAGGAAGAAGGTCAAGATCGCCTCGACGATGATCGCCTGGCCCATCGTGAGCCCCACCTCGGGGTTGATGAGCGGGGTGCCAAGGTCGAAGTCCCGCCAAACGTCCGAGAACACCATCTTGAGCAGGTAGGCGGCCAGCACAGCTCCGATGACCTGAGAGACGGCGTACAGGCCGGCCATGGCCACGCCAATTCTGCGGGTCAGAAGGAAACCGAAGGTGACGGCCGGGTTGAAGTGAGCGCCCGAGACGGCGCCAAGTGCCGAGATCATGACCGACAGGGCCAGACCGTGGGCAATTGCCACACCCAGAATCCCGAGGCTATCAGAATACGCCTGCAGGCAAATCGACCCCGCGCCGACGAAAACGAGCGTGAAGGTACCGATCATTTCCGCCACACAGCACTTTCCAGCGTTTTCCATGTGCGCCCTTCCTCCCTGGCGGCGGCACCCGGCGGCCGCCTCGAGTTTCAGCCCGGTCTCCCTACCGCACCGGGCTCACAGTTCAGCCGCGGCCCTCGCGGCCGGGCCCGGGGACACGTTCACGCAGTGCACCTCGAAGACATGGCATGAAGCCTGAAACCCTACGAACTCGTGAAGCGAGAGTCTAATCGAACGCTGCTCGCGAGTTCAAGCATGCCCACGAGCCATGTCAGGCACCGGAGCAACGCGCCGTTTCGGTATAATCACCCACCATGCCTACCCCACCGCGGCAGGAGGCGCTGGACCTCCTCTACGAACACACCCACGGAGAATCGCTGCGCAGACACGCTCTGGCGGTGGAGGCTGCGGTGCGCGCCTACGCCCGTCTTCTCGGAGGCGATGAGGAGCTGTGGGGACTGGCCGGGCTGCTGCACGATCTGGACTACGAGCGCTTCCCATCCCTGGAGGATCACCCGTTTCGAGGGGTTGAGATCCTGCGGGAACGCACCTACCCGGAGGAGATCATCCACGCCGTGCTTGCGCACGCCCCACACACGGGTACTCCCCGCCTTTCACCGCTGGATCGCGTGCTGTTCGCCTGTGACGAAATCTGCGGCCTGATCATTGCCGCGGCGCTAGTCCAACCCTCCAAGCGCCTGGCCGACGTGAAGGTCTCCTCGGTCAAGAGGAAGCTCAAGGACAAAGCGTTTGCCCGCAGCGTCAACCGCGAGGAAATCCGGCAGGGGGTGCAGGAACTGGAGGTCGACATGGACGAACACATTGGCCGCGTGCTGGAAGCGCTCAGGTCGGCGGCGCCCGAGCTGGGACTCTAGCCGTGCCGTACGGGTTCATGGCACAGGCTCTGATTGCCCTTGACCTGGTGGCTTTTCTGGCCCTCGCAACCGTTTTCGCCACCGGGTGGGGCATCAGCATGGGGTGGGTCACCTCTTCCCGCCACATGCTGCTGGCGATCCCTGCCGCGATGTTCCAGCTATTCGGTCACTCGCTCACCATGTTCTATTTCATCGGCACCGGCCGCCGTATCAAGGAGTGGGTCGCTGAGCACGGGGGCGATCCCGATCTCCTGCGGCGCGTCGCTGATTTCAAGCGCAGAGTGTTCCCGTGGGCGAGCAGTGCCCTGCTGCTGGTCATCGCCGTCTTCGTCCTCGGCGGCGGCGCGGGCGCCAGAGTGTTGCCAGCCTGGGTTCACGGCTGGCTGGCCGCGGTAACGCTCCTCGTCAACTTCGTGGCCCTGCTACGCGAGACTCTGGGGATGGGCGAGACCGTAATGCTGATGCAGTCGCTGCCGGCTCCGCCCGCCCCCTCAACCCCGGGCGCGGAAAAACGGTAAAGCCGGGCGGTTGATCCATGACCTTGTTCAGGCTACCATCCGCGGTTCCATCATGCAGCAGGCGCTGCTCTCCTTCCTGAAGTCGGCCAACGAAATCCTCTGGGGCCCGTGGATGCTCATTCTTCTCGTGGGCACGGGTATCTACTACACGATCCGCCTCCGCGGTCTGCAGTTCCGATCCCTCGGCCACGCTCTGTGGCTGGCGTTCGTGCGTCGGCGGGAGAAGGGGGCTGAAGGGGACATCTCCCACTTCCAGGCTCTGATGACGGCTCTCGCCGCCACCGTGGGCACCGGCAACATCGCCGGGGTCGCCACCGCCATCGCGGCGGGTGGACCCGGGGCCCTATTCTGGATGTGGGTGACGGGCATTTTCGGCATGGCCACGAAGTATGCCGAGGCCGTCCTGGCCGTGCGTTACCGCCAGCGAGACAAACGGGGCACCATGTGCGGCGGGCCCATGTATTACCTGGCTTACGGGCTCGGCTGGCGCTGGCCCGCCGCGGCTTTTGCCCTGTTCGGCTCGGTAGCCGCGTTCGGCATCGGCAACATGGTGCAGTCAAACTCGGTGGCCGATGTGCTCTTGCACTCCAGACTAGAGATCCCCGTGGCCTGGACGGGCCTGCTGCTGACAGCGGCCACCGCCATCGTCATCCTGGGAGGAATTCGATCGATCGGAAGAGCATCCTCGTTCATCGTGCCATCGATGATCGTTCTATACATGGGCGGAGGCCTGCTGGTCGTGCTCCTCAACTGGCGCGGGATCGACGACATCTTCCGCCTCGTTCTGTCGCAAGCTTTCACCGGTAGTGCCGCGGTGGGCGGTTTCATGGGCGCGGTGGTCAGAGATACGATCCGCTACGGCGTGGCCCGGGGCGTTTTCTCCAATGAATCGGGACTGGGCTCAGCCCCGATTGCCGCCGCCGCCGCCCAGACCACACGCCCCGCCGTGCAGGCTCTGGTGTCCATGACCCAGACCTTCATAGACACCTTGATCGTGTGCTCGATCACCGGCTTCGTGATCATCGGCACTGGCGCCTGGACCTCCGGTCGCAATGGATCCGACCTCACCCGGTTCGCCTTCAGCCATGGGCTGCCGGGCGACAGCGGCGGCCTCATCGTGGCGCTGGGGCTGATCTTGTTCGCCTATTCCACCATTCTCGGCTGGTCTTATTATGGTGAGAAGTGCCTGGAGTATCTGCTGGGTGAGCGGTCTATCACTCCCTATCGCGTGCTCTTCTGCGGGGCCGTGTTCCTGGGTGCGGTGCAACCGCTCGAACTCGTCTGGGAGTTCGCCGATGCCATGAACGCTCTCATGGCCCTGCCGAACCTGCTCGGACTGCTTGCCCTCAGCAGCATTGTGGTTGCAGAGACCCGCTCTTATCTGGCCTCGCCTCACAGCGGGGCCTCCGCGGAGGCCTCCAACCGCTGATCGGCGCTCAGCGCCCGGAAGTCCTTTCTCCTGTCAACCTTCTGTATCTTTCAGTGTCTAAAGAAGATGCGCCTCATAATTCGAGAGAACCCTGAGATGACCTCATCCCACGCTCTGCTTGCCGCTCTCCGTAGCGGGTCATATGTTTGTTCTCGCGCGGCCATCCACCGCGAAAACCTCGCCTTCTCGGGAGGCTCTGCACTTTAGCCATGACACCCCGGATCTCGTTCACTGCCGGCCTCACCGCCGCC
>JAPUKU010000222.1 GCA_027295505.1 Acidobacteriota bacterium
GACGTCCATGATGGTTGCGTCCTTGCTGACCGATTCGGGTGCCGCGCTCATCGCCCGATCTATCTTCCCGCGCTTCGATTCCTCTGCCGCACGAGGTGAGAATTCCACGGCTGCAATTGATGCCAGCACCACCGCAATCCACAAAACCCCGGGGCTCACAATTTTCTTCACGTTCATGTCCTCCTGTTTAGATTTGGTTCGATTGTAACAGGAGCCGGGAGGATTCTGCGTCTCTCCTTCCCGAACGGCCGATTTCACAGCAGCAGCCGGGCGGCCGAGATGAGCATCGCGGCGCCGATGACCCGGCTGAACCAGAGTTCCGATATCCGGAATAATAATCGATCTCCGCAGTAGAGCCCGGTCAGAACCAGGGGTATGGCGCCGGCAGCCAGCAGAAGGATATTCAGCGAGTACATGCCGGTGGCCGTGTAGGTGATCACACGGATGGTCGCCGACACCAGCAGGACACGCACAAGCACCCGGCGGAGGACCTCCTTGGTGAGAAAGCTGCCCAGGTAGGTAGCGATCAGGATGCCGGTGAGCCCGAAGAAGCCGCCGAAGATGCCGGTAGAGAGGGCGACCACCGTGTCTTTCGGTTGGGTCTTCACGGGCAGCTCGGCCATCAAGGTTTTTCCTTGTCTGCTGATCCTGCCGAACAGGAACCACACTCCTGTGAGAGCGACTACGACCGCCAGAAGGAAGGAAAAATCCCGGGGCGGCACAAGCTTGAGAAACAGTCCCCCGATGAGGCTTCCCGCCCCCATGGCGACTGCGATCGGGATCCAGAAGCCAGGACTGATCGAGGTGCGGTCCTTGCAGGCGATCAGAGTGTTGCTCACAAGGTCCAGGAACGCGATCAGGAGCACCGCCTCCTGAGCGCCGATCAGCACCGCGGCAACCGGCACGATCAGAAGACCCGGTCCGAACCCGGTCAGACCCTTCAGCACGAAGGCGAGAAAGACGACGGGCAAGACCGCAAGAAATTCAGGGGTGGTCAACGAGTGGGGGCCTGGGGTTCAGCCGTTCTGGCGTCCGCCACGATCCGGCGCACGTCCTCGAGAAGAGATCGGGCGTCGTAGATGATCCCGTCCTTCAGCGTCCAGCGTACTCCCCCGACACGCCGGACTTTTCCGGTCTCATCGTCCAGATGGATGGCTCCCGTTCCGTAAAGAGTCTTGAAGTTGGCAAGAGGGTTCTCATCAACGATCAATAGATCCGCACGCTTTCCGACCTCGACAGAGCCAATCTCGTCCTCCATGCCGAGCAGCTCCGCCCCGCTCAGGGTCGCCGCGCGCACGACCTCGAGCGGGTGAAAACCGGCTTCCTGAAGAAGCTCCAGCTCGCGGATGTACGCGAACCCGAACAGCTTGTAGATGAATCCGGCATCATCACCCACCGCTACCCGGCCACCCTTGTTCTTGAAATCGTTCAGGAAGGCCATCCAGCGGCGGTAGTTGCGCTTCCAGGCGATCTCGTCGGTGGTTGTCCAGTTGAACCAGTAAGCACCGTGGGCCTCGCGGCTGGGCTGGTACCAGCGCCAGAGGCTCGGCAACGTGTAATCGTCGTGCCACTCCGCGCGCATGGCTCGCATCAGATCACGGCTCGCTTCGTAGATGGTGAGCGTCGGGACGAGCGTGAAGTCGCGCTCGAGAAGCCTGTCGATGACTTCGTTCCACCGCTGGCTTCCCGGAGTGGCTGCCTGTTCCCACAACCTTCCCGCCTCACCGAAACGGTGCTGCTCGTCGTTGTAGTTGTAATCTGCCGGATAGTCCTGAAGCGTGCGGTCGGTGAAGAGCGCTTCAGGCAGGCCGTACCAGTGCTCCATGCTGGTCAGCCCCCAGCTCGAGGTATCGAGGACATTCATGCGCGCAACCGCCAGCTGGGCGTGGTGGCAGGCAGTCTCGAGGCCGCGCTTTTTGGCCTCGTCCAGAGCGGCCTGCATCACCTCCGGCGGAGCGCCGACAAACTTGATCCCGTCGGCACCTCTGACGGCGATTGCTTTCACCCACATCCGCGCCTCCTCGGGGGTCGTGATACTGCCAGGTAACTCGACATCGACCGGGAAGAATGCGTAGGCGGCGATACGCGGCGCTGTGATCTCTCCGGCAGCGCTGCGGCGCTTGTGCGCGAGCGTCCAATCGAGACCGTTGAATGAGCCTGCCTCCCGAACCGTGGTGATACCGTGTCCCAGCCAGAGCTTGAAGACGTACTCGGCCGGGGGCACCTCACCGGCAAGTCCATGCTGCGGAGTGGCAATGTGGGCGTGCGCGTTGATGAAACCCGGCAGCACGTACATCCCGTGGGCGTCGATCTCATGGTCTCCGCCGGCGGGCCGCCGGTTCTCGCGAATCGGCACCTTCGGATACCCGACGCTCACGATCTGGGTGATCCGTCCCCCCTCGATGACAATGTCCACCGGCCCCACAGGCGGCGCTCCGGCACCGTCGATCAGTGTTCCGCCGCGGATCACCAGCCGGGGGAACGGCCCCCGCCCTTCCTGTTTCGACGGCGCGGCGGCACCGGGAGTGAGCCCACTGGCCGCCATGAAATCACTGTATTCCTCACCAGGCTCCGGTGTGTCTTTCACCTCGTCCGCCCCGGCCGGCACAATCATCAGCCAAGAACAAAGAATGCACACCCCAAAAAACATCGGCTTCATGATGGCTCCATGGTCACTCATGCGTGGTCTTCACAGCCTCCAGAACATGGTCGAACAGAATGTGTGCGGAGATCGATTCGATGTCGTAGATGTTCCATCCCGTGAAAACCGCGATCAGATCATCTTCAGGAACGACGAAGAGCCGCTGCCCTCCATACCCCCAGGCCGAGTAAATGTGCGCCTTGCCGGGGTTCGTGTACGGCAGCAACCACCACTTGTACCCGTAGCCATAGACAAGACCTGAGTGAGGTAGTTCGGTCACATGGTACCGGGTCGATTCCTGGACCCACCCTTCGGGCAGCAGCCGCTCATCGTCCCAGACACCATCTTTCAGGTACAGGTACCCGAACTTCGCCAGGTCGTGGGGAGTCAGGTACAGGCCTCCTTCCGTATCCGGGAGACCCGTCGGGATACGTTTCCAATAATATTCACGGATGCCGAGCGGCGTGAAAAGATGACGCTCGGCGTATTCATCAACGTAGGAGCCGGTGGCTTCCCAGATGATATGTGAGAGAAGCTGCGTGGCCCCGCTGTTATAGACAAAAACCGTGCCCGGCTCATGAGCCATGGGACGGCTCAGGACAAACTCTATCCAGTCCTCGCTGTGCTCCATCTGCCCACACGTATTCCGCGCGTCGGTATACGGATAGGTGTCCTCGTCCCAGTCGATCCCGGCCCTCATGGTCAGGAGATCCTCGAGAGTAATTCGCTGCTTTGCCTGCTCGCTGTCCTGAGCTGGGTAGTTCTCGAAAAAGCTCTGGATCTCGACATCCACTCCGGGAAGCTCCTGGCGGCCGATGGCAATTCCGATCAGTGCGGAGGTCAGGGTCTTGGTGGCCGATTGAATCGTGTGAAGCGGTGTGTCCCTGTAGTACGGGTGCCAGTCAGGGTCGTAGTAGTTATACATGCCTCTCGGAGCATCCAGCCCGGCGTTGATGTGCTCATAGTCGTGCATGTACGACCTGTCATAAACCATGTGGCCGTGGCGGATGATCAACATGTGATCGATGTAGCCATGCTTTCCGTCAACGAACTCCTGGTCCAGCCGAGCAAGCACTGCCGCGTCCATCCCCTGCTCCTCAGGGGATGAAACCGGCCATCCGTTCGTCGGCCAGATTTCCTGTTTATCGCCGCCCGCCTGACACGAAACGCACAGGACGAGCACGCCCAGCAGATGGAATTTCAACAGGATCCCTCCTTGCCGTCTTTCGTTCCGGCCGGGGCCTCCGGTGGCGCAGGCTCCTGAGGTGTCGTTGATCCCTGGCGCATCTTCCTGTGATCCGGAAGGAGCAGCAGCACCGCGTTGATGGCCGGAATGCCCCAGAGGATCAGTGCCACGATCAGGCGATCCCGCCACGCGTGGCCGTTCACGCTCTTTGAAAGCTCCCACCAGTGCGGGGATAGCAGTAGCGCCGGGACCATCGCCAGGAGTACAGCCAGGCGGAAAGGCCCCCGCTTGCGGCGCACCAAAGGCGCGGTCACCGGTCCCGCCTGGAGAACCAGCAGGCTCGCCATGGGCAGGCCGGCGGAGAACGGGCCCGAGGCTCGCTCGAGCATGCTCACGATTGCGGCGTGCGGGATGAGCAGGCCCAGTCCGGGTTGGAGCACCCACGCCGCCGCCACCAGGAAGAATGCGCTGCTCCAGGTGAGGAGCGTCCAGAGCGCCGAGACGACGCGCGGCCAGCGCTTCGGTGGCCGGCGGTACAGGCACCAGCGGTGAGGCGCGGCGGCCTGGTGCGGTGACGGAGTCCGGCTCCGGAACTCGTCGGGCGCCTCGTGCGGGATGACGCCCGTCACCAGTTCGGGTGTGACATCGTCCGGCCACTGGGGGAAGTCCAGGAAATGGCCCATGAGGTAAGGCAGCCGCCGGCCGTTCTCGAGCACCAGCGTGAAAACGGTGAAACGCTGCCACGATTCCCCGGCGCGGTATAGCCGGGTCGCGAACCTCGCCGGCAGCCGCGTCGGGCTATCGTCCACGTCCACGATCGAATCGAGCGGAAGGTCGCGGCGCGAAGGATCCTTCTTCGGGTGGATCTTCCACTGGCGCAGGTAGGGCACCTCCTCGACCAGATAGACCCGGTCCAGCCAGCGGCCATCCCTGAGAAGAACGCGGCACGGCCTCAGATCCAGGGAGCCGTCGCGGGAGGAACGCACACGCCTGAGGCGTCGCCAGAGAGGGCGGCTTAGGGTCGGGGGCTTCATGGGGTGCGCTCTTCAATTACACCGGCAGGTTCCCGGACGTCAAGCGAGAACACGCGGAAGCGGCGCGCCCGGCGGCGGCGTGCTACCATGCCCGGAATTATCACAAGTCCACAACCGACGGATTCATGGATCCGAAGCCGCCCCTCATCCTCAGAGCGTTTGATGCCGCCGCCGCGGCGCTGGAGTCGCTCGGTGTGCAGGGGGCCCGCTGGCAGTGGCGCAAGCAGGTCTGGAGGCACCGGCTGGAGGAGAGGATCACCACCGAGCAGAACGTGGAGCGGGCGGAGCAGGTCAGCCTGCGCATGTGCCACGATTGCCGCGCGCTCATTCCCCGCAACCTGAAGGTCTGCTCGGAGTGTGGTGTCGACCTGAGGCGCCGCATGTCCTCCGGTGGGGGCTTCCTGGAGCTCCTGTTCCCCTCGATGGGGAGCGTGACGGTCGCCCTCATCACCGCCAACTGCGCCCTCTACCTGCTGATGCTTGCCACCTGGGGAATCCAGGAGCAGGCGGGCGGATTTTTCGGCATGCTGTCTCCCCCGGGAGAGGCGCTGTTCGTGTTCGGTGGAAAGTGGACCCCCGCAGTCGCCGGCGGGGAGGTCTGGAGGCTGGTCACCGCGAACTTCCTGCACGGCGGCCTCATCCATCTGGTGTTCAACTGCTACGCCCTGGCCAATCTGGGCCCCCTGGTCGAGAACTCGTTCGGGCGCAGGAAATTCTTCCTCATCTACCTTGCGACGGGTGTTTCAGCTTTCGCCGCCAGCGCCCTGTTCAGCCCCCGCACACTCAGCATCGGATCCTCGGGATCGATCTTCGGTCTGCTGGGTCTTGCAATCGTCTTCGGCAAGTTCCGCAGCGGCCCGCTCGGACAGGAGATCGCCCGCCAGCTCATGCGCTGGGTCTTCCTTGGCCTGATCCTGATCATGGTGCCGGGGATCGATCATGCCGCCCACATCGGGGGATTCGCTGCCGGAGCCGGGCTGGCCATGCTCCTGGATCCCGGAGAGCCGCGCCAGGGCCCCCGGGACCAGGTTCTCCGGCTTCTGACCCTGATCGCGGTGGCGGCCGTGACCCTCTCGTTCGGGGCGATGCTGCTCTCCTACCGCGGCAACGTGGCGGCCATCACCGGCGGCTGAGCCGCTACATGCCCGGGAGTCATTCTTCAGCCTTTTTTTGGCTCCGGTGCCATTGGCGGCCTTCTGCCGAAACCAGCAACCCCCTCCGGCCGTACCATACGGCGAGAACAAACTTGAGGAGGATCCCATGAAGCGCAGCCTGACCACAGCTACCGTACTCATCCTTGCCCTCGGTTTCAGCACCGCGTTTATTAGCGCCGAGGTCACCCGAACGCTCGAAGCCGACGTCCCTGTTTCAAGGGGCACCGATCTAGTGATCGAGAACCTGATCGGCTCCATGAAGGTGGTGCCCGGCTCGGGCGACACGGTTCGCATGGTCGCCATCGTGCACGCCGAGGACGAGGAGCTCGCCGGCCTGGTGAGCATCAGTACGAAGCCAAGGAACGGTAAGACCCACCTGCGGGTCGAGTATCCGCTCGACAAGCACAGCACCATCCGGGTGCCGGAAGGACTCTCGGTCACTGCCAGCAGCGGGTTCCTGGATCGGTGGTTCGGAGGCGGCGGTACCAAGTACGGCGACCATACCGTGAGATTCCGGGACCGAAAGGGCGTCCTGCTCTACGCCGATGTCGAGGTTCAGGTACCGGCGCTCGAGCTGGAGGCGCGCTTCAGCAACCTGGTCGGCTCGCTCCACGCGGAGCGGGTCAGCGGCAATCTGCAGTTCGAGACCCACCAGGGAGATATCAGGCTCCACTCCCTGAGAGGTGAGATCTCGACCGACATGGGTTCCGGCAACACCAAGGCGAAGGACATCGAGGGATCGTTCTCCTGTGATAGTGGCAGCGGCGACTGCGACCTGGAGGACATGCGGGGCGAGGCGGTGACCTGCGACACCGGATCCGGGCAGATCACCCTGCGCTCGGTCAAGGTGAGCGGCCGGATCCAGGCAGACACGGGCTCCGGTGACGTTCATGGTCAAGACCTAGAGGGCTCCTTCGAATGTAACACGGGAAGCGGTGACTGCACGCTCGACGGCCTGTCGGGGAAGACCGTCACCTGCGACACCGGCTCCGGCACGGTGCGCCTGCGCTCGGTCACGGCGGATCAGATCAGGGTCGACACAGGCTCCGGTGATGTCTTTGCCGACGGCATCAACGCGCGCGAGTTCAGAGCTGACACCGGCTCCGGCGACGTGCACATCTCGACCTCGGGGGACCGGCTCACCCGGGTCACCGCCGACACCGGAAGCGGGAACGTCAAGGTGGGACTGCAGGCGGATGCATCATTCGAGCTGCGCGCCAGCACCGGAAGCGGCGACATCATCAGCCGCTTCGAGGACGCACAGGCCCTGGTCGAGGGCAAGGAAGTGATCGGGTACCGGCGCGGTGAGGCCAGGATCAAGCTCACGATCGACACCGGAAGCGGAAACGTGATCGTCGAGCCTACCGGAAAGAAATAGTCCCCGCTCTCTGGAACTCTTACCCCGGCTCCGCTATTCTCTGGGCGATGGAGGGTTCCGGTTCGGCAATCGCCGGGCCGGAAACTCTCGCGCTCGAGAAGGAGGCTAGCGGCGATGCGTAAAGAGATAACGCGACTGGGACGCAGGCAGTTCCTGCGCTGGGCCAGCTCGGCCGGCGCGGTCGCGGGGGCGGCCCCTTTCATTCTTGCCCACCCTCCCGGAAGCCTCACCGGCCATTCCGGAACCGAGCCGGCCCGTCAGAGCAATCACGGCTCCGAGGTTGTCCCGGCCACGGCCGGGGACACCGGCTCCGGGGTGATTCGGCTCAACGCCAACGAGAATCCGTACGGGCCCTCTCCCGCCGCACGCCGCGCCATCGAGCAGGCCATCACGGAGTCGAACCGCTACCCGATAGCCGAGGAAGTCGAGCTCATCGGCGTCCTGGCCAAAAAGCACGATCTCTCCCGCGATCAGGTACTGCCGGGCTGCGGCTCCACCGAGCTGCTTCGTGTCGCGGTGGCCGCTCTCGCCTCTCCGGGCCGCCTGATCCTCGCGGAACCAACCTACGAAGACCCAATCTGGTACTCACGTGCCTTCGACATCAAGGCCGTCAAAGTGCCACTCGATGACCAGGGCGCCCATGACCTGCCGGCCATGGAGCGCGCGGCGGAGAAGGACGCGAGCCTGGTTTACGTTTGCAACCCCAACAATCCTACTGGCGTCCTCGCGGACGGCAAGAAGCTGGAGGCGTTCGTGCGCCGCGCCTCTAAACGGGCCACCGTGCTCGTGGACGAGGCGTACCATGACTACATCACCGATCCGCGCTACGCCAGCATGGTGCCGCTGGTGGCCGAGGGCCTACCGGTGGTTGTCACCCGGACGTTCTCGAAGATTTACGGCATGGCGGGCCTGAGACTCGGCTACGCGCTCAGCGACAAGAAAACCATCGAGCGCATGGCCGAGCACATCACCTTCAGCGGAGCGAACATGCTGGCCATCCACGCAGGTCTTGCGAGCCTGGGCGACCGGGCATTCGTGAAGCACTGCCGCAAGGAAAACGGGCGTGCTCGTGAAGACCTGCAGCACGCTCTCACCGAGCGCGGCTACCCCGTATTTCAGTCGCAGACCAACTTCGTGATGTTCAAGCTGGGATCGGACGTGCGGGAGCTGATCGCGGATCTCAAGGAAGAGGGGATCCGCATCGGACGGCCATTCCCCCCTCTGACCGACCACTGCCGGATCAGCCTCGGCACACCGGAGCAGATGGAGAGGTTCGTGGAGGCTTTCGATCGCTGGCGTCGAGCCGCAGCGGCCTGAAACCCGGGATTAAATCACCATTTCAGGCGGGTCGTACTTCCAAGAAGGCTTCGTCGAGAATTTTCAGGGCCTTGTCCGCATCCTCGTCGGTGCAGATGAGCGGCGGCGACAGCCGGATCGTCGATTTTCCGCACGGCAGCGTCAGCAGTCCCTTCTCGAACGCCTTGACGATCACCTGCTCGCGCTCCGCGGTGGCAGGCTCCCGGGTGGAGCGGTCGCGCACGACCTCGATGCCAATCATGAGGCCAAGGCCGCGCACGTCGCCGATCAACGGGTGTTTGTCCATCAACCCGCGCAGTTTCTCGATCAGGCGCGTCCCCACACGTCCCGCGTTCTCGGTGAGCCCGCCCCGCAGCAGCTCGAGCGTGGCCAGGGCAGCCCGGCAGGAGAGCGGGTTGCCGCCGAACGTGCTGCCGTGGCTTCCGTCGTTCCACTTCATGACATCATCGCGCGCGATGACGGCGGAGATCGGCATCCCCGAAGCAATGCCCTTGGCAAGGATGAACATGTCCGGATCGAGGCCGAAATGCTCGGAAGCGAAGAGCTTCCCGGTGCGGCCCATTCCGCACTGCACCTCGTCAGCGATCAGCAGGATGCCATTGTCCCTGCACAGCTTCTGCAGCCGCGGCAGGAACTCCGGGTGCGGCGGAATGAAGCCGCCCTCACCCTGGATCGGCTCCACGAGCACCGCCGCAACCTCCTGCGGCGGGATCGTGTGGTGGAACATCGAATCGGTCAGCAAATCCATGCACTGCACGTCGCACGTATCCGGCTCCCGGTTCACCGGACAGCGGTAACAGTAGCAGTAGTGGGTGTGGTAGACCTCCGGCAGCAGCGGGCCGCAGTGCAGTCTCTGAACCGGCTTGCTGGCAGTCAGCGTCACGGTGCCGAGCGTGCGGCCGTGGAAGGCGCCATAGAAGGCGATCACTTTCTGGCGGCCCGTGCGCATGCGCGCCAGCTTGATAGCCGTTTCAACGGCCTCCGCTCCGGAGTTGGTCAGGAAGACACGCTTGCCTCCGCTCATCGGCGCGGACTCGGCCAGCATCTCGCACAGATCGACGTATGGCGCGTAATGAAAGTCGGTATAGCAGATGTGGATCAGCTCCTCCGCCTGTTCCTGCACCGCCTTCACAACAGCCGGGTGGCAGTGTCCGGTCGAGACTGTGGAGATCCCGGCCGCGAAATCTAGAAAACGGTTTCCGTCGAGATCCTCCACGACCATGCCAGAGGCTCGCTTGACGGCTAGGTCGTAGTCACGTGTCAGGTTCTGTGACACCACTCGCCGGTCGCGCTCGATCAATGCCTTCGCTTGGGGGCCGGGCGGAGGAACGACGATTTTCGGATACTCGCCCGGATACGGCGGCGGCATCACCGAGCTGTTCACAGTTGCCTGGGAAGATTTATCACGCGCCATCTTCGTAACCCTCTAAGGTTGTAACGTTTGGAGAAACCAACTCTACCACAAGAAGCCGGCGCTTCTCAAAACCCAGAGTTGACGGAACTGTGCGTTGTGGAAGACCGGCGCGCGACTTGCCTGTGGACTAGTTGAGCTCCCTCGCCAGGCGGCGGAGCGATTTGAGCAAACCGTCTGCGTCGTCGTTTTCCGCGAGATAGTTCACCACCCCGGCACGCAGGAAAGTCTCACCGCGCAACCGGGTCGTGGACACCCATCCCTCCCCGGAAACCTCGAGCGCTCGCTGCAGACGGTCCTGGTGCTGATCGAGATCTTCCCCGGGCGGGAGTCCGGCGGGTCGGTGGCGGAAGCAGACAACGCTCAGATCGGGCTCCGGCGGATTGGCCTCGAAATCGTCCGATTCGCGGATGCGCCCCGACAGATGCGCGGCCAGATCCATGTTGCGATCGACCAGGTGCCCCAGCCCCCGGGATCCCAGGTGCTTCCACGACATCCACAGCTTTAGGCCCCGGAAGCGGCGCGAACCCTCGATGCCGAACTGGTACCAGTGGAGCGGCTCCTCACCCGGCCTGCCGGTGCGGTAATACTCGGGACTACTGCGGTACGAGTCGAGGAGGTCCTCGCGCCGCTTCAAGAGCACCGCCCCGATGTCATGGGGTTGAAAAAGCCACTTGTGGGGATCGAGAGTGACCGAGTCGTAGCGATCGAGGCCGGGCACCCGGTCCCGGTACTTCTGAGAAAGACGGGCGGCGCCGCCGTAGGCGGCGTCAGCGTGCAGCCACAGACCGTGCCCGGACCCGACCTCAGCAATCTCCACCAGAGGATCGACCGTGCCGGTGTTCGTGGTTCCGGCGTTGGCCACGACGCAGAAGGGGCGAAGCCCCGCCTCGAGATCCTCGCGGATGGCCTGATCGAGCGCGTCCACCTTGATCCGGAAGCGTTCGTCGCATTTCACCAGGCGCAGTGTCTCGGGCGGAAAACCGATGACGTCGAGTGAGCGCTTCACGGAGAAGTGCGTCTGCTCGGAGGCATAAAGACGCGCGCGGCGCATGGCGCCGTCGGCGTGCCGATCGGGCACCTTGCGATCGCGCGCGACCTTGAGCGCCGTCAGGTTGGCGTTCATGCCACCGCTGGTGAGAATGCCGAAGGACCCTGGCCCATAACCGACCAGGGCGCCCAGCCAGCGCACGACCTCCTCCTCCACAAAAGCGGCCACCGGAGCAGTGACCCACAGGTCCACGCTCTGGTTGATCACCGAGGCGAGCAGATCTCCCATCGCGGCCATCATGAGCGGCGGGGCTGTGAAGTAGCAGAACGCGCGCGGGTGATGGGCGTTCATCCCGTGTGGAAAGAGCCGGGTCCGCACCTCCTCGAGAACCTCCCCGGCCGGACGGCCCTCTCCCGGCGCGTTCTCCTGCACACCGAAGGCCTTGCGGAACTCCGCGTAGGTATGCGAGCCGATCGGACGGCGCATCGCCTCCTCGTACAGGTAGTCGAGGGCCGCCTCAATCGACTCGTGCCCAAGCTTGCGGATCGCTTCCCGGCTCCGGGCCGGATCACGATAAAAAATAAGAGGGTCGCGCGTGTCCATGATCTGAAAGGGGCAGCCACACCCCGGGACCTGGAACTGGCGTCGGGGACATAGCATTATAGAGCACCGCCGGCCTTCGTTCCCGGGCCTTGATGAGGATTGAAGCAGCAGGCTATAATGTTGTGAATTCGTCATAACCCAGGTTTCTGGAGCAACAATTCCCCTTGGGCAAAGCCCCCAGTCTGGTCCTGATCACCGGCCGCTCGACCGCTCAGGGGAAGTTTCTGCACCTGGGCAAGGATTCCGAGGAATTCCAGGAGGAGGTCCTGCGGGTGAACATGAACGCTGAGGACATGGCCCGACGGGGGCTCGAGGGCGGAGCTGAAGTTCGGGTGCGCTCGGCCCATGGCGAGATGAAGGGCCGCTGTGTGCAGGCCGATCTGCCCGAGGGACTGGTGTTCATTCCCTACTCCGTGTACTGCAACCAGCTCATCGGCGGCGACACGGAGGGAAGCGGGATGCCGGATTCGAAGGGCCTTCAGGTCGAGGTGGAGGAAGCATGACAGAGGTTTTCAAGAACGTCACCTGTCCGTTTTGCGGCGTGGTGTGCGACGATCTGCAGGTCAAGGTGGAGAACGGCGTCATCACCGAGGCCAAGCGCGGCTGTGTGCTCGGTCGCTACACGTTCCTGAAGTACGATGGCGACCGTGCCACCATGCGCATTGACGGCAAGCCGGCCACGCTCGACGAGTGCATCGAGGCAGCGGTGGAGATCCTGGACGAGTCCACATTCCCCCTCATCTACGGACTGGCGTCGACCGAGTGCGATGCCCAGCGCAAGGCGGTCGAGCTCGCCGATCTGATCGGCTCCACAATCGACACCACTTCCTCCGTTTGCCATTCACCAACGCTGCAGGCGATCCAGCACATGGGAGACAGCACCTGCACCGTGGGCGAGATCAAGAACCGCTCGCGCCTGCTCATCTTCTGGGGCTGCAACCCGGCCGAATCGCACCCGCGACACTTCAGCCGTTACTCGGTGACTCCGGTCGGCAGGTTCGTACCGGAAGGGCGCAAGGGCCGCTACGTGGTGAACGTGGACGTGCGCAAGACCCCGAGTGCGCGTGCAGCCGATCTGTTCATTCAGGTTCCGCCCGGCAAGGATTACGAGGTGATCTCGACGCTCCGCGCCCTGGTCAACGGACGACCGGTCGACGCCGCGGAGGTGGCTGGAGTCAAGATCGAGATCCTGCGTGACCTCGCGGAGCGCATGAAATCGGTCAAGTTCGGTTCTCTGTTCTGGGGCATGGGGCTCACCATGAGCCGCGGCAAGCACATGAACGTCATGGCCATGCTCCAGCTGGCGCGCGACCTGAACCAGTACACCAAGTTCACGGCCTCGCCCATGCGCGGCCACGGGAACGTGGTGGGCGCGGCCACGGTGCTGAGCTATACAACGGGCTACCCGTTCGGCATCAACCTGGGCCGAGGCTACCCCCAGTACGGTCCGGGCGAGTTCACCTCGGTCGACGTGCTGGCCCGGGGCGAGGCGGACGCGGCCCTGATCATCGCGGCGGATGCTGTGGGGAACTTCCCAGCCGCTGCGGCCAGCCACCTGAAGAAAATCCCGACCATCGCCATCGATCCGAAAGAGAGCATGACAACCAAGACTGCCAACATTGTCATCGCCACTGCCGTCTCCGGTATCGAGACCGGTGGCACCGTGTACCGGATGGACGGTATCCCCCTTCCGCTCACGAAGATCATGGATTCCGACTACCCTTCCGACCTCGATGTCCTGAGCCGCATCATCGCGGGTATCCGGCGCCGGAGAGGACTCACGGAGACCGAGACACTCCATGCCGACGCTGAGAATCACCAACGGACGAGTCTTTGATCCCTCGCGGAAGCTGCGCGGGGATATTTCCGACCTCTGCATCAAGGACGGCAAGATTGTCGAGTCGCTGCCCGGCGACGCGCCCGTTCTCGACGCCAAGAACCTGATCGTCTTTCCGGGCGGCGTTGACATCCACAGCCACATCGCCGGGCCCAAGGTGAACATCGGCCGCGCCCTGAGGCCGGAGGATCACCGGCACGATCCTGTGCCGCGCACCAAGATCCGCCGCTCCGGCACCGGAGGCAGCGTGCCCAGCGTTTTCGCCACCGGCTATCGGTATGCGGAAATGGGCTACACCACGGTCATGGAGGCCGCCGTCCCACCGATCGGCGCGCGCCATGCTCATGAGGAGCTCAACGACACGCCCATGTTCGACAAGGGCATCTACACCCTCATGGGCTCCAACGAGTTCGTGCTCAAGTACATTCGCGAGAAGCGCCCTGACAAGGTTCGCGACTTCGTGTCCTGGCTGCTACGCGCCACGCGCGGCTACGCCATCAAGCTCGTCAATCCAGGGGGCGTCGAGAACTGGAAGTACGGGCAGGATGTCACTGGACTCGACGATCTGGTCAACGACTTTGATGTCACGCCCCGGCAGATCCTCACCACGATGGCCTGGGTCAACGAGGAGCTCGGATTGCCCCACACGATCCATTTGCACTGCAACAACCTGGGCGTTCCGGGCAACTACTCCCTGACGCTCGAGACCATGAAGGCCTTCGAGAAGCAGCGCGTGCACCTGACACACATGCAGTTTCACTGCTACGGCGGAAAATCGTGGGCCGGTTTCTCTACCAAGGCGGCCGAGATCGCCGAGTACATCAATTCGCATCCCAACTTCACCCTCGACGTGGGACAGATCATCTTCGGCGACACCACGACGATGACCGCTGATGGACCCTGGCAGTACCGCCTCCACGGCCTTAACCACCGCAAGTGGTACAACGCCGACGTGGAGCTGGAATCCTCCTGCGGCGTCGTGCCGTACGTTTTCAAGGAGAACAACTACGTCAACGCCATGCAGTGGGCGATCGGCCTCGAGCTGTTCCTGCTGGTACGCGACCCCTGGCGCATCTACCTGACCACCGATCATCCGAACGGGGGCTCGTTCATCTTTTACCCTCATATCATCCGCATGCTGATGGATCGCGAGTACCGCCAGGACTGCCTGAAGAAGGTCCATCCCCGCGTGCTCCGTGACACGGCGTTGCAGCACCTCGACAGGGAGTACACGCTCGAGGAGATCTGCATCATCACACGCTCGGGGCCCGCGCGCGCCCTGGGCCTCAGGCACAAGGGCCACCTCGGCCCGGGCGCCGACGCAGACGTGGCCATCTACAAGGAAGACTCGAACCGCGAGGCCATGTTCGAGGGCCCGATCTACGTTCTCAAGGGAGGCGAACTGGTTCTCAAGGATGGAGAGATCGTGAAGCATGTCTTCGGGCGCACGCTGTTTGTGGACACGCCCGAGCCAGCGGAACTTCTCGGCGAGATCCGTGATGACTTCGAGAAGTATTACACGGTGCAGTTCGATAACTATTCGCTCCCGGTTGAGGCGCTTCGCAGCTATCAGCCGGTTGCCACCCGTGCGAAAGCCCGGACATCCTGATTCCCGATTCCGTGAAGCTCAACAACGTCGAAATTGAGGACACCTACGCCGAGGCCTTCGGCATGCGGGCCGCGCGGCTGCTGATCACCGCCGCTGACGTCGAGTGGGCGCGCACGGCGGCCTCGGTCATGACCGGCTTCGGTACCTCCGTCATCGGCTGCAACTGCGAGACCGGCATCGAGGGTCCGCTGCCCGAATCGACACCGGACGGACGGCCCGGCGTGCGCGTGCTGTTGTTTGCCACTTCCTCGAAGCAGCTCGAGCAGCAGCTCGTGCTGCGCGTCGGCCAGTGCGTCATGACCTGTCCGACCACCGCGTGTTTTGACGATCTGCCGTCGGAGGAACGCCTCAAGGTCGGATCCAAGCTGCGCTTCTTCGGCGACGGTCACCAGATCAGCAAGCGCATCGAGTCGTCGCTGTCGGAAAACGGCGCCACCCCTCGACGCCTGTGGCGCATTCCCGTCATGGATGGCGAGTTCGTGGTGGAAGACAAGGTCGGGACACGGAAGGCCGTGGCGGGCGGCAACTTCTTCATCATGGGCCGCACCGAGGAGGATACCTCCAGAGCGGCCCGGGCCGCGGTGCGCGCCATGCGCGAGATCCCTGGAATCATCATGCCGTTTCCGGGTGGCGTCGTTCGCAGCGGCAGCAAGATTGGCTCCAAGTACAGGAAGTTGATTGCCTCCACAAACTCGCCGTACTGTCCCACCCTCAGGGGACAGGTCGAGAGCGCCCTGCCGCCCGGAGCGTCCTGCTGCCTGGAGATCGTCGTGGATGGCCTTGACGAGGAGTCGATTGGCCGTGCCATGGCCGTGGGGATCCGCGCCGCCTGCACACGCGGCGTGGTGCGCATTTCGGCCGGAAACTACGGTGGCAAGCTCGGCAAGTTCCACTTCCATCTGTTACAGCTTCTGGAGAAAAACTGAATTGGCCTCTCCTTCAGCGGCGCGCAAGCCACGACGCAAGGAGGCGCCCCGCAAGCCGGCCCGGCGCCGATCCTCGGCCAGCGCTGTGAAAGGCTCCGGAAAATCCGCCCGGCACGCTGATGCTGGCCCGGCCACCCGGCTTATGCTGAAGGACTACACCTCCATACCTGTGGAGGCCGATTCTCTGCGACCGGACAAGATCACCGGCCTCAGCCGCGACCAGATTCTGGCGCTTCCGCTTTACCATGGCAACAAGACGGTCACCGTTGGCGATTTCTTCGAGGTACAGGAAACCGGAGGAGACACCCTCGTCATCGAGGGCGATCTCTCGAAGTTCAAGAAGCTGGGACAGGAGATGGAAGGCGGCCGGCTCGTCGTGCGCGGCAACGCGGGCATGCATCTGGGCGCCTATCTTCGCGGCGGGACGATCGAGGTTTTCGGCGACACTGCTGACTGGGCAGGCGCCGAGATGAAAGGCGGCCTCATCCACATTCACGGAAACACCGGCCACCGGGCGGGCGCCGTCTACCGGGGAAGCGAAGTCGGCATGCACGGCGGCGTCATCCTCGTCGACGGCAACGCCGGGCTGGAGATCGGATCGTTCATGCGCCGCGGGCTGATCGCGGTGGGAGGCAACGCTGGTGATTTCGCGGGCGCACACATGATCGCCGGCTCGATCCTGGTGATGGGAGAGATGGGCGTGCGCGCAGGAGCCTCCATGCGGCGCGGCACGCTGGTGACGCTGAAGCCGTTTGAACCGCTTCCCACGTTCCGCGACTCAGGAGCGTACCGCTTCCCCTTCCTGCGGCTCTTCACGGATCGGCTGCACAGCAGGGGCTTCCGCGTGCCGGCCGACGTCGAGCAGTCCCTGTTCCGCCGCTTCGTGGGAGACATGAATGAGATCGGTCTTGGTGAAATCCTGATCCTCGAAGGTAGGGATCATGATGGATGAAGCACGGCTGGGAGCCGAGGTCAAGATGCTGAATCCGGCGGCATGGGAGATCGTCGATCGCCTCGCTGCACATCCGGTCCCGAAGGGTGTTTCGGTTTGCACTCTTGACGGAGGCACGCGCGTCATCGACTGCGGCGTCAACGCTGCCGGAGGCCTGGTGACGGGGGTCGAGTTCGCGCGCGCCTGCCTGGGCGGTCTGGCAGACGTCGAGATCGTGCCCTGGCGCCTGGGAGATCTGCCCCTGCTGGCCTGTCGGGTGGTGACGGACCACCCGCTGGCGTCGTGCATCGGTTCGCAGTACGCCGGCTGGAAGATCGAGAAAGGGAAGTTCTTCGCCATGGGCTCGGGGCCGGCCCGTGCGGCGGCGGCAGTGGAGCCTCTTTACCAGAAGTACCCGATCCGGGTGCGGGCGAAACAGGTCGTGCTTCTGCTCGAGGCTTCGGCCCTGCCCGGAGCCGAGGTGGCGGCCGAGGTGGCCCAGCGATGCGGCGTTGAGCCGCAGGATTTGATGCTGCTGGTCGCCGCCACTGGCAGCCCCGTTGGTTCGGTCCAGATCGCGGCGCGCAGCGTCGAGACAGCGCTTCACAAGCTCATGGAGCTGGGCTTTGACCTCCACCAGGTGCGCTCCGGCGTGGGCCTGTGCCCCATCGCCCCCGTCATCGGCGATGCGCTCAAGGCGATCGGCCGCACCAACGACGCCGTGCTCTATGGCAGCGAGGTGCACCTGGTCGTCGATGCCGAGGACGATCAGCTTGCGGATCTGGCGCCCCGCGTGCCCTCCAGCGCCAGCCGCGATTACGGGAAGCTGTTCCATGACCTGTTCAAGCAGTACGGTGACTTCTACAAGATCGACCCGATGTTATTCAGCCCGGCCAGCGTCAGCATCGCCAACACCCGAAGCGGCCGGGTCTTTCACGCCGGCAAGCTATCCCCCGACCTGCTCAGAAAATCATTCGGCTGTTGAGCCGAACCCCGTTCTTGGGATAGCATCCCCTCCGCGGCGCGCCTGAGTGGGGGGACGGCGCCAGCCGGCTCCACCATGACCCGCATCGCAATCCTGAGCTCGGGTACCGGCTACCACCTCACGCGCCTGATCGAGGCGTTTGCTGCACAGGGCGCCGAGGCGAGACCCCTTCCCATCCCGCGCCTGATCGGATCGACCAGCTCCGGGCCCATTCTTTCTTCGAAGGGTGAGTCCCTCGTCGACTTCGACGCGGTCGTGGTGCGCGTCATCCCGCTGGGATCGCTCGAGCAGATCATCTTTCGGATGGACGCCCTCCACCTTCTGGAACGGCTGGGAGTGCCAATCTTCAACCCCCCGCGAGCCATCGAGCGCACGGTGGACAAGTTCTGGACCTCGTCCCTCCTCGAGGAGGAAGGCCTGCCGACCCCGCGCACGGTGGCGGCGGAGTCGTTCCAGGACGCCATGGAGGCGTTTGCAAAGCTGGGCGGCAACGTCGTCGTGAAGCCGCTGTTCGGATCGGGCGGCCGGGGGATCTTCCGGCTCAACGACGAGGAGATGGCCTACCGGGCCTTCCGCACCATGGAGATGCACCGCTGGATCTACTACCTCCAGGAGTTCATTCCGCGCGGCCTGCACGATGTGCGCGCTTTCGTCATCGGCGAGCGGATCGTCGCCTGCTGCAAACGCTCGGCGTTCGACTGGCGCCGCAACGTGGCCCGAGGAGCCATGGTGCGGCCCTTCCAGCTCTCTGAGGCCCAGCAAGAGCTGGTACTGCACACCTGCAGCGCCCTGCAGGTCGAGTACGCGGGCGTCGATCTGATCGAGGACGCGGAAGGAAAGACCTGGATCCTGGAGGCGAACAGCATCCCGGGCTGGGTGGGACTCCAGGAGAGCACCTCCATCGACATCGCCGCCGAAATCGCCGGCCACGTTCTGGCTCGCGCCCGCGGCTCCCGCCGGACCCTGGCCGCGGGCTGACGCCGGGCTGATGCCGCTCGCCCGGCCCCCCCGACATTCTCTCTCCCGCCGCACCGGGCCACGGCACAGGCCCTCTTCGAGTCGGCGCCGCATCCGATCTCCGTTCAAGGCCACGCGCGCGGCGGTCAAATCGATCCCCGAACGCTCCCGGTTCTCGTTCCCCCTCAGGCCGCGCCAGGCGGCAGATCTGGCCGCCTTCGCCTGCCTGGCCGAGGTCGCCTCCGAGAAACCTGGAAACGTCACCCTGCGCCGCGGACTGCCGGGTCTCTCCCCGTTCGATTTCCTGCACAGTGCCTCGGCTCTGCGCGCCGGCTTCTCCTCGTCGGGCGCCCGCAGCGTGGGCCGCCTGGTCCTGACCACGATCCGGCGTACCCGCCGTCGCGTGAGCACGAACACGAACCTCGGCCTTGCCCTCATCCTGGCCCCTCTCGCGGTCGCCAGCACGCGCGCACGATCCACTTCCCTCAGAAAGAGCCTCCGCCAGACGCTGCGCGGGCTCACGCGACACGACGCCGAGCAGGTCTACGAGGCGATCCGGCTGGCCGGGCCCGGCGGCCTGGGGAAGGTGAAGAAGCAGGACGTGTCACAGAGACCGGACAGGAACCTGCGCGAGTGCATGGTGCTGGCGCGGCGCCGCGACTCAATTGCCGCCGAGTATTCCTCCGGCTACACGCTCACGTTCGGGACAGGGGCTCCCGCGCTGAAGCGCGCCCTGGATCAGGGGTTTTCAATCAGACAGGCGATCGTCATGGCGTACCTGAAGCTCCTGTCGGTGCGGCCCGATTCGCTCATCTCCCGCAAGCACGGATCGCAAACCGCCAGGCGCGTCTCACGCCTCGCCGCTGACGTTCTCAAGAGTGGCGGTATCTCTACCGCTGCCGGCCGCTGCAGAACCATCGCCCTCGACCGCACGCTGCGCTCATCCTGCCTGAATCCTGGCACCACCGCGGATCTCACCGCTGCGGCTGTTTACGTCACGCTCGTCTCGGACTGAGATTTATTAAGGACAGGGGTTCAGATCGACTTCAGCACCGTGGTTGCGGGGGCGGAGGAGGCGCACGTCGTACCTGGCGCCGGAGGGCCCGTCTTCGAGCAGGCGTTCCGCCAGATCCTGTGCCGAAGCCGGGTCCGGTGTCAGCGCGTAGACACAGGGACCCCACGAGCTCTGGCCAACGCCGTGCGCTCCGGCCTGCCTGAGCCAGCGGACGAGCGGCTCCGCCTGAGAATGGTAGAGGTCCCCCTGGGCTTCCCGGAAAACGGCTCCCACTGCGTCCTGGATCTTCTCCAGTGAGGCTCCGAACATCTTCAGGTCCCGCTCGAGGAGCGCGGGAAGCAGCCGCATCAGGATCATCCCGGAGAGATGCTCGAGGAGAGCCTCAGACGGATCGGGTTGCTTGGAAAAGATGCGCTCCTCCTCGTGGCCGCTGACGCCCCTGCCTTCGCGCGGGATGGCTGCGATGATTCCCCACTCTTCGGGAAAAGGCTGGCGGAAGATGAGCGGTGGCGGGGAGGGTCGACCCTCGGCGTGTCCCGCATCGAGAAGAAACCCCCCGAGCCGGAACGCGTGCACGCCGATTCCGGAGCGCCGCCCACGTCCGAGCGAATTGCACCAACTGTAAACATCCTCAGGACGATCGTGAAGGCGTGACAGCGCTGCCGCCACCGCCAGCGACATCTGCGTTCCTGATCCGAGGCCGACGTGATCCGGGATCGCCTGCCGCACCCGGATGCGGGCGCCGCCCCGCAGCCTCGATGTGTCGAGGAAGGCAGCCGCGACCCGCCTGACCCTTTCCGCCTGCATGCCTTCTACTTCCAGGTCATCGGATGGCTCGGCTTCGAGGACCCACGCCGGTCCCTCGATCGCCAGGCCCAGGCTTCCGAAGCGCACGCCCTTGCCGGGGCGCACGTTCATGAGACCGAAGTGCAGACGTGCGGAAGCCTTGACGGTGACCCGCGGCATCACTTCACGCCCGCCGCGCCGGAACCCGTCTTTCCTGACAGGTGTTTCCGCACGTACTCGGTCAGAAACGCGAATGCCTCGCGCTCCTGCGGTCCCGCGGTCTTGTCGATGAGCGGAGTGAGGTTCTCCACCTGGCGACCCACTTCCTCGGCGCCCAACCACGGGATGCGACTGGCCGCGATAGCAGCCTCGATCACCGCGTGCTTGGCCCGGTTCAGACCCACGAAATCACGCACCCGCCCCTCACCGACGCACCGGCACAGGAAACGCGCCCGGTCGCCGCCCCGTTCAGCGGTCTCGACCTCAAACTCACGCCAGTGGCAGGTATCGGAAAGCACCGCCCCGCGCACACTTCGCGCCGGGAAGGTGGAGAACGGTTTCTCGCCCACGGCGCAGTGTGCGAAGACAAGCACGCTGTCGGTGAAGTTCACGACACCCTGTCCGTTGAGAGTCAGATTGCGGAATGTGGCGGAATCACGATAGGGCCGCATCAGCAGGCGCTCATCCTCCCATGAAATCCCCATGGGAGCGAGGTTGACTTCCCCTTTCTCGTTCAGCGTACTGACAATGACTTCGAGGATCATGCGGCGGAGACCTCGCTGCGATCGAACGTCATCTCAACCGCCACATGCTCGACCTGCGGAAGCACAAACTTGTAGAAACGTATGAACACACGCCGGGCGTTACTGTTTGCGAAGATCACCCGCGCCAGCCCCAACGAGGCGGCCTCGATGAGGACAAAACGTCCCGATTCCAGGTAGTGGCGCACCCACACCCTGACATCACGCGAGAGAGCCCGCCGCGATTCATCGGCAGGGATCCTCTCGAGCACCAGATCGACCACAACGCGCTGTCGCACGGAGCGTTCCTCCTCATCGACGCCGATGTGCACGCGGCATTCGATGTTATCGACCTCCAGAATTCCCCCGGCGCCCTCCGAGAGGCGCCGCTTCTTCACCGTCCTGCTCGAAACGCGCTTCATGAGTCAGTCTTTCCCTTTCGCTGGCGCGGACGTCGGCGGTGGCGCTCCGGATCCTCGTCCTCCGGGTAGGTCAGGTACCCCCAGTCAAGCGGCTCGCCCTGGTGGTACTTCTTGCCGAGCCTCAGACAGATCTGTGCCTTCATCAGCTCCCGCCCCAGGTAGAACGAATGGGAGGCGTCGTCGTCCACTCCCAGGCGCGTGTAGAGCTCACGGATGTTTGTGCCCTTGACAAAGACATCGCGGTTGAACACGTAGATGTGCCGCCCGTCAGTGTCGATGCGGAAATTGAGATCACGGATCTTGCGCTGCATGGAGCTGAGCTCTCCTTCGCTCGCGTACCGGGCGTTTCGATCACGAACCGTCAGAAGCGCCACGTTGATCCCCTTCGGAATCGCTTTGTGCTTGCGGGCGTAGTACATGATGCGGCGCCCCTCGTCAAGCTCGCGCACGCTTCCGCGGGCCCAGTTGGCGACCTCGGTGGTGAGCACGTACCGAATGTGAAGCTCGCTCATGAGGCCGAGAAAAACGGCGTTAACACCAGTTGAATCGGCCTCGGTGAGCTCGGTCAAGTTTCCGACTCCCATGAGGATCTCGTCATCCGGGAAGCGCTCCCGGGTCTCAACGTAGCGGCGCAGCGCAGCTGCCAGCCCGAAGTGGATCGGTTCGAGGACGGGATCGAGGATGATCTTCGAGGCACCTGCGTCCCGCGCGCGCTCTGCGTTGGCGGCCAGTGAGTCGACACCTTCTCCGGCCTCCGGAAGGATCACAGGAACCGCGCGAATCCGGCCGGCAAGATCCATGTTGCTCGAGTTCAGGCTGAGAACATAATCGACGCCCGCCTCGTCGGCTCTCAGGATCTCCTCCCGATTGAACGTATCCACGCTCAGCTTGAACCCGCGCTCCTTGAGCGCGTGGATCACCGCGCCGATAGCGTCGAACGTTCTCCCGGGCGTGCAGCCGATGTCGATAATGTCGGCGCCGCAGCGTCGGTAGCGTTCAGCCGCCTCGAGAATCTGCTCCACCGATAGCTCGGGGGCGTCATTGATCTCTGCAAGTATCTGCAGATCGTAGGCGCCGTAATCCTCTCCCGGCGGCCGCTGCCCGAAATGCACCGGCAGATCGCGCAGGTCCTTGGGCCCGGTCTGGACCGGCACTCCCAGCTGTGAGCTCGCGCCCTCGAGATCTACCTTGCACAAGCCGGGAAGGAGCACGCTCTCGCCCACAGCACAGCGCAGCGACCGCACCAGGAAGCGGGTCGTGATGAGAGCCGCCACGGTAATCGGCATCTCCGCCACGCGGTACTTCACCGGCAGCTTGGTCGATTCGAGGACCTGTTCTAGAGACTCCCGGGCCAGAGATCCGGTCACGAAGACCCAGGTTTCCTTGCTGGCCGTCCGGGCTTCCTGCACTACAGCCACAATCCTCCATCCACATGCAGGATGGCACCCGAAATGTAACGCGCTCGCTCGGAGACCAGAAAGGCGACCGCTTCAGCGACATCGTCCGGTTTGCCGAAGTGTCCGAGCGGGATCCCCTGCTCCCAGGTGCGGCGCAACCTCGCCGGCAGTCCCCGGTAGTTCTCGGTCTCGATGAACCCCGGGCTGACCGCATTGACGCGCACGCCGTGCTTGCCCTCAGATCCGGCCAGCACGCGCGTCAGCATCATGAGCGCCGCTTTTGCGGCGTAGTAGACGGGAGCGTCGAGGACGCCTCCCGGTGAGATGTCGGAATGAAGCGCGCCGATGTTGAGGATCTGCCCGCTCTTCTGGCGGCGCATCTGGCGCAGCGCCACGCGCATACAGTGCGCCGGGCCGGAGAGGTTCCCGTCCAGGATCTCCTGCCATCCGTCGGCGCTCAGACGGCTGAAGTCGTGCACCCAGAACGGGCCGACGTTGTTGACGAGAAGATCAAGGCGTCCAAAATGCAGCACCACCCGACGGATGAGCCTCTCACACTGGGCTGACGACAGCAGGTCGCCCCGAACGGTGATCGATTGCGGGCTCAGCCGGCGCACGCGCTGCAGGGCCCGGCGAGCGGGCGGCTCGCGGCGCCGGTAGTTGAGCACCAGCACATGCCCCTCGCCCGCCAGGCGCAGGGCAATCGCCAGTCCAATCCCGCGCGTGGCGCCGGTGACAATGGTCACGGGAGGATGCTTGCCGGCCGTCTTGCGTCTGGCACGCGAGGAGGATCCCGTCTTTTTTCGTTGCATGGGGGCTCCTTGTTTCCAGTTCAGTGAGACCACGGAAAGTAAAAAAATGGTATCACGAAGCGGACCGGATTCGGCTCTGAAACCCTGAAAGCTGGCGCACGGCACACCCGCATTGTTTCAACGCCTCCCGGCACTTCGCAGCAGTGGCCCCGGTTGCGTAGACGGTGCAGACCGGCCAGCTCTGCCTGAGCAGGGTCCCGGATCCGGGCACGTCGCGCGCTCCCACTTTCTGGAGCTGTCCGGGCGGCCCGGCGATCGTACGCTCGAGCGCGTACACGATCCCCTTGCCCCGCCAGCGCTGGCGGTGGGATCCTCGAGAAAAGCCTTTGCATCCAAGTCCCGTTACATCTTCACCCGGAAGGCGCCCGCGCTCGCAGGCGGCGCGGTGCAGCGCGAACAGGGATTGCCCCGACGCTTCCTCGATCAGCTCCATCGATGCGGTGAAGCGCGGGTTGATCTCGAGGATCCGTGGCACGCCGCGATCGAGCACGAAATCAATCCCGTTGAGCCCGCGGAGATCGAACGCTTGCGTGGCCGCCCCCGCGGCCCGCTCGAGAGTTCTCCGGGCACGCGTCGACAGCCACTCTTCCGGAGGGCCCAGGAGGCTTCCGCCGTAGGCATGGCCGGGGATCTTCAGGACCACCGGATCGTGCAACGCCTGCGAGTACCCGAGCACACGGTACCGGTGGCTATCGGCGACAAACGACACCGATCCGGAAACACCTCGAATCTTCTCCTGCAGGTAACCGCGACGAGGCAGCGCACCGATCCATCCGCGCTCCGGACACACGTCCCGAATGCGCACTCCTCCTCCACCATGGCGCGGCTTCCATAGCAGGCGGCCCTGTCGCGCCAGCCTCACGGCCGCCACCGGAATGGGGCGCCCGGGTTCCGGGAGAACCCAGGTGCGTGGATACGGCAGCTCGTGACAACCGAGGAACCGGAGAAACGTGTCGAGGTTTCCGAGCGCGTCCACGCTTCCGGCGCTGTTGCCGATCACTCGAGAACGCTCCTGCAGACGCGCAAGAAGACGCGGATGGTTCTCCATGCCGCCGGAGAACATCACGGCGCCTGGCTCTAGCGCGATGGCTGCGCGAAGGAGCACCCCCGTCGTCAAAGGCCCCGGGACGTCGCGGCCCAGAGCCAGGCGGCGGCAGCGCAGGGGATGATCCGTGTCAGCGAAGAAATCGAGCGTGAGGAGCGGACCACGGTATCCGGAGCGGCAGACGGATGCAGCCAGCGCCCGGGTACTGACACCGACCAGCAGGAGCGTTCGTGAGTTATCCAAGAAGGTGTGTGGCGCGCTCGAAGGCGGCCTGCGGATCGATGACGACCCGCTGATCCGGGTCACGCAGGGTGCCGAGCAGGGCGGCCTCGGTACGGAACTTGAGATCGCCCACGGCCAGAGGCCCGAGGCCGAAGACACCCGGCGCGATCTCCGTACCGTCATCATGGGGCTTGAGTCCTTCGATGCCGGCCGGCGGCACTGCGTTGACATCGGCAACCACGCGCGGGCCGCCAAGCTTCTGGAGTGAGGCCTGGGATAGAAGCTTCACTCCGACCGCGGCGGTAGCGAGGACCACCTCGGCCTCGGAGGCGAGCTTGGCGAACACCTCTTCCGATCCCGCCTGGCGGGCCTCCACCTGGGTGCCGAACAGGCCGCGCACCTCGTCGACCGCTTCCTGAGCACCTTCCAGCCGGCGCGAGGTGAGCACCACCTGCGCGCCTTCGCGGACCGCCAGCGCTGCGGCCACGCGTCCCACGGTGCCGGTGCCTCCGAGAACCGCGACCCTCCGGCCCTTGAGGCCGCCGAGTCCGTGGTCCTTGCTGGCCTTCCGCACCTTGGCAACCAGCGCAGCCGCCGTAGTGAAGGCGCCCCTGGGGTCGACCATGACGCTGAGGCGGAAAGGATCGAAAAACGACTTCCTCGCAGCCTCCAGCATGCGCAGCGAGAGCGACAGGCTGCTTCCACCAATGAAGATCGCGGTGTGCTGTGCGCCCCTGGGGCCCCGCGAGAACATGGCGTCCTGTACCAGTGGCACGAACTCCTTCTCGCTCACGCCAGAATACGGGATCACCGCGTCGAAGCCCGCGTCATAGGCCATGTTGACGTCGAACGGGCTGACCTGCGGGTCGGCGGAGATCAGATGCAGAAGGTCTTTGCGTTCCATTCAAAAAGAAAAGGCGGTGTGCAGGCCGGAGCGCCAGGCGTTCCGGCCCGCACATGCCGCCATGGGTGCAGGAGTAGGGATCAGGCGTAGGGGTGCTTCTCTCTCGCGGACTCCTTACCCTTGAGCACTTCCTCAATCGTGGGCTCCGACTTCATGGCGCGCGCGATTGCTTCCTTGGTCGCCTGGTGGTTGAACTTGAAGATCTTATCCTTGTCCTTGGCATCCCAGTGGATGAAGATACTCACGATGCAGACGAGATTCTCGGCCTCGGACTTGGGGATGATGTTGTCAGCGACGCAATCCGCCACCGCCTTGCCAACGGCCGCCTGCGCCGGGCCGAACATCAGGAGCGCCTGGTCCGCGCCCTTGATCGTGACCTTGTTCTGAATGATGGTCGCCGGCTTGGCGAGCAGGTTGGGCGCCAGCACCGCGAGCAGCGCCGTGTGGCCCGCGTTCTGGTTCACCAGCGCATTGCAGAACGCGGCTCCGACCGGGCCATCCTTCTCCCCGATGAGCAGATCGATGTGGGCAATCTCGTTGCCCTCACCGATCAGCGATTCCCCAATCAGTACTCGACTCATAATGTGTCCTCCTCCCATGCACTCCTGGCCCGCCACCCGCACCCGCCAGCCGGACACGGCAGGGTTCCAGATAAACTGCTATGGAAACAACTGATTGGAAGATTTGTAACACAACGATAGAATCCGGGTCAATGCGCCGGGTACGATTGCTGGTAAGCGTGACCAACGGCCACGAAGGTGCCGAGGCTATTGCTGGTGGCGCCGACATCATCGACGCCAAGGACCCCTCGAAAGGGGCTCTGGGAGCGGTCGGTCCGGACGCCTGGGCTGAAATCCGCCGGGCCTGCCCAAAGGAAACCCCCACGAGTGTGGCGCTCGGCGACCTGGGCGGCCATCCACCCATCGTCCCCCTGATGGGGGCGGGCGTCGAGCCGCCCACATACATCAAGGTAGGCCTGGCCGGTATTCCCGGTCCCAGCCTGGCTCTGAGCGCCCTAAGAGCCTTTGTGGCTGGCGGTTCCGAACCTTCTGCGGGGCTGATCGTGTCCGCTTACGCCGATCACGACCGAGCCAACTCCCCTCCTCCGGAGGCGCTCCCGGAGCTGGCCCTTACCATGGGTGCCAGCGGCTGTCTTCTCGACACCTACCTCAAGGACGGATCCTGCCTGCTCGACTGGATTGACGCCGCTCGTCTGAGATGTTTTGTCAACGATTGTCGCTCCCGCGATCTGCTGTGCGCTCTTGCCGGATCGCTCAAGGCCGATCACCTTCCCCAGGTTGCCGCCCTGGCCCCTGACTTCATCGGCGTTCGCGGAGCCGCCTGCAACGGTGATCGCGTTGGCGGCCGTGTCACCCGCGCCCGCGTCTCGGCGCTGGCCGCCGCCCTGAACAGCGCCCACGCCGCCTAGCTCTTCTCAGCTTCTCACCTGCGCAAGCCGCGGTCGATGGAGGGTCGGGTCTGGGATCCATCGGGTCGATTGTTTACGGGGCAGGTGGGCGGTAGCCCAGAGCACTGTGCGGCCTCTCTGTGTTGAAGTGTTTCCTCCATTCTTCAATGATGATCTGCGCCTCTACTCCTTCCGCGCGAACTCGGTGATTCGCCCGTCGTCGAACTTCAGCTGCAAGTGGGTGCTCGCGCCTCCTGGACCCCGAAACGCTACCCGGAAGACTCTTCGTTCTTCCTTGGCTTCTTCGACCATGAAGATGTCTTCGGTCAGCGGGTACAACTTCCTCCACCGCTCGCCAGACCCCGCCAACTGAAGGGAGAGAGACTCATTCACTACCGCCACCTTGGCGTTTCCGTAGTCTCCAGCGATGTCAGCCTTGAACTCATTGGAGATCTCCGCCGGAAACACCATGGCACGCTTCACATCATGGATGTACTGAATGCTTTTGCACTCCCAAACCTCGCAGTCAGTCAGGCGCCGCTCAAGGGCAAGAATGTGAGCTCTATCGAGCGCCTCGGCCGCCGGGCAGGACACGTCGACCTCCACACCGACTCCATCCCAGCTCGTGCCGGTGATCGAGTCGACGCCTTTTGCGACGGGCACCTTGGCGACGAAACCCTGGACCAGAGGAAAGTACTCAATCGAGTTTGCACCGCCCGAGGAGGTCTGGCCGACAATCGTCGCCCGCCCGCGGACTTTCAGGGCATAGGCAACGGCCTCTGCGGCAGAGTACGTAGGCTCGGCGGTCAAAATGAACGCGTGTTGTTCCAGTAGCCGTTTTCCCGGTAGATCATCCCGGGTCCAATTATCCTCGTTCAGGGACTCGTCCCGGTAGTAGAAGTTGTTTATATGTACCTTGGGCTTGGCGGGGAAGAAGTAGGAAATGAGCGCTTCCTCCACCGGGTAATAGCCACCACCATTTTCGCGCAAGTCGATGATAATCTCCTCGCAATCTTCGAGATAAGCCATTGCGGCATACGCCTTCTCGATAGCCTTGGGCTCGCTGTTGAACTCGTCGAGCTTCAGGTAGCCGATGTTTCCGGGAAGGATCTCGATTTTCGCGAAGCCAAAGTTGTTCGCTATCGCTTTACGTGCTCTGACTTCCGGCTTCTCAGCGACCTCCCCGGCTCCAACCGTGTTCAGGAAATCAAATTTTTCGGGCTCGAAGGTGATGCGGTAGTGCGAGTCCTTGCTGACGTCGATCAAGTGTCCGGTCAGTGATCTCGCCAGTGCGGCGGAGGACATCATTCCATCGTAGTCTCCCTTGCCAAGGTGCTCAGAAACCAGGCCGACGGTGCGAAGGGCGACCTCTTCGTCATAGAAGTTCTCGACCACCACTTCGATCAAGCTGTCGACGACTTCAGCCACGCTAAAGTCCTGGTAGCGGGTGCCGGAAAGGGAAGCACCGTCGTCGACCTCATTTTCAAGAACCACACCCGCGGTGGATACCGGAACGGTGATTCCCTGGTATCTGGCTATTTCCAGGTAGGGTTCGGTGGCGCTTTGATAGTAGACCAAGTCAAAGTCAACAGCCGTGGCTGCAGGCAATGGCAATGTAAGAGTCAGGGCACCCGCACTTGCCCCGAGAGTCATGTCATAGTCTCCATCACTGACGGCTAACCAGCTACCGCCCTTGCGGACGATAGTGATCCAGTCATCCGACTTCGGGGTAACGGCCGTGACATCAAAGCCAAAGGTAATGGAACCGTTGGTGACCACCGCATCGACGCTGGAAAAAGTAACCTGGGGAACACCATAGGGTTGGGATAGGTCGCCAGACTCCTCGGTCTGCCCACAAGTTAAACACCCAAGAGCCAGGAAAGTTAGAATCAGCGTTGTGCTGATTTCTTTTGAATTACCCAAGATCGCCTCCAAAATTTAGGGAATGGCATCACCCCTTTCTCGGCCTGTCGCGGAGGTCAACTTCTAACCCTGAAGCTGGACCGATTTAAGGGGAGCAGGTCAGTCGGCCGACTCCGATTCCTTGCGATCCTGGACCGCGCGGTACAGGAGGTAGGCGCCGATGAGGATGGGGATAACGGGCCACCAGTACTCGAGCCAGTCGAGCGAGACGCCGAAGAGGGTGTTGAGGAGCAACATGATGCCGACGATCACCAGGACCCATCCACCGAGGATCGAGCCCTTTATCCCCTTGAAGTTGAAATCCTCCGGGAGCTCGATGCCGGGCCGTCCGGCGAGCGCCTCGTTGTACAGCGTGGCCCGGCGCGCGGCATCGATCATGTTGTAGAGCCAGAAGAAGGCCATGAACAGGCCGAACAGCGGGGTCAGCGCCCACAGAATCCCGCTCGACAGCAGCGAGATGAGGCTGCCAACCACGAGAATGTGAATAAACCCTCTCTGGTAGTAGCCGACATAGACCTGTCCCAGCCCCGGCAGCATTGACAGTATGGCCGCGATGGTCGGTGACTTGGCGCGCAGATCCCTTGCCTGTGCGTGACCTGGCTGACCCTGAGGCAGGGGTGCGGTCTGAGTGGACGTCGCCGGTATACCCTGCTCCAAGCTCTGACCGGATTCCGTCTGAGTCGTGTTCATGGTTTCTCTCCTTCATCCGGGCCGGATTGATCCGCCGGCTGCTTTGTATCGTCCTTCTCCCGCATTAACGGGAGACTCTCCCAGAAGGTTTCAAGAGCCTCTCTGGCGGCTTCGAGAGCCTCTCTGGCGGTTCCGAGACTTTCCCGAGTGGTTCCGAGAGTTTCCCGGGTGGTTTCGAGGGTCCCTCGGGTAGTTCCGAGACTCTCCCTGGCGGCTTCGAGATTCTCTCGATCGGCTTCGAATTTCTCTCGGGCGGTTTCGAAACTTTCCCGAGTGGTTCCGAGGCTTTCCCTGGCGGCTTCGAGATTCTCTCGATCGGCTTCAAGAGCCTCCCTGGCGATTCCAAGTGTTTTCCTGGCGGCTTCGAAATTCTCTCTGGCGGCTTCGAAAGTCTCCCTGGCGGTTTCAAAGACAGTGGACGAGCGTCGCCTGACATCGAATGCAAGCTCGCTCGATGTTTCGATGACATTTCCTCGTGTGGTCACCCACACGGAGCCGATCGATGATCTGACTTGAGGTGCGACTTCCTTGGCCTTCTGAGGGACGCTCGCGAGGGGTGCGTTGGAAGTTCCGAAGATCAGCATCAACAGGAACGCTCCGACGTAGGCTCCCTCCCAAGCAAAACGAGGACGTTTGATCAAGTTGCGCCACTCCTCCGCAAATCTCTCGATCCAGGCGGGTCTCGATCGACTGCGCGGGCGCGTCCTTGCAAGCACATCACCGACGAACTCCACATCGGGGTCCAGCTCGGCCAGCAAGGGAAGATCAACGCGCAGGCTGGAGAGGATTGAAGAGAGGCCGGCGCACTCCGCGCAATCCCGAAGGTGCAGGCTCACCAGTGCATCGCCGGTCGGATCGAGCAACCCCTCCACATGGTCACAGAGTCGCCCGCGAGCGCTCGCGCAGACCGGCCCGCTCGTGCGGCTCAGAATTGATTCGGTCAGATCGGCGGGCGCCACAACTTCCTGATCACCTGGCTCCCCGCCGGCCATCGTGTAAAGCTCCCGGCAACGGACACACTGGCTCATGTGCTCATCCATCGCCCGGCGTTCTTTGAGGCTGAGGAGCCCCTCGACGAAGTCCCCGAATCGTTCGCTGAATTTTCGGCAGTCCATTCTCTTCACTCAGGTCCCGTAGGAGGGATCGAGCCTCCGTATCCTCGTGGCCAGCTCGATCCGCGCCCGGTTGCAGCGCGATTTCACGGTGCCGGTTGGAATCCCCAGAAGATTTGAGACCTCCTCGACCTTCAGACCCTGGATCTCCTTGAGCAGGAGGATCTCCCGGTCCGACTCGCTCATCCTGTCCATGGCGCGATAGAGTAATTGCCGTGTGGAGCGGGCGGAGGCCGAATCCTCCGGCGTGGGGCCCATGGCTGCCATTCGGAGCGTTTCGTCTCCCGTCTCGCTCGATGCGGGGGGTCTCGCTTTTCGCCTTCTCAGCGAATCGATGCAGACGTTGCGTGCCAGGCGGAGCATCCACGGCATGAACGTCTCGCCCCCCTCGAACGTGTCGAGGCGCTGGTAGATCCGGGTGAATATCTCCTGCGCCACGTCCCTCGCCTCCTCGGCGTTTCGCATGTAGTGGTAGGCCAGGCCGAACACCCGCGACTGGAAGCGGCGCACCAGCGCCTCCCAGGCGAGATCATCCCCCTGCCGGCAACGCTCCACCAGCGTGGCGACGTCTAGCAATCCTGGCTCCTGTCCATCACTCGACGCTCCGGGCTTGTCCTGGCCGGCGCCTGTTCCTGCACCCTACAATGGAGACGCATGCGGGCAGCATAAGGTTCGGGAAAAATCGTCCTGGCTCTCAAGTCGGGCGTCCGACCTGGGGCCGGAGGACCCTCTGGGATACGGCCCGGCGGGGGGCACTCCTCCTTGACCCCACCCTGGTTCCAGCCTGTAGATCGCCCGCCAGCAGGCGGCCGACCGCTCCCGGGCGTTGACCGCTGGTGACCCAGACCTCGGCCGTGCTTCGAAACACCCTGTCGAAGGCACGGTCCAGGACACCTGCCTCGATGAGTTCCTTCGCCGTCACGGCACCCGTACCGCTGGGGATCGGTGTGCTCTTGAGGAGGATGAGCCGACGGGCACGGGTGCGTCCCGCGATCCATGCCGCGACCGAGTCGGATGTCACTCTCCACGAAGCTGGCAGCTCTTTCGCCGATGCCACCGCCCGGGCCGCGAGCAGGATCGGCAGCTTTCCCGTTCGTGCCACCTGTCGTGCCCGTGTCAGCGTGTGCACGGCCACGCTTCGGGACTCGAGGTCGGCGAGAAGGAGCCCGAACTGATCCATGGCGAGCAGCGCCATCCGGTGCGCGCCCTTCTCGCTCAGGCGGAGACGCCTGAAGCTTCGTCGCACCGCATCGGCGAACGGCCCGCCGCCGGGAATGACCAAGAGGTGTTCAATGCTCGCACGCTCGGCGAGCACGCCAAGAAGACCACGCAGCGTGGGCGAGCTGTGCAGGCTGCCACCAACCTTGATGACCGCATCCCAGAACTTCTGGGATTGGTTCACTCGCGCAGCTTCCACATTTCGGGGCCGCGCTCGCCGAGGGCTTCCTCGGCGAGCAGGAGGGCCACGCAGGTGGCCGGCGCAAGCTGTGGATCGGAGAGCGGAATGAGCTCGGAGAGATCCCGGCACGGGAGTCCCAGGCGGGCCGCAAGATGGGGAACGAGAAATTTGCCCACTCCGGTTCCGATCAGCACCGGTTCGCGCGTGAAGGTCCCCCAGGAGAGAACCTGTCGGGCGGCTTGCTCGATTTGCCGGATCTGGGCACTCTCGAGATGGAGCGCCATCTGCCTGAGTTGGTCCGCCTCGATGTCGGAAGGGTCGGCGCAGACGAGACGGGCCAGCCGCGCGCGCGCGCCCTCCAGCGTGACCGGCCCGTTGTCCGCCGTGGGCACGGTGATCTGCTTGCTCGAGAGGCGCCCGAGAGCCAGATAGACATCGGCCATGGTCGCGAACAGCTCCGAGCTCAGGCGGCACCACGTACCGCGAAGAGGGACCTCGGAGCTGACCGCGGCCGGCGGTGTGCGCAGGGCTCCAGTGTAAACCAGCTCGCCCATGGTGAGCCGCCCCGTGTCATCACGGGACCGCGGACGCGGCCTTCCCGAGACCAGTGGCACGATGTCAGTGGTGGTGCTGCCGATGTCGACCAGCACGCCTTCACCCGTGCAGCGCGCAGCCACCTCCGCGGTGGCCAGCCAGTTCGAGGCAGCGAAGGCCTCGGGTTCCCGGGCCGCCTCCTGGGCAGAGGCGAACGTCGCGTGGGTGCTCCACAGGCGCAGCGGCTCCTGGCCCAGCGCCTCGCGGGTCGCGGCAACTATCGCCAGAACCCCTTTGGGCTTAGAGGGAAAGCAGTCGGCCAGTTCGGCCGTCATGGCAACTGCATGCGAGGCATCGCGCGCCCCGAGATCCCGCGACATGTCGCGTAGCGCCGCGGGCAGTCGATCAGCGGTGCGCCACATCTCAAAGTAGCGCATGGCTGTACGCGCCTCCGCCAGTCGCCCGTCGCGAAACGACAGGCGCGCCGCCTTCAGATGGACGCCGCCAATGTCCCAGCCGATGAACTCGCGCACGGTAGGGTGAACCTCGCTCTTCCTCTGAGACGCACCTGGCGCGGCAAGCGGCCACTCCGGGCTGCCTCGAGGATCCAGGCCGCGGGGTTGGCGCGCAGCACCCGTCTCACGGCCACGTACGACGTGGTCAGGCGCGGGTTCACGTCCACCACCCAGGCACCTTTCCGGTCGAGCAACACATCGACTCCGAAATAACCGCGCAGACCGGGGATGGCGCGCGCCGCGTCACACGCCACGCGAGCGGCCAGAGCCACCTGTGGGTGCTGGAGCGGCACCTCGCCTCCGACATATTCGTAGTGAGCGCCCTTTTTCAGCCGCTGGCGGTTGACGCTCAGGACCACCACCTGCCTGCCGTTGCCCAGAAGCGACACGCTGGCGTCGGTTCCGTGGAGCCTTTCCTGAAGAAGAACCTGGGCACGCTTGGAGTGAGTGCGGGCGCTGTTGACAGCATCAGCCAGTTTTCCGCCGCCGCTAAGATCGTGAAGCCCCCGGCAGGCGTATCCATCCAGCGGCTTGACGATCCACTCGCTGCGGCGGCGCGTGTTCTCCGTTTGCCGGCGGTGCGACGGGCTTGCCGGCGCCGTTGCCGGACGGTTCGCGATCCACTGGCCGGACAGCGCCTGGCGCGCCTGGATGGGTACGCTCCACGGCTGCGGAACGCCGGCACTTTTAAGCGCACGGTACGTGTGCCACTTATCGGCCGCTACGCTCACTGCCAGAGAGGAAGATCCCAGATTGATCACGCCGCTCTGTTCCACCTGAAGCGTGAGCTTCTCGAGAACACCTCCCCGCTCCGGTGCCACAACGAGGGCAGCGTCCACTTGCTCCAGCGCCCGTTTCAGGCTGCCAGCGGAGCCGTGTGCCGCCACGCTGCGTAACTCATGGGGTGGGGGAAGATCGAGCGACGTGCCGGGTCTCTGCAGTATGAGGAGGTGGGCGCCCGGCAGCCGCAAAAAATCTTCGGCCAGTGCCGCCAGTATGGCGCGGGCTTCACCTAAGACAGCAGGATCGATCCGCGTGCCGCCGCCACCGGCACAGAAATACTCGTAGAGCAGGATGCGCAGGCTAGAAGCGCACACGCTGTCCTAGGGCCTGTATCAGCCCGCGTCCTTTCTCCAGTGTTTCACGGTATTCCTCGATCGGATCGGAGTCAGCGACCACAGCTCCCCCCACCTGCAGCCACACGTGATCCGTCTGCAGGATCAGGGAGCGAATCACCACGTTGAGGTCGAAGCGGCCGTCAAACGAGAAATAGCCCAGGCTGCCTGCATAGATCTCACGGCGGGTGGGCTCGAGGCGCGAGATCCACTCCATGGCGCTGATCTTCGGGGCTCCGGTCATGGAGCCCGCCGGAAACAGGGCGCGGATCGTATCGACACCGTCGTAGCGGGGATCGATCTCAGCCGACACGGTCGACACCAGGTGGTGCACCGAAGGGTGCGTCTCGGTGGTGCACAATGACTCTACCCACACACCACCGGTCTTTGCGATCCGCCCCAGATCGTTTCGCACCAGATCGACGATCATTACGTTCTCGGCGCGATTCTTAGCACTACTGGCCAGCACCAGCGACTGGTAGGCATCGTCCATGGGCGTGAACCCGCGCGGTGCCGTTCCCTTGATCGGGCTGGAAGTGACCACGCGACCGTCGAAGCAGGCGAAGCGCTCGGGAGAGAACGACAGGATCTGCTCCGTCCCGAGATCGAGATACGCCGAGAACGGCTCGGGGTGCTGGCGGGACAGGACACGGAAGGCTTCGATCGGGTCACCGGCCATGGAACCTTCCAGGCGGTGCGAGAGGTTGATCTCGTAGATCTCACCCCGTCCAATCGCCTCGAGCGCACGCTCGACCCTGCGTGCGTACGCGCTCTTGTCGAGCGGCGAGACGAGCTGCTCCCGAAGACGGGGCGCGGCGGTGACGACGCTTCGTCCGGCGGGTGATTCCAGACGGTGCCGTAAAGAGGCCACGGCACGCCGGGCGCTCGCCCCCTGCGCCCGGGCCGGCGCCCCCCCCACACCAGCGTCGCTTCCGACCAGCACCGCTTCCCCGGAGCGCCGGTCGTAGACTGCGGCAGCGTCATAGAACGCCAGGTAGATCTCGGGCAGGCCGAGGGCTCCGCCGGGTGGCTCGCCCAGCCTCTCGAGCGTGCGATTGAGGTCATAGGAGAGGTACCCCACCGCCAGTCCCGCCACCGGCATGCCGCTGAGCGCGCGTGTGCGTACACCGTAGAGCAGGCTGCGCAGAGTGTGCCAGGGATCGGCCTTCAGCCGGCGGGGAGACTTGCCGGTGATCAGCACGCGGCCCGAGCGGTAGCGGAACTCCAGAAACGGGCTGCAGCCGAGGATCGAAAAACGGCCGCGTCCGGCCAGGTCCGATCCACTGTGCAACAGGAACGGGCGGTACGCGTTGCGCAGAAGCGCCAGATCGTCGAGCGGATCCCGGTCGCGTCCCAGCGGCTCGGCACAGGCGTCAAAAAGACGCTCCTCTTGCGGGGTGGAGACGGCCGGCCGCTGACGCGAAGTGGCCGGCGTCGCCGGCGACACAGAGGCCGTGTCTCCGGCATCGGGAGGGGTCGGTTCGGGCGAACCGGAACTCAGCGAACCCACTTGTTGGGATTCCCCTGAAGGGCGGAGCCGTCCACCGGCTTCCAGATCGCGACCTCTTCAATGCGCTTCGCCATTTCGAAATCGCACTCGGTGATGCCATTTGAGGAATGGGTGCAGAGCTTGACCCAAATCTTGCCCCAGGTGACCTCGAGATCGGGATGGTGCCAGCCGCCTTCACAGAGAAACCCAATGGCGTTGACCAGCATGAGCGTTGTCGGCCATCCGTCCGTGTTGAACTTGCGGCGGATCCACTTTCCTTCCAGGTACCAGTTCGGAAGCTCCGCCTTCAGCCGTTCAGCAACCTTCTCGTCCGGGATTACCGGAGGTTTCTTCTCAGCCATGGCAAACAACCCTCCTTCCGCCCTCAAAGGGAGTGGAAAGTGTTGTGGATGGAACAGATTTCAGGTGGGCGCTATTGTAGCCGCGGTCGCCCGGGTAATCAATGCCGGCTCACCGGGGTGCGGGCTTGTCGGACCCGCATCAGAAGAAGCTCGGATCAGGCGTGCAGATCACGGGCGGCGCCGTGGCGGGCAGCAAAAACAGCCGCGGTGCAGAGCCCTCCGAAAAGGGCAAAGCTCAATACTCCCGCGAGCTTGAGCCAGGCGACCGCCCCGGAGGGAAGGGCGATCTCCAGGAGCGCTCCCAGCAGGTCAAAGCCGCTACCAGGATTATCGGCCAGACCCCTGAGCGCCGCCATGCTGGCGACACACAGGGCCGACAGGATCAGGCTGACACCGCCACCGATCAGGCCGCGACTGGCAATCGCTGAAGGCGTGAGCCTGCGTTCGTCGCGCGGTGGCTCGACCTCGAAGCGTGGCTCGCGAACACCCAGCGGCGAGAAACGCTGCAGCAGGATCATTCCTGGAATGCCGGCCAAGATTGTGATCCAGAAGAACGGTTCCCAGCCCAGCGCGTCGACCGTGAAGCCGCTGATCGGCCCAGACACAATGCGCGGCAGCCCGAACAGGCTCGAGAAGATCGCGTACTGGGTGGCCGAGAAGCGTTTCTGGGTCATGCGCAGGAGGAGCACGAAGAAGGCGCCCGTGCCCATGCCCTGCGTCAGGGTCTCGAACGTGATCGCACTGTACATCAGGGGCCGGTGCATGCCCACTCGGGCGATCAAGATGTAGCCGATGTTCGAGAAGATCTGCAGCAGACCGAACACCCAGAGCGCGTTACCCAGCCCGATTGAGGTGGTCAGAGCGCCGCCCAGGAAAGTCCCGACCAGCGTGGCGATGAGCCCGACCGTGGCGAGCGCCACACCCCGGTCATAGGATGAGAACCCCATGTCGACCAGGAAGGGCCGCAGGAGCGCTCCGGCCAGATTGTCGGAGAACTTGTAGAAGAAGACGAAAGCCAGGATCTCCAGGGCTCGGCGGCGGCTGAGAAAGCCCAGAAACGGCAGCCACAACGCCTCGTACAGCGTCTTGGGCTCGGCTGGTTTATCCTCCGGTTCGGGCGCCTTCCAGGTCACGAAAAGCATTGGTAAGTAGAGGCAGGCCAGGAAGGTGCAGACCACCGGCCACGACGTCATCCCGGCGAGCGTGATGCTCACTCCCCCGGCTACGAACATCGCCGCGCGGTAGAGAGCAGTGCGCGCACCCACAGCGATTCCGTGCTCCTCGGGTCTCAGCACGTCAACCGCATACGCATCGACGGCGATGTCCTGGCTCGCCGAGGCCACAGCGATGGCCAGACCGAATGCCAGCACGATCCAGGGCACCTCCGGGTTGTCGCCGACCCCGGCCAGAGCCAGCGTCAGCGAGAACAACGCCACCTGGGCCAGTGCCGCCCACCCCCGCCGGCGTCCCATGCCCGGCAGGTGGTAGCGATCCATGAGCGGTGACCACAGGACCTTGAAGCTCCACGGAGCCTGAACGAGCGTTACCAGACCAATGAAGCGCAGGTCGACACCAGCGCTTCGCAGCCAGTCGGGAATGGCGATCCAGACCAGACCCAGCGGCAGACCTGAGGAGAACGACAGTAGCGACACCGAGGCCGTGCGCCATGAGGTCAGGGCAATCGCCACGCTGGCGATAGCTCCTCGTTTCGGAAGTGGAGAAGGGAGTGAAGAGCTTGTGCTCACGAGGGGCGCATTATAAACGTTTCGGCAGACATTATAATGCTAGCGACCTGTGTAATTTGCTGCCCTTGGGGGGTACGATCAAAGCATGGCACGCCTCTTCAGCCTGACCCTGATGGGGGTATTGCTGGGAGGGTCTGTTCTACCCCCCAGCGCGCCGGATTCTGCAGCCCCCCCAACCACAGAGACCACCTCACCCGCCATCGGTGAACCGGAAGCCAACCGGGTTTCCAAGGAATTGCCCCTCCAGGTGCGCTTCGAGTCGCCGGCCCCGGGCCGGGTGGTGTTCGGCCCCGCGCGGATCGAGGTGAGCGTGCTTCCCCCGGGGACGGCGGTGGAGCGAGTCGAGTTCTTCCTGGATGGCGAACGGTGCGCCGAAGATCGAGATTCGCCTTACGCCTACGAGTGGGACGCGGGGTACGAGTTCTTCTCTCACCACATCGAGGTGGTGGCGCATGTGCCCGGGCGCGCCCCGGCCCGCGCCAGCATGGAGACCACCCGCGTGGCGGTCCGCGAACGGGTCGAGGTCGAGGATGAGCCGTACGATCTGATCGAGATCAGCTTCGTGGTGACCCGCTCGGACGGACGGCCCGTGCGTGGCCTCGACCGGGGTGACTTCCAGCTCGAGGTGGACAGAAGCGCCGTCCCCATCGAGACCCTGGTTGAGGAGAGGCGGCGCCGCCCGGCGGACCACGTGCGACAGACCGCAACGGGCGGACGCCGGAAAGCAGCGGCTGTCTCCGACACCCACGACCGCGGCGTGCGGCGGCCGCTGAGCGTGGCGCTGCTGCTCGACGTCAGCCGCAGCATGCGCCTCATCGAGCGCGAGCGCTTCCTTCTTGCGGTCCAGCGTCTCCTCGATCACCTGCGGACCGAAGATGAAATGATGATCATCTCCTTCTCGAACGATTACGAGATTCGCACTGATTTCACCAGCGATCCCCGCACGCTACATGACGCCCTGGTCTCCGTACCCGCTCCGGACCTCGGCACGAACCTGTACGATGCCATCGGGGAGGCGCTCGATCGCCTCGCGAGACGCCGGGGCCGGCGGGTGGTGATCCTATACAGCGACGGCCAGGCCACGGCGGGTCGGTCCTCGCTGACAGCCACACCGGCTTCACTCAACGTCATGGACCAGACGCGCCGGGCGCCGATCACCCTGTACTGGATCATCCCGCACTTTCAGGACGCGCGTATCGTGCAGAGCACTCCATCGTTGCGCCGCCTGGCCACCGGCAGCGGCGGCCGATGGATCCTGGAGACGGACGGCATCGAGACCGTGCTGGATGAAATCGGGGAGGAGCTCAAATCACAGTACTCCGCCTCGTTTTTCGTCGATAAGAAGAAACACCGCCGTCCGTACTACGAGATCAATCTCAAGGCGCGCAGCCCCTCGCTCAAGGTTCAGGCTCCCACGCTCATCAAGGGTTCGGGATCGCTGGTGCGCCGCCTCGAAGAGATGCTCAACGGCGACGACCTGGAGGAACGCGCGGCCGCGGCGATCCAGCTTCCCCGTTACGGTTACTCGCAGGCCTACTATGCTTTGAGGAGTCGTTACGGACGCGAGAAGGATCCCGAGGTGCGGGACGCGGTGCTGGCGGCGTTGCTCGTCGTCCTGCGCGACAAGTGGCAAGAGATTGACAGCCAGCCTCCACAAGAGCGCCAGGATTCCCTACGACACATTGAGCGCCAAATCACACGCCTCAAAGATCCCCGGGCGCTTGCGCTCCTGAAGACTCTCCACTAGAGTCTTGCCACTGCCGCGCACCCTGTCGGCAGATCTGATCCAGGATCCTCCGGAGATCCGGAACCTGACAGCAGAACTTTTCACCGACACTGTGAAACAACGCCATCCGAGCGGGGCGCCGCGAGCATGAGCTCAGACGCCGGGCTCCAGCAGGAACCCGCGCGCCCTCGCCTGCTGCGCGCGCTCAGCGCAGGCGACATGCTAGCCGTCGGCATCAATGGCGTCATCGGGGCCGGCATCTTCCTGGCCCCCGCCACTGTGGCACGCATGGCCGGCGCCGCTTCAACGCTCATCTACCTGTTCGCCGGTGGCCTGGTGGCACTCGTGGCGTTGTGCATCGCCGAGGCGGGAAGCCGCTTCGACCGCGCGGGCGGACCTTTTCTGTACGCACGTCACGCGTTTGGCCCCCACACAGGATTTCAGATCGCCTGGTTCACCTGGCTGGCACGCATGACGGCGCTCGCCGCTCTGGCCGATGGCTTCGCCAGGTACTGCGCCTTCTTGTGGCCCGGGCTCGATACTGGCTGGCGCAGAGCGCTCCTGCTCTGCCTGCTGCTCGGCGGACTGACGTTCATCAATGCCATCGGGGTGCGCCAGGGGGCTCGCACCGTGAACCTGTTCACGCTCGTCAAGCTGGTTCCACTCCTCGTGTTCGTGGCGGCGGGAGCCTCCTTCGTTGAGGCCGCCCGGATCACGCCTTCATCGCTGCCGACACTCTCTGAGTTCGGCCGCGCCACGCTCTTTCTCTTCTATGTGTACGGGGGCTTCGAGGTTCTCACCTTCCCTGCCGAGGAGGTCGTCGCGCCGCAACGCAACATCCCGCGCGCGGTGCTCGGAACCCAGGCGCTGGTGATCGTCATCTACCTGGCCGTTCACCTGGTCGCACTGGGGACGCTCCCCGGCATCGCCGCCTCCGCCACCCCGATAGCGGACGCCGCCCAGGGATTTCTCGGCACGTTCGGAGGCGTCCTGGTCACGGTGGGCGCCGTGATCTCGATCGCGGGCTGCCAGAGCGGCATCATGCTGACCACGCCGCGGCTGCTCTTCGCCGTGGCGCGGGACGGCCATCTGCCTCGCGCCCTGTCACGCGTTCACCCCCGGTTCCACACCCCGTTCGAAGCGGTGATCGTGCAGGGTGTGGTCGGTCTGGCGCTGGCCCTCGTGGGGACTTTCGAGGGCATGGCGATCCTCTCCGCCATTGCCCGCATGGTGCCCTACCTGTCGACCATCGCTGTGGTTCTGGTTCTGCGCCGTCGGGAGGGCGCGGCACCGTTCACGGTGCCCGGAGGAAGCCTGGTGCCGATTGTCGCCGCAGTCCTGTGTATCTGGGTGCTTCTGAGTGGGGATTGGGCGGCACTGCTGCTCGGCGTGGCGACCGCCGCCATCGGCTCACTGCTCTACGTGTGGACGGGGCGGTACTCAGTTAAACAATCTTCTGACGCCTGATCAGTATCCTTTGCGGAGATTGATGCGGTGCAGGAGGCGGCGTCCCGCCCTGTAACGGCGATAGTTCTCGATGAAGATCGGCGCGATTTGCTCGGGAAACAACTCGGCCGCATTGTGCGGCGTGATGTAGACACCCGGTAGCCGCCAGAGCGGGCTCGTGCGCGGCAGGGGTTCCTTGCGGAACACGTCCAGGACCGCCCCGCGCAGCCGGTGCCGGCGAAGTGCCGCGGCCAGATCCTCCTCCACAACCTGCGCGCCGCGGCCCACGTTGATGAATACGGTTCGCGGATCCATCCGGCTGAAGAAACGGCGATCGAAAAATGATTCCGTCTGCGGCGTCATCGGGAGTGTGGCTACCAGATAATCGAGATTCCGCAGGAACTCAGTCATTCTTCCCGGAGAGAAAACCGTCACACCCCGCACAGGACGTCCGCTGCGCCGCAGGCCACGCACCCGGATCCCGAAACAGCGGGCTGTGGCCGCCACTTCGACACCGATCGACCCCAGTCCCAGGATCCCAATCTCGAGCCCACGCAGCGGACGGTAGGGGCGATCGATCCACTGCCGCCTGATCTGCCGGGCTCGCATGTCGAAAAGGCCGCGCTCGATGGCCAGAACGTAAGCCATCACGTACTCGCTGATCAGCGGTCCGAAGACTTCCTTCACGCCGGTTAGAGCCAGGCGCATCCGGCGGCACGGCTCCACGAGTCTCTCGACGCCCGCCCAGGTCGACTGCACCCACTCGAGCGCGGACGCGTGAGTCAGGTGGGAGACGATGCGGTGGGGCTCCCCGAGCACGATATGCGCGCGGGGCAGCAGAACGCGAAATCGGCCGGCGCTCGCCGCCCTCAAGATCCGCAATCCCGGGAGCCGGGCCGCCCGGATGAGACGCGCCAGAGCAGGCCCGTCCTCGGAGCTGATGAGAAGAGTGCGGGTCTTGCGGTCCATGGCCAATCGCCGGGCAGTGTTCGCCATTCCGTGCGCTTTCTTTTACCATATTTTGCGGGAGCCCACCTTTCCGCAGCTGCGGCAAGAAATGCGGGCGGTTGTGGACACCGTTGACAGACGGGGCCACCGCGGGGAACAATTCCTGCCCCCCCGGGGCTCTTAGCGGCCGCCCGGTGCGCAAGTGAACCCTGATGGATGGCAACTGATGGTCTCGATCCGCACTCGGCTCATCACGTTGGTGCTGACGGCACTGGTGCTGCCCTCGCCGCTCGAGGCGCGCAACGAGAAGGGCGACTGGGAGATCGGCGTACACCTGGGAAGAACACGCTTCTTCGACAGCGACGTTCTGCAGGACGATGACTTCTGGGGCGTAAATCTCGGTTACTGCATCAACGACATCTTCGAGCTGGCTGTCAACTATGATGCCATGAGCACCTCCGGCGAGGATCAGATCGAGAATGCCGATCTTGATTTCCTGACGATCGACTTCATTTTTAACGGGGGCAAGGACGCGCACCGCCCTTTTTTTCTGGTCGGTGTGGGAATCCGTGACGAGGACATCATCGTGAGCACCCCGTCCGGTGACGAACGGACGAGCGTGGTCTCCGAAGTGCTCGACGTGGGCATGGGGTACCGTGCGTACTTCACATACAAGGTCGGTATCCGCATCGACGCGCGGTTCTCCTTCACCAATGAGAACGGAGACGGCTTTGGCTTCGAAGAAAAGGACTTTAGGGTGTCGTACGGCTTCGTCTTCAACCTGAAGCCCTGACCTGCTTCTGCCTCGCAGCCGGGAGTTTCCCTGAGTTTACCGATCCATCTGGCAACGACCCGACCGATTGTGCTAGGTTTGGGGCAAATCAGGGCAACCCACCGAATAGCACCGTGCGGGCCCAGCCGAGCCGGGTGGCCCGGTTGAGCCCACGCACCCGAGCAGACGCAAACGGGTTGCCGGGGAGGTCTTCATGGCCGACACGGTTCGCAGGATTGACTATCGATACGCCATCATTGATCACAAACCGGGCGAAGGTTTCAGGATCGCCGGAGCCTTGAAGGAGGCGGGCGTGAACCTGCTGGCGTTCAGCGCCTTCCCGGCCCAGGAGGGCAGAGCGCAGGCGGTGTTCGTGGCCGAAGCGGAGGAAGCGCTCCTGCGGGCGGCCAGCGGAAAGGGGTTGGAACTGAGCCCGCGCAAGCATGCATTTCTGATCCAGGGCGACGATCGTCCGGGCGCCCTGGGCGAGGTGTTCCGGAAGCTGGCCGACGAGAACATCAACGTCGTGGCCACCAACGCCGTGGCCGCGGGGGCGGGACGCTACGGCTGCATCCTGTGGGTCAAGCCGGAGGAGTACGATAGGGCCGCGAAAGCTCTGGGAGCCTGAGCGGAGAAGCCCCGTTCACAGTCCCCGATCCTCCAGCGGACGGGGAATTGATGGAGGGTGACGCGTTTGGACATGGAGACGGTTGCAAGCAAATGGATTGACCGCCACGTAAAGCTGCTGGAGCCGCTTCACCGCAACACCTGCCTGGCCCACTGGACGGCTTCCATCAGCGGCCGTTCCGAGGATTATCAGCAGGCGGCGGCACTGCAGATCGAGTTTCGCAAGCTCTACTCTGACACCCAGGAGTTCATCGAGCTCAAGCGACTGCGCGACTCCAGAGAGGTTATGGATCCGCTCCTCCGGCGCCAGCTCGATCTGCTGTACCTCGAGTACCTCGGCAACCAGATTCCGCAGAACCTGATGGAGCCGATGGTACGAAAGGCCATGGAGGCCGAGAGCGTGTTCAACACGTTCCGGGCCCGGCTGGATGGGCGCGAGGTCACCGATAACCAACTCCGCGACATCCTGCGACACGAGAACAGCTCGGAGAAGCGCCGGGCAGCCTGGGAGGCCAGCAAGCAGGTCGGGGCCACCGTGGCCGATCTGCTGCGGGAAGTCGTGAAAATGCGCAACCAGGCCGCTCAGCATCTAGGTTTCAAGAACTTCTACAACATGTCAATTATTCTGCAGGAACAGGATGTGCAGGAGCTCAGCAATCTTTTTGACGAGCTCGCCTCCAACACCGATGCTCCCTTCCGGCAGGCCAAATCAGAGATTGATGCCGCTCTCTCCAAACGCTTCGGCGTGCCGGTTGCGGATCTGATGCCGTGGCACTACTCCGACCCCTTCTTCCAGGAAGCCCCCTTCATTGTTGACTACGACCTTGACAATCCCTTCAAGGGTCGTGACGTAGTAGGTCTGTCGCGCGACTTCTTCCGGCATATCGGGCTCGCAGCCGATGACGTGCTGGAAGACAGTGATCTCTACGAGAAGAAGGGCAAGGAGCAGCACGCGTACTGTATCGACATCGACCGCCACGGGGACGTCCGCATACTGGCAAACGTTCGTGACAACGAGCAGTGGATGGGCACCATGCTCCACGAGCTGGGCCACGCGATTTACGACAAGAACATCGACCCGAATCTGCCGTACGTGCTCAGGATGGCGGCCCACACGCTGACCACCGAGGCAGTGGCCATGTTCTTCGGCCGACGTTCACGGTGCCAGGAGTTCGCCAGGCTTCTTCTCAAGCTGCCGGCGGCTGAGGCGCGCAAGTATGGTAAAGCGGGGCAGCGCATGCTGCGCTATGACCTGATGGTGCTCTCACGCTGGGTACAGGTGATGATGCGCTTCGAGAAGGGCCTCTACGAAAACCCCGATCGCGATCTGAACGCTCTGTGGTGGGACCTCGTGGAGCGGTATCAGGGTCTGCGCCGGCCGAAGAATCGTAAAGATGGGGATTGGTCATCCAAGATCCATATCATCAGTCACCCCGTGTATTACCACAACTACATGCTCGGCGAGATGCTCGCCTCGCAGATGCAACGCGCGCTGGCAAGACATCTCGCCGGCGGGCCCGCGCAGGAGGAATACGCGCGGGCGTTCGTGGACGAACCGAAGGCCGGCGCCTACCTCAGCCAGCGTATGCTGAACCAGGGCGCCCGGATGCACTGGCGCGAGCTCGTGGTTCACGTAACGGGCAAAACGCTGTCGTCCGATTGCTTCGCGGCACAGTTCATGCCGGCCTCTGCCTGAACGGCCGGCGTTACTCGGCTCGGATAGAGCCGAAGGGAGGCGCCCATGGCCGCACACCGCAGCTCACGCAGTCGATCCTCCTCCTCTTCCCGGAGTCGCAAGCCCAAACGAGCCACCCGCCGGGCCCGGCGCAAACCTCCGCGCTCCACAGCAAAGCGGAAGCGACCGGCAGCCCGTGCGCGGCGCAAGCCAAAGAAGGCGTCCTCCCGGCGAAAAACTGCCGTCCGGGGCAAGGCGGCTCGCGCGCGAAAAACCACCGTCAAGAAGACCACCGATCGGAAACGCCAGAGAAAATCCAAGGCCCGCACAGGTTCGCCCGGCCGCGTGTCTAAACCGCCTCCGGTGCAGCGCGCCGTGCATTTCATCGCCTGGTTGCGCGGCCAGAACGTCCCCTTCCAGAGCCAGAAGCACGCCGAGGTGTACACCGCTCAGGAAGTGGCGGCGGTCATGAAAGTGAGCGGCTACGAGCTTGCCAAGGTCGTGGTGCTCAATGTGGACGGCTCCAGCGTCCTGGCCGTACTGCCCGCCCCGCTGCGTGTCGATTTTAGAGTGGCCCGTTCGGCTCTCGGGGCAAAGAAGATTTCTCTGGCGTCTGAAGCCACAGTCGAGAGACTGTTTCCGGGGTGCGAGCGAGGCGCCATGCCTCCTTTCGGGAACCTCTGGGGGATCAAGACGTACGTCGACGAATCTCTCGCGACCCATCAGCGGATTGTCTTTAACGCCGGCTCACACATCGAGACGGTGTCGATGGCCTATGCTGACTTCGAGCGACTGGCGCGGTCGGTGCGCACGCGACTGGCTCAGGCCGGCCAGACCTGAGCCGCCGAGGGGCCGCGACGCTATTCGCCGATCATTTTCACCAACACGCGCTTGTCGCGACGGCCGTCGAATTCGCCGTAGAAGATCTGCTCCCAGGGGCCAAAATCAAGTCGCCCTTTGGTGATGGCGACCACGACCTCACGCCCCATGATCTGGCGCTTGTGGTGCGCGTCGGCATTGTCCTCCCCGGTGCGGTTGTGGTGATAGCGCTCCGGGCTCGGGTCAAAGGGTGCAAGCTCCTCCAGCCAGCGCTTGTAGTCATGGTGCAGGCCGGGCTCGTCATCGTTGATGAAGACGCTGGCCGTGATGTGCATTGCGTTGACGAGGCACAATCCTTCCTGCACACGGCTCTCCTCGAGAGCTTCCTCCACCTGTGACGTGATGTTGATGAAGTCCATTCTCTCCGGAACGCGGAATTTCAGGTAGCGTGTGAGGGATTTCATGGCGGATCACCCCTATCTTGTTCGCCTGGCCTTGCGCACGGCCATGCCCTTGAGAACTTCATGGTAGAGGCGGCAGGCCGTCATCAGCCCGAGCCCCATGTGATCGTAGGCGGGACCGATGCAGCACATGTCAAACCCGGCAATTGGGGTCTCCGTTGACAGTGTCCGTAGGCCGTCCCGTACCTGCCTCGCGGTGAGGCCGAACGGATCGGGATATTTCTGGGCGGGAAAGCTAGCGGGCTCGATGACGTCCACGTCGAGCGTGATATAGACACGATCCGTGCCGCGCATGGTAATTTCGATAGAACGACGGATCACTTCTTCCATGCCAAGCTTCTCGACATCACCAAGCGTGAAGACGCTGATACCGGTTTTCCTGGCGATCTCGTGCATCCGAGGCGAGTTGAAGATTCCCGTGCCCCGGATGCCGATCATCGCCATGTTTTCCGGCTCGACGCGGCAGGTGTCCAGAATGCGGGCGAACTGGTTACCCGCGTTCAGCCGTGCTCCCCACTCGAGATCGTAGTGCGAGTCAAAATGGACGATGCCGATCTTGCCCTCGGTCGAGTCGGAGATCCCCTTGACGACCCGGTAGGTGATGGCATGATCCCCGCCGAACACCAGAGGCACCGCTCCGGCACGCACGATCTCCGAGACCCGGGCGATCGCCTGGTGCGACATGTCCTCCACATCGGAGGCCCGGAACTCGACGTCCCGGTAATCGGCGATCTTCAAGTGATCGCTCAACCTGAAATCGGGGGCCACCTCCGGGCAGTAGCCGCCGGCAAGCTGCAGCGAGTGCTGCATGGACCACTTGCGGATCCACTCCGGGGCCTGGTGGGCGCCTCCCCTGCCGACAATCGCTCTGGGGTCCGGTTCAGCCGGACTGAAGGAAGTCCAGCTCGACGGTGACAGGAACTTATCCGCTTCCCAGGGGATACCGAGAAAAACCGCATCCGCACCCTCGAGATCCTTCGGCTCCCAGGCCACGGCTACCTCGAGAAACGACGGAGTGTCTCCGTAAACCCTGGGCCGCATCATGGTGAGGGCCCGGTCGGCCGGCTCACCGTAGAATTCGGGCCGGGATGCCTCTTCTCTCCAGTGCTTCTTGACTCCCTCGTCCATCCGTTGCTCCCTCCGGCACGACACCACGTCTGGTACCGGCGCGACTTTCTTCAGGCCGGAACCCTCAAATAGACACCACCTCGCCGAGCCCCTTCTCCCGGGCAC
>JAPUKU010000223.1 GCA_027295505.1 Acidobacteriota bacterium
AGGTCCCCGAGCCTCTGAGGGACGAGGCACGTCACGGCCGGGCGTGATAGAATGCCTCCGCCGCCACAATCCCGAAAGTAATGAATAAAATTACCAGTTTCTTGGGGAGACTTCTTGCCCATCGCGCCCTGCACGTGGCGCTCGTCGTTGCCGTAGGGGCGGTCGTCGGAGTTGTGGGTGCACGGGTCCTTGCTGGGCACGGCGCCGGAGATCCGCCCCAGGCGCAGGCGACGGCCGGTGATGTTCAGCCGGTGGGCGGGCTCGTGCAGGTCGCCGACCTGAGGGCCGAGCATCCCGACTACATCGTCGACATCCCCAACGTTGACTTTGCCGGACTGAGCGAGTCCCAGAAGGAGGAGGCGATCCGTCTCCTAAACGAGCGGCGTTGCAACTGCAACTGCAACATGACGCTCGCCAGGTGCCGCGTGGACGACCGGACCTGTCCGCGATCGCCGGAGATCATCGCCCGTTTCCTCAGCCTCATTCGGACCGGCACCGCTCCCGCCGAGGCTGCGAGCCAGATGTACGGTGAGCAGGGGGCCGCCCCGAGCGCCCGTACGGCGGCTGCTCTCGCGGCGGCAAGCGGCAAAGTGGTCGTCTACAACGTCGAAGCCGGTGACTCGCCGTCGATTGGGCCCAAGGACGCGCCCGTCACCATCATCGAGTTTCTCGATTTCCAGTGTCCGTTCTGTTCTCGCGCGGAGGTGACGGTCCAACGCATCATGCGCGAGTACCCTGACAAGGTGAGGCTCGTCTTCAAACAGCATCCTCTCGTCGCCATCCATCGCCAGGCGATGCTGGCTTCAGAAGCTGCCCTCGCCGCACACGACCAGGGGCGCTATCGAGAGATGCACGACAAGCTGTTCACGATCTCCCGCGAGTTGACCCGCGAGAACATCCTGAAGGTCGGCCGTGACATCGGTCTCAACATGGACAAGTTCACCGCCGACCTAGACTCCGGCAAGTACAGAGCCACGGTCGAAAGCGAAATCCAGCAGGCGCTCTCTGTAGGAGCATCGGGCACGCCGGCTTTCTTCATCAACGGGCGCTACCTCAGCGGCGCGCGCCCCTTCGAGCAGTTCAAACCAATCGTCGAGCAGGAGATCAACGGAAAGCGTCCCGAGTTCGTGGTTGGAACCAATGTGAAGCGTGATGAGCCCCGTACTGCGAGCAAACCCCAGCGTCCTCCTGAGGATCCCAACAAGATCTACAAAGTTGATCTGACGGGTGCTGCATCGCAGGGACCGGAGAACGCACCGGTCATCATCGTCGAATTCACCGACTTCCAGTGCCCGTACTGTAAACGGGTGCAGCCAACGCTGCAGCAGGTTCTCAAAGAGTATCCGGACGAGGTCCGTCTGGTCACGAAGAATCTGCCGCTCGCCTTCCACGCCGACGCGAGGGGCGCCGCCCGCGCTGCCCTGGCGGCCAACCGCCAGGGGAAGTACTGGGAGTTCCGGGAGCTGATCTTCAACAACCCCCGGGCGCTGAGCGAAGACGATCTGCTTGCCCACGCCAAGACGCTGGACCTGGACATCGATCGCTTCCGCAGCGACATGAACAGCTCGGAGATCGATCAGATGATCTCCAAGGACATGAAAGAAGCTCAGGAAGTGGGGGCGACCGGAACACCGACCTTCCTGATCAACGGTCGCAAGATGGTGGGGGCGCAGCCGCTGTCCGCCTTCAAACAGCGTATCGACGCTGAGTTATCCCGCGACAGCAAGTGAGCCGGTGCCGCGGCAAGCGGCGCCTCTACAAACCAATCCCCAAAGAAAGTTACTGATGTTCGAGGTCGAGTAGTTCTGCGCTCAGCCCAGAATCACCCCGGCCGCAGCCGCTCCCAGAATCAGCAGGAACGAGGACGCTCGTCCGCGCAACGCGAGGGTCAGCACGGCAGTAGCAATGACCACGGTCGCCGAGTCGACCAGGCACTCCCCTCCGAGCGACCAGGCCGCGGCCGCAATGGTGCCGACTGCTGCAGGATTGGCGGCGGCCAGAAAGCCCCGGCCCCGTCGCCAGCTCCTGAGACGCGGCAGGTGGGGGGCGCAGGCGAGGATCCACACGAACGACGGCAGGAAGATGGCCGCCGTGGCCACGGCCGCTCCAGCCAAGCCGGCGGCGCGATAGCCGACGAAGGTTGCGGTGATCAGAATCGGACCTGGTGTCACCTGGCCGAGTGCGATCCCGTCCAGAAACTCCGAGCGGTTCATCAGAGCAGCCTGCTCGACCGCGAACGTCTCCATCAGCGGAACGATCACATATCCGCCGCCGAACATGAACGCTCCCGCTTTCAGGAAGAAGACGGCCAAAGTCAGGATCAGCGCCCCCGACGCCACTGCGGCCCCCGTCGATTTCGTGATGAGGGGGAACCCCAGGAGCGCTCCGCCAGCGGTGCCGAGTGAGGTCAGTCGGCTGGAGCCCTCCATCCGATATGGAGCAGCCTCTGTTCCTGCTGTCTGTGAAGGATTGGAGGAAGACGTGAGAGTTCCGGGCGCGTCGGTGAAGCCGCCGGGTGCAATGGCTCCCAGCATCCCGAGGCCGAGAAGGATCAGGATCTCGTCGATGTCGAGCACCGTGCGGGCCAGGAAAGCAGCCCCCACGCAGGCAGCCGCGGCCCGGCTGGTTGCGCTGATCCGCCCCAGGCGCAGCGCGGCCGCCACGATGAGAGCAATCACCGCCGGGTTGAGACCATAGAACAGCGCGCTCACGGCGGGCAGCGATCCGTATCGCCAGTACAGGAATGAGAGCCCCAGCATCATGAAGAAAGCTGGCAGAATGAAGCTGATTCCGGCGATGACAGCCCCCGGGAAACCACCCCGCAGGTAGCCGATGTGGATGGCAAGTTGGGTGGAAACCGGACCGGGAAGGAGCTGGCACAGGGCTAGCGCACCCGCAAACTGCTGTCCGGATAACCAGCCCCTCTTGCGGACCGTGTGCTCCTCCATCATGGCGACGTGGGCCAGCGGTCCCCCGAAGGCGGTGAATCCCAGGCGGGTGAAGTACGCGGCGATGGTTCCGAGCGGAGTGGATCTCACGGGGCGAGATCATAACCTCGCGGAAGCTCCACGAACCGGAGAATCTTCCCACGGGTTTTGCGGCAGACCCTCAGGTCTCAGGCGGCGCTGCGGGCCGTGTCCGTGTGGAGTAGGTGGCGGAGCGCGCTTTCGAGCGACGGGTAACGGAACTGGAAGCCGGACCCCGTCAGGCGGGCGGGCTGGACGCGCGTGCTGGACAGCAGCAACTCGTCGGCCATCTCGCCGAATGCCATGCGGGCCGCCAGGGCGGGCATCGGAAAGATGGTGGGGCGGCGCAGGACGCTGCCGAGGGTGCGGGTGAATTGCAGGTTCGTGACCGGATTGGGGCTCACGGCATTGACGGGGCCGGTGAGCCGTTCGTTGGTGAGCGCGTGCTGGATGACGCCGACGATGTCGTCAAGGGCGATCCAGCTCATGAACTGTTTTCCATCACCCACTTTGCCGCCCACGCCCATCTTGAATGGCAGCAGCATCTTCGCCAGGGCTCCGCCTGCCGGGCTGAGCACGATTCCGATGCGCAGGTTGACCACGCGAATGCCCTTCTGAAGCGCTGCCTTCGTGGCCGCCTCCCAGTCGCGGCACACATCGGACAAAAAACCACTGCCAGCCGGGCTGCCCTCGTTGAGGGAGGTGTCTCCCCGGTTCCCGTAATAGCCGATGGCGGACGCGCTGACCCACACGGAGGGAGGGCGTGGCAACCGGGACAGGGTCTCGCTCAGGAGGCGCGTGCCGTTCACGCGACTGTCCCGGATTCTCGCTTTTCGCCGGGAGGTCCAGCGGCCACCCGCGATGTTCTCGCCCGCGAGGTGCACCACGGCATCGATCCCCTCCAGGGCCTGTTGATCGAGGGTTCCAGCGGCAGGGTCCCAGACGGCGTCGGAGCCGACGGCCTGCCGGGGGGGGCGCAACAGCCGCCGCACCGTGTGGTCGCTCGAGGTAAGGGAGGAAACCAGAGCCGAGCCTATGAGCCCGGTCGAACCCGTCACGAGAATTTTCATGACCGCATCCGATCCACGCCCGAAAGGGCGGAAAAGTCGCACGCCCCGTCCTAGCGCCGACCCCGGTTGGCGTGCCATCAGGCTGAGGGGGGGTCGCGCCGGCTAGCTGGAGAATGAGCCTTCCCGGGGGCACGGGGTCCACAATCCCGCACCCAGTGTACAGGAGGTCGGCCTTCATGGGGTATTTGGAAATTAGTCCTGCCGGACCTATAATTGAGGTGTAGGCTAAGAATACAGCCTTGAGAACCCATGCGGCGAACCACCTTCACGGCTCTTCTCGTCCTCCTGGTCCTGGCCCCGTTGGCCCCGGCCCTGGCGGCCATCTGCTCGGACACCGCTCAGGCACCTGCCCATGCATGCTGTGCCAAGATGAGTGCGTGTTCGAACCCGCATGCGAAGGCCGAGCGCTCCTGCTGTTCCGCGGCTTCATCCAGCGGCAACCTGCCGGCCGATACCAAGCCCCGTAGCCAGATCCGAGGGGGGGGCTCCGAAGACTCGCTGACACCCGTTCCCGCAGTTTCCGCACTCGACGCCGGAACTTCGAGCCTGGTGCTCGTGGCCCGGCTGCACCCTCTTCAGACAGTACCTGCCATCAGCCTCCCTCTGAGGCGCTGATCCTCCGCCACGCTGGGCGCACACCGGCGCTTCCTGCACCTGTTCGCCATCGAAGTTAATCCGCCCGCGGTAACTCCGCCTGTCCGGCGGGGCGCATGAGCGCTTCCGATCGGTCGCGGGACCGGGGCGGGAGGGAATCATGAATTGTCGTCCTGAATCTGCACGTACCCGATTCCGGCCTGCGGATGCCGGAAGGCGATCGTCCACCCGCGCACCCTCCCGTGGGGGAGTTCCCTCACAGTGGGAAGGTGCGACACGGAAGAGCCTCATGGCTCTCCTTTTCGCCACGTTTCTCCCTGCGCTCCTCCATGCCGCGGGCGATCGTCCGGATCCCCGGCTAACTCCCTCGCAGCTGTTGCTGGCGGAAGTGCAGGACGTGCGCCTGGCCGGCCTGCTACGGGAAGTTCTGGACCGGAACCCGGGACTTGCTGCCCTGGAGGCACGCGTGCGGTCGGTGGCGGAGCGGCCGGCGCAGGCCCGATCGCTTCCGGACCCGAACGCCTCGGTAACGGCGTACCTCGAGACTCCCGAGACGCGCGTGGGGCCGCAGAGGGCGACTCTCACCCTGTCACAAAAATTCCCCTGGTTTGGTAAGCGGGGGTTGAGGGAGCGGGCGGCTGTCCATGAAGGCAGCGCGGCGCGCGCGCACCTGGAGTCGACCCGGCTCGAACGCCTGACGCAAGCAAGGGTTTACTACCATGAAATCGGTTTCCTCGACACGTATCATGCCCTGACAGGGTCGGATAGGGACACGTTGCGACATTTCGAGGAACTGGCCAGGGCCCGGTATGCGTCCGGGATCGGTCTGCAGCAGGACGTCCTCAAAGTGCAGACCGAGATCACCCGCGTGGAGACGAAGCTTCTCAGGATCACAGAACAACGCGCCCGAGCGGTGGCGGCGCTCAACGCCCTCCGCAACCACCGTGAGGGTGCGAGCATCGAAACTGTCCCTCTTCCCGACCCTTTTCGCGTAGCCCTGGACAGAATCGATCTCGAGAAAGCGGCGGTGGAACGGCGTCCGGAGATGGAGCGGGCGGCGGCGGAGATCGAACGGGCCGCCACGTTGGTCGCCCTCGCCAGGAAGGACTCGGATCCGGACATCACGCTCGGCGTCAACTACGGGTTCGTGGGATCCCGGGACGACCCGGCTGCCGGCCTGGCCTCGATAGAGGGTGACGGGCAGGACATTCTTGGTATATCAGTCGGTCTCAACCTCCCGGTGCGCCGCGCCCGGCGGACCGCCCAGGTGAGGGAAGCGGTCGAGCAGCGTGCCGCAGTCGAAGGCCAGAAGGAACAGCTGGTGGCGCAGATCCGGCGCTCGGTGGAGGAATTGGCGGCGCGCATTCCCCTGATCTGGAGCCAGCTGCGTCTCTTCGACGACGTTCTCGTGCGCCAGTCGGAGGAGTCGTTGCGCTTGGCAGTGTCGGCCTACGCGACGGGATCGGTCAACGCGCTCGACCTTCTTGACGCCGAGAGGATCCTCCTGGAGGCGCGCACGGCCGGGGCACGGGCTCGCGCCGACTACCTGATCGCGGTGGCACGTCTGGAGGGCGTGATCGCGCGCCCTCTCGATCGCCCGGCCGGGGAAGGAGGGCAGAGCCATGCCCGATGAGGATCGCATGAGAAAGCACGCAGGCTCGTCGACCCGGACCTGGATCCGCTGGATCGGAATGCCGGTCGCGTTGCTGGCAGGGATGGGGCTCGCGACCGTGATGCTGATCAACCCGTTCGGCTCGAAGTTGCTGGACGGCTGGTCCCGGAGCATTCTGCAGCACGGTCCCCGGGGCATGTCTCACGATGATGTGCCTGTGGATACCGCGTACTGGACCTGTGGCATGCATCCGCAGGTTCTGATGGAGGAGCCAGGAACGTGTCCGATCTGCGAAATGAAGCTGGTGCCCGCAAGGGTTGAGAAGACCGGGGGCGCCATGGAAACAGGTGCTCCCCATAGCCGGGAGGAAGGAGCACATCCGACTGCCGTCCCGGAAAACGTAGTGAGGATTGATCCTGTGGTGGTTCAGAACATGGGTGTGCTCACCGAGACAGTAGGTAGGAGAGACCTGAGCCGCACTATCCGCACTGTGGGATATCTGGACTATGACCAGGAAAAGATGGTCACCGTTACCACGAAATATAAGGGTTTCGTCGAGAAAGTGTACGTGAACTACCTCGGACAGAGCGTACAGAAGGGAGCGCCGTTATTCGAGATCTATTCGCCGGAACTCGTTCAGACCGAGCAGGAGTTGCTGTCGGCACTCGATTTCTCCCGGCGCATGGAAGATGCGCCCGACGATGTGCGACAGCGGACCGAGGCACTGGTGGAGGCTGCCCGGACGCGCCTTGGTTACTGGGACATCAGCCCGGAGCAGGTGCGTCTCCTGGAGACCACCGGAGAGGTGTTCCGATCGCTCGCGGTCGTAGCCCCCATCAGCGGCATGGTCATGAAGCGCACCCACGGTCTGGAGGGGATGGCCGTGCGACCGGGAATGGATCTCATTCATATTGCCGATCTTTCTTCCATGTGGCTGAGCGTCGAGGTGTTTCAGGATCAGCTCCCCTGGTTGAGCCCGGGGAATACCGCGCACATCCTGTTGACCTACGCACCGGGGAAGAGTTTCACCGGAACAATCCGCTACATCGAGCCGGAAGTCTCCGAGAAGACGCGGACCATCAGGCTCACGATCGAGGTCTCCAACCCGGACGGCAAGCTACGCGCCGGCATGTACGCAACGGTGGAGTTCGAGCCGGTACTGGCTCGAGACGCAGTTGTGGTTCCCAGCTATTCCGTTCTGCGCACCGGAGATCGGAACGTCGTGGTCGTGGCCCTCGGAGGAGGGCGCTTTGTCCCCCGTGAGGTGGTGCTCGGCCTCGAGGGAGATGACTGGGTCCAGGTGCTCTCCGGGGTCAGGGAAGGGGAGAAGGTGGTCACGTCATCGCAATTTCTCATCGATTCAGAGTCGAACCTGAGGGAGGCACTCAACAAGATGGTTGGAGGCCATTCTGGACACTAGCCCTGAGGTGGAGCTTTGCCGATGCTGAACCGAATCATCGAGTGGTCTCTCAGGAACCAGACCCTGGTGGTGGTCGGACTGGTCTGCGCCATCGTTGGAGGTGTCTGGTCGATCCGGGAGATCCACCTGGATGCGATTCCCGATCTGTCCGATGTGCAGGTCATCATCTACACGGACTATACAGGACAGGCGCCGCAGGTCGTGGAGGATCAGGTGACCTACCCGATCACCTCCCGCATGCTGTCGGTCCCCTACGCCAAGGTGGTGCGTGGATATTCCTATTTTGGGTTCTCCTTCGTGTATGTGCTGTTCGAGGACGGAACCGATCTGTACTGGGCCCGGTCGAGGGTGCTGGAGTACCTGTCAGGCCTCGCCTCTCAGCTGCCGCCCGGAGTCTCTCCACAGCTCGGGCCCGATGCCACCGGTGTTGGCTGGGCTTTCATGTACGTGCTCAACTCCGGGGAGCGTTCGCTCGCGGACCTGCGTGGCATCCAGGACTGGTATCTGAAGTACGCGCTGACCGGTGTGGAAGGGGTTGCGGAGGTGGCGTCCTTCGGGGGGTTCGTGCGCCAGTACCAGGTCGAGGTCGATCCGGTGAAGCTGCGGGCGTACGGCGTGTCGCTGCGGAAAGTGCGAACCGCCATCCAGCGCTCGAACAGTGATGTCGGTGGTGGAGTGGTCGAGCTTTCGGAGCGCGAGTTCATGGTGCGCGGGCTCGGCTACATCAAGGGTGTCCGCGATCTCCAGCAGGTTGTGCTGGGAACGGGGCCCGGCGGCACCCCAATCCTGCTTCGCGACGTTGCGACGATCGCTCTGGGTCCGGCGAGCCGCCGGGGGCTCGCGGAATGGAATGGCCAGGGGGAGACGGTGGGCGGCATCGTAGTCGTGCGCTCGGGCGCGGACACGCTGTCGACGATCTCCCGGGTCAAGGAACGGCTCGCCGATCTGAAACAGGGTCTCCCCGAGGACGTGCAGATCTCGATTGCATACGACCGCACCAATCTCATCAAGCGTTCGGTGAGAACGCTCACCCGGACGCTCATCGAGGAGTCGATCATCGTGGCCCTCGTGTGCATTATCTTTCTGTTCCACTTCCGTTCCGCTCTCGTGGCAATTGTCTCCATTCCGGTGTCAATCCTGCTGTCATTCGTGGTCATGAACATGCAGGGCCTCGGAGCAAACATCATGTCGCTGGGCGGCATCGCCATTTCGATCGGTGTTCTGGTCGATGCCGCTATCGTCATGGTGGAGAACGCGCACAAGCATTACGAGGAATGGCGGGGGAAACGATCTCATTTCGAAATCATCCTGCGCTCGGCACAGGAAGTCGGACCGGCGCTCTTCTTCTCCCTGCTGGTGATCACGGTTTCATTTCTGCCGGTCTTCACTCTGCAGGCGCAGGAGGGACGGCTGTTCAAGCCGTTGGCGTTCACCAAGACTTACGCCATGGCGGCATCGGCTGTCGTCGCCATTACCCTGGTTCCCGTTCTCATGTTCTGGTTCGTGCGTGGCCGTATCCGCGGCGAGGAACGCCATCCGGTGTCACGCCTGCTGCGGTTTCTCTACACCCCGGTGCTGCGCATCGTGCTGCGCTGGCGTGGATGGGTGATCGTGGCGATGGTCCTTCTGGTCGCGAGCACCTGGATTCCCCTGAAGCATATCGGTTCCGAGTTCATGCCGCCCCTGTGGGAGGGGGATCTGCTCTACATGCCCACCACGTTCCCCGGCATCTCCATCACCAAGGCAAGGGAGCTCCTGCAGCAGACCGACAAGATCCTGATCTCCTTTCCGGAGGTCAAGAGCGTTCTGGGCAAGATCGGCAGGGCCGACACCGCCACCGATCCGGCCCCGTTATCAATGATAGAGACCACGGTGCAGCTCAAGCCGGTATCCGAGTGGAGGCCCGGGATGACGCGTGAGCATCTCATCGAGGAGATGGATCGCGCCCTGCAATTCCCGGGTGTGACAAACGTATGGACCATGCCGATCCGCACCCGGATCGACATGCTCTCAACCGGAATCAAGACACCGGTCGGCATCAAGATCGCCGGGCCCGATCTGAAGGAGCTCGAGCGGTTGGGCCGCGAAATCGAGGCAGTGGTGCGCGAGCTACCGGGTACCCTGTCGGCCTACTCGGAACGCGTCATGGGAGGCAACTATCTCGATTTCAGGATCGACCGATCGGCCGCTGCGCGCTACGGCCTGGCGGTGGATGATGTGCAGGAGGTCATTCAATCCGCCATCGGAGGCATGAACGTGTCCTGGACGGTCGAGGGATTGGAGCGCTACCCGATCAGTGTCCGCTATCCCAGGGAGCTGAGAGACAGCCTGGAGCGCATTGGCGACATCCTTGTGGCGACGCCCGGCGGAGCGCAGATCCCCCTGCGCCAGGTCGCGACGCTCGAGATGCACCAGGGGCCTCCCTCCATCAAGTCGGAGAACGCCCGCCCCAATGCCTGGCTCTATGTGGATCTGCGCGACAGGGACATCGGTTCGTGGGTGAAAGAAGCCAAACGAGTCGTGGGAGAAAAAGTTGAGATCCCTCCGGGCTATACGGTCTTCTGGTCGGGCCAGTACGAGTACATGCAACGCGCCAACAAACGCCTGCTCAAGATCGTTCCGCTCACCCTGCTCCTGATCTTCTTGATTCTTCATCTGAACATGGGTTCCATCGTCAAGACCGGAATCGTCCTGCTGGCGGTGCCGATATCTCTGGTCGGCGCCATATGGATCATGTACTGGCTGGGATACAACTGGTCTATCGCGGTCTGGGTCGGGCTGATCGCGCTGGCGGGACTGGACGCGGAGACCGGGGTGGTGATGCTCCTGTATCTGGATCTGGCCTACGAGCGGCGTTTGCGCGAGGGGAGGATGGCCACCTATCACGATCTGGCGCAGGCGGTGAATCAGGGCGCCGTGCAACGCATCCGTCCGAAGATGATGACCATCATGACGACATTGCTCGCCCTGGTGCCAATCCTCTGGTCCACCGGTGCGGGTGCTGATGTCATGAAGAGGATTGCGGCTCCCATGGTGGGTGGAGTGCTCACCTCGTTCCTCGGCGAGCTGATCTTCTACCCCGCCCTCTTCTTTGCGTGGCGATCGATCGGGCTGGGGAAAACGAAGCTCTTTCAGGCCGGGCGAGGAGGCGATGGGGCCGTGTGAGCAGCCGGAGAGATGGCCTTTGGGCAAAAAGAGTCCCGTGGCCTATAATCCGGGCGTCGGCCTGCTGGAAGGCCAGGCCGTCTCTCCTACGAATCGATCATGCTACGGGTGCGTTGCTGGTGCCTCTCGTTCCTTCTGCTCCTGTTCGGGTGCGGCGAGGGGGCAGGGCGCTGTGGAGTTTGTGAGCGCCAGCGCCATCCGGGTATGGGCGCGGAACTGACTCTCGCCAGCGGCCAGGGGCTCGCGACATGCTGTCTTAGCTGTGCGCTGCACTTCAGTGAAAAGCTCGAGACCCCGGCCCGACGGTTCAAAGTCGAAGACCATGCCGGGGGAGGTCTCCTGGATGTCGAGTCTGCCTACGTGGTCGAGGGCAGCCGACTGAATCCGTGTCTGCTTCCGTCACCTCGCGAGGCGGGCACCCGGACTCCGCTGCGGCTCTCGTACGATCGCTGCGCTCCCAGCATGGTTGCTTTCCGGCAAGTCCGGCAGGCCCGCGACTTCATCGCCCGGCATGGCGGAACCTTGCAGCCCCCCGGGCACCTGTCGAGCAGCGAGTTGCTTCGCCGCTGAAGCCGGCGCGGTCGCCTACCGTACTTCTAGTTATCCGGGAAATGTAAACGGATCAGGTTTGCTTGGTCTTTTTACCGATCTGGGGTTTGACGATCTTCTCGTAGCAGCCGGGACAGATACCATGGGAGAACCTGGCGTCGGAATGTTCCTCGACGTAAAGCTCGAGCTCCTGCCAGTAATCCTTGTCGTTACGGATTTTCCTGCAGTAGCTGCAGATCGGCAGTAGACCCTCGAGCGTCTTTACTTCTAAGAGCGCTTCCTCGAGCTCCTTTGCCCTCTTGGCCAGGGCGCTCTGGAGGTTCAGGATCCGGAACCCGGCCTGGACCCGGGCGAGCAGCTCCTTCTCGTCGAAGGGCTTGGTGACGTAATCGTCCGCGCCTGCCTCGAGCCCCGTCACGATGTCCCTCTTCTCGCCCCGGGAGGTGAGAAGGATGATGTACTGGGGCAAGGGCCGCTCGCTCTGCCGAGCATGGTGGCACACCTCGACGCCATCCATGCCGGGCATGATCCAGTCCAGGATCAGCAAATCGGCTGAGTCAGGCTGCTGGATCTTCTCGAGCGCCTGCTTCCCGTCGCAGGCCACAATCAGCTCGTATTCCGGCCGGGAGAGGGCGCTCTGCAGGATCTTCCGGGAGAGGGCATTGTCGTCAGCGATGAGGATCTTCAAGCGCTTTCCTCTCTCTTGATGGGACGCACCGAACCGCACCCTCCGGAGCCTGTTCTCCCCCGCGCATCAGAAATGGCACTCCCAAACATTAGGTTCGGAAGATCCTCCTGCAACCTATCCCGAGACGATTTATTGGGGTTTTAGAGGATCGAGCGTCTAAGGTCGCCCGCCCACTCGCCCTGGTAGCGCTCGAGGAGGGCGTCAGCAGGGGTCTGTCCGCGGTCCAGGAGCGATTCAATCGATGCCAGGAAGCACCGCTCGTCGTCTCCTCCCGGACCCATCTGCCCCTGGCGCCTGAGCCCTTCAGAGGCAATCCGCACCAGCTGGCGAGCCCGATCGAGCAGGGGCCGGCCCAGGAACCGTAGGCCAAGCCCGCGGCGTGCCACGGCCGTCATCAGGCCCGCCGCCTGCTCGAAGGAGACGTCCGACATCAGCTCGTAGGTGGCATCGAGGGCTGCTCGGTCGTACAGAATGCCTTTCCACAGAGCGGGCACCGCCATCGCCAGATCCTCCGGGAGCAGGTCGTGGGCCCGTACCTCGACAAACGACTTCAGACGCACCTGAGCGAAGACCCCCGACAGATGCAGGCCCCAGTCTTCAAGCGTCGGCAACGACCCCTTGTACCCATCCTTCAGCATGCGCCGGAAAGAACGGCCCTTCATCGGGATCCAGCGCCCCCCCCGCATGAGAAACATCATCGGCACGTCGAGGGCGTACTCGACATACTGCTCGATCAGTGGCCCCTCACCGAACGCCATGGGAAGGAGACCACAGCGGTCGGGGTCGGTGCCTTCCCAGATCTTCGTGCGATGCGACAGATAGCGGCCGGGTCGGCCCCAGTGGAAAGGTGAGTTTGTGGTGATCGCCTGCACCAGCGGTGTCACACGGTTGGCGGTGCGAAACTTGCGCTCCATGTCCGACTCGTCCGAGAAGTCGAAAGAGCACTGAATGGAAGCAGTCTGGCTCATCATGCGCAGCGCCAGCCGCCCTCGTGTCGGCAGGTAGGCCCGCATGATCCGGTAACGCTCCTTCGGCATCCATTCCGTCTGGCTGAGGCGAGCAAAAGGTTGGTAGGCCTGTTCGATCCAGTGCAGGCCGGTGACGGCGCTCGCCTGCCGGAGACGGCGCAGGTGCTCTGTCATGAGGATCTTTAGCTCGTGGAGGTCTCTGGCGGGCCTGCTGCTGAACTCCACCTGACCGCCGGGTTCGAGCGAGATCGTGCCGTGCTCGTCCGACAGTCCGATCAGATGTTCGCCTTCCATTGCCCGCTGGACGCCCGGGGCGGAGCCTATCTCCGCCAGAAGCGATCGGATGCTGGGCCCACATTCAGAGCTATACGGAACGGGCATGCCGCTGGAGAGCACCGGCAGGGCTTCCAGCTCGAGTCCAATGCGGTGCTGTGAAAGGGGCTTGAACGAACGGCGGTACAGGTCGGTCAGCTGGGAGACCGATTCAATCGGGTGATTGCGAACTTCAGCGCCGAAGGCCAGAGTGGACACGAGTTATCTACTTTCGCAGCCGGTACCCGGACTTCAGCACCAGCACGGCGGTCGTGAACAGAATACCCGCCACAGCCAGGATCAGTGCCAAGCTGAACACGGGGTTTACGTCAGAGACTCCCAGGAAGCCGTACCGCGTGCCGTCGATCATATAGAGGAGGGGATTGAAAAGCGACACCTTCCTCCAGAACGGAGGCAGGATGTCCAGAGAGTAGAAGACCCCGCCCAGATAAGTGAGGGGCAGGAGCAGGAACGTGGAGAGCATCGCCATGTCGTCAAAACGCTCGGCCCAGATTGACGCGAGGAACCCGAGCAGTGAAAAACTGAATGAGGCGAAAATCACCAGCGTCAGCAGGTAGAGACCATGGGCCAGCGGCATGGGCGTGAAGAACCGCGACACCACCAGCACCAGGGCACCCACACCCAGCCCGCGGATCATGCCTCCGAGCGCGAAAGCGAGCGTCATCTCGACATAAGAAATCGGGGCCGTGAGGATGTCGACAATGCTTCCCTCATACTTGGCGATGAGCAGCGAGGAGGCTGTGTTCTGAAATGAGTTGTTGATGAGCCCCATGGTAATCAGGCCCGGGACCATGAACTGGATGTATGGATAGCCGTGAATATCGGGAAAACGTGAGCCCAGAGAGTATCCGAAGATGAACAGGTACAGGGTGGCGGACATCGCGGGCGCCAGGAGCGTCTGGGTGGCGACCAGCCAGAAACGCTGAACCTCGCGGCCGACCAGCGTGCGAAAAGGAATGGTGAGCAGCATCATCGATGGTCCTCAGGCCCGGTCCGGCTGAAGGGGCGTGGCGGGTTGCTTCCCGGCCCTCTTACCGGTGGCCGATTTTTCGGAACCGCGTCCGGCGGTTAAATGAATGAACACGTCCTCGAGATCGGCTTCCTCCACCCGGAAGTCAATCAGCGGCACTCCCGTATCGGCCATGCGCCGGAGTATGTCGTTCAGATCGGCAGTATTGTGGTTGATGTGCAAAATAATGCGGCGGCCGCCGTCCTCCAGCGTGGCGTTGAGATCCGTGAGCGAGGCTGGCAGCGCGGTGATCGGTTGCTGTGGCACCAGTGTTACCTTTTTCTCGTTCAGGCGTCTGACCAGGTTCTGTGTGCGATCGAGGGCAACGAACTTGCCGTGATTGATGATACCGATGCGCTCGCAGAGCTCCTCAGCCTCGTCGATGTAGTGGGTGGTGAGCAGGATGGTTGTTCCCTGTGCGTTGGTCTCCCGCAGCAATTCCCAGAGGGAAAGCCGAAAGTTGATGTCCACACCGGCGGTGGGTTCGTCGAGGATGAGCATCGGCGGGCGGTGGACGAGCGCCTTGGCGATCAGCAGCCGACGCTTCATGCCTCCTGAGAGTTGCATCACCGTCTTGTTCTCGTGCGGTCTGAGCTCCAGCCGGTCGAGCAGCTCCTCCACCCGGGGACCGGGGTTGAGCACGCCGAAGTATCCCGCATGGATCACCAGGGTGCGGCGCACACTGAAAAAATGGTCGTACACCAGCTCCTGGGGAACCGCTCCAATCATTCGGCGAGTGGTTCTGTAATCCTGGACCACATCATGGCCGAAAACGCTGACGTCACCAGAGCTGCGTCTGGCCAGGCCCGTGACAATGTTGATCAGGGTTGTCTTTCCCGCTCCGTTGGGGCCCAGCAGGCCGAAAAACTCCCCGGGGTGGATCTCAAACGACACGTCGCGCAAAGCTTCCACGTTGCCGTAGCTCTTGTGGAGGTTACGGATGCTGAGGGCGGGCGTCTGCCCGCACCCCGAACCCGGTGGGGAGTTTCCGGAGCGATCCTTCACCTGGCGGCTCCAGGGTGCGAGGTACGATCCCGTGGATCGGTGTTCAGAGGAGCGTTAGTGTTCCTGAGGCCGTTCAGGAGCAGGTTGAACAGCGCATCGATCTCACTCTCCAGCTCGTGTCGCGAACGCCCGAGCGATGCGGGGGGCATGAAGCCGGAGAAAGCAGATTCGAAGGCTCGGGCCGTCTCCAGGGGATCGGCCACGTTGAACTCGCCCCGCCGCACCCCTTCGCGAAGGACCTCCTCGGTCATCTGTCTTTCGCGGTCGTGCATCTTCTGGCAGCAGGCGTGGCCCGATTGCATCATTCGCAAGAGGATCTCGCCACCGTGAGGCGTGGCCTCCATCTGGCGTTTGATCTCGAGCACGCGCAGGCGGATCAACTCCCTCAACCGGGCCAGCGGCGGCAGTTTCGATCCGGAGATGCGTTCCAGGGCATCGAGGTAACGATTCTGGCATTCCTCGCCAAAGGCGACGATCAGGTCTTCCTTGTTCTTGAAGTATTGATAAAGTGTTCCCACCGCCATGCCCGCGTCGGAAGCGATTTCAGCCATGGTCGTTTTTTCGTAGCCGTAATGTTCCAGGCGCCGGCGGGCTGCCTGAAGGATCTTCCTTCGACGCGCAGGATCTTGCCGGCGCATGGTCTTGGCCCTCTGTTGAATGATTGAATGATGAATTCTTTGCTCAATGGTACGGATAGCCGGGAATCTGTCAAATTGAACCCCTCCGGTACCACCTCCAGCCTCTGGAGAGAGCCATGCAACGTGCTAGAATGACAGGACTTTAGGAGCTTGTGATGCCTCCATCCAGACGCCGCGCGGTCGTCGAGCGAATCGAGGACCTGGCTCCCAGCGTACGCGCTTACCACCTGCGTGTGGAAGGAAAAGAGCCATTCTCCCATCAGCCGGGACAGTGGGTATCCCTGCTCGTGCCCTTTTGGGGGGGGGCCGCCAAACGTGTGTACTCGATCGCTTCCGCACCTGCACCAGCTCCGAAATTCGAGCTGTGCGTGAAGCAGGGCCCCGGGGAACAGGGCGATCAATACCTGGGCAAGCTCACCCGCGGGGCGAGCGTCGAATTCACGGGCCCGGGAGGAACGTTTGTGTTGCGTGAGCCCGTCGAGCGCGAGGCATTCTTCATTGCCAACGGGACCGGCGTCGCCCCATTACGTGCCATGCTGCAGGCGGCGCTGAAGGCATCAAACGGGTACCGCCTGACGCTCCTGTTAGGGGCGCGGAGCGAACCGGAGCTTCTCTACGGTGACGAGTGGAGAACGTTCGAGAGCAGTCACGAGAATTTTCGCTTCCTGGCCACCCTATCCAGGCCGTCAGCGTCCTGGCCGGGGCGCAAGGGGCGCGTCCTGGATCAGACGGCCTCGCTGATTAAGGGCCGGTCCGATATCGACGTGTACGTCTGCGGGCAGCCTCACTTGGTGACCCAGGTCCGTCGGCAATGCCAGGAGTGGGGGGTTCCGGAAGAGCGTGTCCACTACGAAAAGTATGGTTGATGGGGCGAGTGGGGCCGTGCCCCAGGCAGCGCATGCGGCAGGCGGCACCGGCCGGCTGAAGGCGGTGGCGCGGGTCCTGCGCCTGACCCTGGTGCTGAACGCCCTCGTG
>JAPUKU010000224.1 GCA_027295505.1 Acidobacteriota bacterium
CTTTTGCGACCGGCTCCCCTCCTATGGCGCATTGCCGCCTCACATGGTGCGCCAGCAGATCCTGTCCGACCTCGAGCTCTGAATCGACGAGCGGCTTGCTCTGCTGCTAGTGATCTAAGAGCCACCGCTTGCCGGGTTCTGTCATGGCGACTCCGGAGCGCGCTCGCGCACACCCGAAGCCACCCTACCACCCGGCAAGCGGCACCTCATCTTGAACCCAGGCCAGGAGCACCGCCAGCAGTAGGTAGATGTAGATGGTCAAATGCGATCACTGTCATCAACGCAAGGGTAAACGGATCTGCCCTTACCTCGACGGGCACATCTGCTCCACCTGTTGCGGAGAGAACCGCGGGGTCAACTTTGACTGCCCGCGCAGCTGCCCCCACTTCGGGCCTCCGGCAGGACGGGGTGACGATCGGGCGGACGCCACCGCATCCACCACCCCCGCCAGTACCGGGTCTCAGAATCCCACGCCCCGGGCTGCAACCGGGAGCGCGGCCGCGGCCGCCACAGCGGAGCCGACGCCCGACCTCTCGCGCTACCAGAAGTACCTCTCATCGAACCGGCGCACGCTGGCCGACCTGATGGCGCGCATCGAGATGGCCATGGCGCAATTCGATCGGCAGCGTCGCGGGCTGACCGACGCCGATGCGGTCGCCACGCTGGAGTTCATGCGCAGGCGTGCCAGCCCCATCACGCTGGTGGAGAAGTTCGCCCCCGAGATGGGAGTGTTTCTGGAAAAGGCGATCGTCGAGTCTTACCACGGAGGCTCGGCCCCCGGCACTTACGATCTAATGGAAGTGCTGGACCACCTGATGGGCATCGCCCGCAACTTCGGGCCGGAGGGTTCTCGCCGGTATCTCGACGAGGTGGCGCTTTTCTTCAAACACTCGCGCAAGCCGCCTCCCGGCGACCCTCCCCCCAAGGACACTCCACGCATCATCATTTCCCGCTGACGGACGGGAGGGTCGAGCTATCCCCGGGCGCGAGTCTCCAGGATAAACAGCGTGAGAGCGAGCAGAAGCGTGCCCATGTACAGGCGAACAGAGAGGCGGTGGAAACGCTTGAACTCCAGCCTCAGCGGGTGGGTGTCTTCAACCTGCTCGATGCCGCCCATCTCCGCACGCAGCCCCTCCATCCGGGCCGAGACCCAGATCGATCCCAGCAGTAATGACAGGGCGAGCACAGCCACGGCGACCCGCGTTATCCAGGCTCCGGACCCCGACCCGTACAGTCCCTGCACCAGCGCAAAGATGCCGGCGGCCGCAGCTACCACGAGCCCGGCCACGGTGAGGCGCTGCAGCACTCGACTCACCACGGCTCCCGCCAGCTCACGGTTTGGCAGGACCTTGAACGCCACCGGAGCCACCACGGCACCGAACAGGAGCATCGCACCAATCCAGGCGCCGATGGCAGCCAGGTTCACGCTTCGCCAGATCTGCATTTCGTCCTCCGGAAGCGAGATCTTAGCAGAGTTTGGAAGTCTCCCGGCAAGTGCGCTATGATTCGACCGGCCCAAGGCTAGAGTAGTTGATGCCCCGGGAGAGGTGTCCGAGTGGCTTAAGGAGCACGCTTGGAAAGCGTGTGTATGGGAAACCATACCGAGGGTTCGAATCCCTCTCTCTCCGCCAGTTAAAGAAATCGGTTCGGCCGGCCCTGGTTGCCGGCCGCTGTGTGGGCCCGAGCCCTGTGCAACGGGAGCCCCCGAACCCCGTCAGACCCGGAAGGGAGCAGCGGTAGGCGGCCACACCCGTGTGCCGCAGGTTTGCTTGGGCCCTTGATTCTTCGGCCGGGCGCGCTCGCCCGGCCCTCCGAGGGAGCTGAATTGGAAAACCATTCCGGCTACATCGTTCTGGCCCGCAAGTACCGGCCCCAGCGGTTCTCGGATGTCGCCGGACAGGCGGTGACCGTGCAAACGCTCCAGAACGCGCTGCGAAGCGGGAGGCTGGCGCACGCCTTTCTGTTCTCCGGCCCGCGTGGAGTTGGCAAGACCACCCTGGCACGGCTGCTGGCGCGGGCCCTCAACTGCCACAAAGAGGTGACGGACGAGCCTTGCGGGGCGTGTGAAAGCTGCCGGGAGGTGGCGGAAGGACGCTCCCTGGATGTGCTGGAGATAGACGGCGCCAGCAACAACAAGGTGGAGGAAGCACGCCAGCTGCGCGAGACCGTGCGCTACGCGCCGGCGCGCGATCGTTACCGCGTCTTCATCATCGACGAGGTTCACATGTTGTCGGTGGCGGCATTCAACGCACTGCTGAAGACACTGGAGGAGCCCCCCGCGCACATCAAGTTCATTTTCGCCACGACCGAGATCCACAAGATCCCGGCGACGATTCTCTCGCGCTGCCAGCACTACGAGTTCCACCGCCTGTCGCGGGAGGAGATTACCTCTCAGATCGCTGGCGTGTGCAAGCAGGAAGAAATGAAGGTTGAGGATCGTGCCCTCGATCTGATCGCACGAAGCGCCGGTGGCTCTCTGCGCGACGCCCTGAGCTCCCTCGATCAGGTGGCGGCGCGCTGCGGCAATGAGGTGAAGGAGGCGGACGCGCGCAGCGTGCTGGGAATGATTCCGGACGAGCGCGTGCTCGGGATCTTCGAGGCCGCGGCGAGCCAGGATCTGGCCGCGCTGCTGCGCATCTCGCGGGAGATTTTCGAGGACGGATGCGATCCGGCCCGCTTCTGCGAGGAGATCATGGCCCAGGCACGGGATCTCCTGGTGCAGAAGCTCTCCCCGCAGGCGGGTGAGCAGGGCGACTGGGTTGGGGTCGCCCAGGCCGAAGACCGCCAGAAGCTGGCCGAGCTCCTGACACCCGACCAGCTGATACGCCTGTTTCAGCTCTTCTTCGATCTCGAACAGCGCCTGCGCGGCGCGTCCCTGCCACAGGTCCTCCTCGAACTGGTGTGCGTCAAGCTCGTCCAACTGGCCGATCTCAGACCGATCGAGGAGATCCTCGGAGAGTTGAGGGGCGGTCGCTCCGGGGTGACCGACTCGCGTTCCGCGGGTCCGCCCCCGCTCACAGCGCCGCCGGCGCCTGCACCCGAGACCCGGGAGACACAGGCCCCTGCCGGCGTGAGCACGGACACCTCAGCACCCGCGCCCGCCGGGGACAGCCCGGTCAGGGAACGGTTCCTGGAGGCGCTTCATCAGAAGAAGATCCACCTGGCCTCGTTCATCGAGAGCGCTCGTGACATAACCCCGCAAGGTTCGGCGCTCGTCATCAGCTTTGGGCCCGACCAGCGCTTCATCCACGACAAGGCCGCCGAGGACCTGCCCCTGCTGCGGGAAGCGGCCCGGGCTGCCCTGGGTGATGAAGCCACGGTGCGCCTCACGCTCGAAGAGAAGGGCGGGGACGGGTCTGCCGCGCAGGCAGCTTCCCCCGGGGAGCAACGGGATCGTCTGATTGAACAGCTTGTCAAGGAGCCGATCGTGCAGTCGGCCCTGGATATTTTCGGCGGACAGATCGTCGACGTACAGGAGTCCTGAGACGCCATGAACATCGGGAAAATGCTCAAGCAGGCACAGCAGATGCAGGCCCAGCTTCAGGAGGAAATGGAGCAGCTCAAGGTAGAGGCCACAGCGGGCGGAGGGATGGTCACCGCTCGCATGAACGGTAAGAAACAGCTCCTGACGCTCGAGATCAAGCCGGAGGTCGCCAATCCGGAGGACCTCGAAATGCTGCAGGATCTGGTCGTGGCGGCGGTCAACGAGGCCACCCGGAAGGTCGAAGAGGCCCTTTCTTCCCGAATGGGAAACCTGGCGGGTATGATGGGGCTGCCGGGCATGCCCTGAACCTCCTTCTGTCAAAAACTTGCCCCCTTCACTCGTGTCACTATATTAGAACTGGACTTTCGCCATGCCTGAGGTAGCTGCGCCTATCGCGAGACTTATCAACGAGTTAGCGAAGCTCCCCGGGATTGGCCTCAAGACGGCTCAGCGGCTGGCCTTCCATATGTTGAAAGCGCCGGCGCCCGAGGCTGAGGCCCTGGCGATGGCCATCCGGGAGGTGCGTGACAAGCTCACCACCTGCAAGGAATGCTGCAACATCACGGATACGGACCTCTGCCGGTTCTGCTCCGATCCCGGGCGAGACCGAACGACGGTGTGCGTCGTGGAGAACCCGACAAACGTGCTGTCGATTGAGAGAACGAGAGAGTACCACGGCCTGTACCACGTGCTGCACGGCTCCATCTCACCGCTGGCCGGACGCGGACCCGAGTCGCTCACCCTGGAGGTGCTCACCGCGCGGGTGCGCGCGGGAGGCGTGCGCGAGGTGATCGTGGCCACCAACCCCAACGTGGAGGGAGAGACCACCGCCACCTATCTGGCCCAGATCCTCAGGCCCCTCGGTGTGCGGGTCACCCGCCCGGCGATGGGCCTGCCGATGGGGGCCGATCTGGAATACACCGACGAGGTCACCATAGCCAAGGCCCTGGACGGCCGCCACGAGGTTTGAGCAACCATGTCCGGCACTGAACTGGTGATGTACGAAGAGGAGTTCCTGAAGATCCAGGACATCCTCGAGAAGCTGCGCAAGGAGGCGAACGCAGAGTTCGTGATCCTGGTGGATAAAGCCGGGCAGCAGATCGCCAGCACGGGCAACCTTCGCAACATCGATACCACCTCCCTCGCCTCACTGACGGCCGGCAACGTGGCTGCCACCGACGGCCTGGCCAAGCTCATTGGTGAGAAGGAGTTCTCAATTCTCTTCCATGAGGGAGAGAAGGACAGCATTCACATCTCCATCGTTGATCAGCGCCTCATCCTGGTGGTCATCTTCGATGAGCATTCCTCGCTCGGCCTCGTGCGCCTGCGCGTGAAGAAAGCTCAGGGGGATCTCTCAGACGTGTTCAAGGAGGTACTCAAGAAGGCGGATCAGCACATGGCCGGAAAGGGTCAGGAACAGTCCCCGTTCGCAGAGATTACCGACGAGGACATTGACAGCCTGTTCAGCGAGTGAGGCTGCCATGACCTTCATCAACTACGCCGCACGCGAGATCAACTGCAAGATCGTCTATTACGGTCCGGGGTTGTGCGGCAAGACCACCAATATCCAATACATCTATGACAAGACCAACCCGAACGCCAAGGGTAAGTTGATCTCCCTGGCAACGGAAACTGACCGCACGCTGTTCTTCGACTTCCTGCCTCTCGACCTTGGAAACATCCGCGGCTTCCGCACCCGCTTTCATCTCTACACCGTGCCCGGGCAGGTCTTCTACGACGCCTCGCGTAAGCTGATCCTCAAGGGTGCCGACGGCGTCATCTTCGTCGCCGACTCCCAGGACGCTCGCCTGGAGGCGAATGTAGAGTCGCTCAGGAACCTGCAGGCCAACCTCAAGGCCCAGGGGCTCGATCTGCTGAAGATCCCGTACGTGTTGCAGCTCAACAAGCGCGACCTTCCTGCCGTCGCAACCGTTGAAAAGATGGTCCAGCAGCTGCGCATCAAGGGGGAACCCGTCTTCCAGGCTTCCGCCGTCAAGGGCACCGGTGTCTTTGACACCCTCAAGGCCGTCGCCAAGCTCGTCCTCGGCCAGCTCAAGCGGGGCTGAGCAGCCCTTTCTTGACACGATTTCCAATCCCCTGCTAGAATTGCCGTTTGCATCAGGGAGAGATTCCATGTTCGCCGTCGTAGACATTGGGGGAAAGCAGCGCCGTGTGGAGAAGGGCGACCGCCTGCGCCTGGAGCGAGTCGAGGCCAAGGTGGGCGATAAGATTGAGCTCTCGCCCGTGCTCATGGTGCAGACCGAAAAGAGCTTGAAGATCGGCAAGCCGCACGTGGACGGAGCCAGGGTTTCGGCCACCGTGGTGGCTCAGGACCGGTACCCCCGCATCCTGGTTTTCAAGAAAAAGCGGCGCAAGCAGTACAAGCGCAAGAACGGCCACCGGCAGAGTTACACCGAGGTGGAGATCAATTCGATCGTCGCCAGCAGCGCTGCCACGGACTGAGAAGGGAGGAGGCTCTTGGCACACAAAAAAGCAGGCGGAGCATCACGCAACGGCCGCGACAGCAACGCCAAGAGGCTCGGCGTCAAGCGCTTCGGCGGGCAGTTCGTCACCGGCGGATCGATCCTCGTGCGTCAGCGTGGCACCCCGTTCAAGCCAGGGCTCAACGTGGGCCGGGGCAAGGACGACACCCTCTTCGCCAAGATCTCAGGTGTCGTCAAGTTCCAGAACCGGGGCCGTCTCGGAAAGTTCGTGAGCGTCCTGCCGGCCGCCAGCTAGCCGATGCCAGGGCACCGGCCGGCCACAGAGGCCGGCCAGTAGGCCTCCTATTCCACGGCAATCGGCAAGATGTTTCTTGATCAGGCAAAAATATCCGTCAAGGCCGGAAGCGGCGGCAGCGGTTGCGTGTCGTTCCGGCGCGAGAAGTTCGTGCCGCGAGGCGGTCCCAACGGCGGAGACGGCGGCAGTGGCGGCAGTGTCTGGCTCGAAACCACCCTCTCGACCAACACGCTCAACACCTTCCACCATCGCCAGCACTTCAAAGCAAAGCGAGGCGAACACGGCCAGGGCAGCAATCGCAGCGGCAGCCAGGGTGAGGATCTGATCCTTCAGATCCCCGTGGGGACAGTGCTCCATGACGAGGCGGATCCATCCGTCCTGCTCGGAGACCTGTGCGAACCGGGCCAGCGCCTGTGCGTGGCCAGGGGCGGCCGCGGTGGAAAGGGCAACGCCCATTTCGCCACCTCGACGCACCAGGCCCCGCGTTTCGCCCAGCCCGGCGAGGCGGGAGAGGAACGTTGGCTGATCCTGGAGTTGAAGCTGCTCGCAGATGTCGGACTGGTGGGCTTTCCCAACGCCGGCAAGAGCACCCTCATCTCCCGTGTCTCCGCCGCCCGTCCGAAGATCGCCGATTATCCTTTCACCACCCTGGTTCCAAACCTTGGCGTCGTACGCCTCGACGAGGCGCGATCCTTCGTGATGGCTGACATCCCCGGCCTCATCGAGGGAGCCCACGAGGGCACCGGGCTCGGCACACGATTTCTCAAGCATGTTGAACGCACGCGCATGCTGCTTCATCTGGTCGACGTTTCTCCCGCTTCGGAGCGGGATCCGGTCTCGGATCTGGAGATTGTTGACCGGGAGATCGAAGCGTACCGTGACATACTCGCTGCCAAGCCGCAGATCATCGTGGCCACAAAGAAGGACGTTGCCCAGGATCCGCAACGCATCAAGGCGCTCAAGGCCGCGGCCCTGAAGCTGGGACGCGACTTTCACCTCATCTCGGCCGTCACCGGCGATGGGCTGGAGGAGCTGATCCAGTCGGTGGGCAGCCGCCTGGAAGCGTTCGGCCCTCGAATGATAAATACGGCGGCGTCCGCACCCTGAGAGGCCGCGCCTGAGCACACTCTCCACAGGCATCCTGGGCGGATCATTCGATCCCGTGCACAACGCGCACATGGGAATGGCCCGGCTGGCGCTCGAGCGCCTCGGCCTCGAGGAGATTCATTTCCTGCCGGTGTTCCGGCCGCCCCACAAAATGGAACGACCGCTCAGCGCAGAGCACCAGCGCTACGCGATGCTGGTTCTGGCGACCCAGCCCGAGCTACGGTTCAAGGTGTCCAGCGAGGAACTGACACGGGAGAGACCTTCGTATACCATCGACACCCTGAAGCGGCTCCGTGAGACCGAAAGTAGTCGGCGATGGTATTTCCTGGCGGGAGCCGATACTTTCGCCGAGATCGAGACCTGGAAGCAGGCAAGAAGTGTGCTGGAACTGGTTGATTTCATCGTTTTTCCACGCAACGGGATCACCCTGGCAGAGATGATGAAGCGCCTGCCAGACTGGGCCAACCGGAGGTTGATTGAACACACAGGGCCAGAGCTCAAGCCGCCCCTGGCGGCCGGCCCGGACACCGGGGTCCACTGGGTGCCCCTGGCGGTGCCTGCCGTCTCCTCCACGGATGTCCGCGAGCGGGCGGCGGCGGGCGGAGACCTCTCCTCACTGGTACCGGAGCCGGTCGCGCATTACATTGAGAGGTATGGCCTCTACCGCGATGAGGAAGGCCTGAAGCGTTGACTGCGGTACGCCGCCCCAACGCGCGCACGCTCCTCACCCTGGCGAAACGGGCCGCACGCGACAAGCAGGGTGAAGAGATCGTCATCCTCGATCTGCGCCGGCTGTGCGACTTCACCGATTATTTCATGATCTGCCACGGCAACACCTCCCGGCAGACACAGGCCATCGCCGACCATATCGAAGAGAAGTTGCGTGCCTCAGACCGCCGCCCGGGCCATGTCGAAGGCACGAAGCCGGGCGAATGGATTCTGATGGACTACATCGATTTCGTGATCCACATCTTCACACACGAGAGGCGCTCCTTCTACGATCTGGAGAGGCTCTGGGGTGACGCCCCCAAAATCCGTACCACCGGCTGAGCCCGGCGAAGATAGTCTTCCCGCTTCGCAGCCACGCCACTCCCTTGCCACCGGCACACCCTCCGCAGTGGGTACGGCGCCCGAGCCGGAAGCAGTTGCGGATTCCGTGTCTGCACGTTTTCTGGCATCGCGCTCAAAAGCCATGCGCCCGGTTCTGGATCTGGCGCGCAAGGTGGCCGCCACGCGCTCGAGCGTTCTCATATTTGGGGAGAGCGGCACCGGCAAGGAAATGATCGCGCGCCTCATCCACGAATGGGGGCCACGCCGTTCCAAGAGCTTCGTGCGTATTCCCTGCGCTAACCTGCCCGACGATCTGCTCGAAAGCGAGCTTTTCGGCGTCGAGAAGGGCGCTTTCTCCGGCGCCGAGGAGCGCAAGATCGGGCGGATGGAGCGGGCTCACGGCGGTACGGTCTACTTTGACGAGATCCTCGCCCTGTCTCCGCCCATGCAGGCCAAGCTCCTGCGGCTGCTTCAGGAGCGGAGCTTCGAGCGTCTCGGCGGGCAGAAGACGATCCGGGTTGATCTTCGCTTCATCGCTTCCACCAGCACACCCCCTGAGGAGGCCGCGCGCGACGAACGACTCAGGCGGGATCTTTACTATCGCCTCAACGTCGTCTCCCTGGGGATACCGCCTCTTCGCGAGCGATCGGAGGACATCCTCAAGCTGGCGCAACACTTTCTGCGTCAGGCGCGCGCCACCCTCCAGAAATCCGCCGGGCGCCTGAATACCGCCGCCAGGCGAGCCCTGACGGACTACCGCTGGCCCGGCAACATTCGCGAACTCAAGAACGTGATCGAGCGGGCCGTGATCCTGGCCTCGGGCAGCGAAATCACGCCGGACGACCTGGGAATCGATCCGACGGTCATGGTCTCCGACCTGATTGACCAGGCGGCTGAGAAGCAGCTCACCCTTAAGGAGCTCGAGCGAGCCTACATCGAGCAGGTGCTGCGCCGCACCCACGGCAACCGCTCGGAGGCGGCACGAATTCTCGCCATCAGCCGCAAGACCCTGCTCGAAAAACGTCGGCGCTACGGTCTCGATTGAGCCGGCGGCGCGTCCTTGCCTCGGGCGGCAGCTCCTCCTTATAATGAAGGATGCGTCGTTCGCCTCCACTGAACCACTCCGGCTGACGCCCCGATTCCCCGTCCCGGAGCCCAGGATTCACCCATGAAGTTGAGCACGCTCATCACTATTTTTGTCGGCTTCGTGCTGATCTTCGGCATGACCCGCCTGGTGACGGTCAATCAGCAGGTGCTGATTGCCCCGTTCGAGCTGCCCCGGGACCTGACGCTCCCCATATACGCCATCATTGGTATCGCCTTCCTGGCCGGACTCATGCTGGCCATCCTCACGCGACTGCGCTACGTGGCCCGCGACTGGATTCGGAGGCTGAAAAGCCACCGCCAGAGCCGGGGCTCGGCTGATATCGAAGGGACCTACATGGAAGGCGAGGAGGCAATCCTCAACGGTCAGAAGGAGATGGCGCTCGATAGCTTCCGCGAGGTCCTGGAACGGGATCCTGAGCACCGTTCCGCGCTGCTCAAGGCCGGCGAGGTGGCACGGACCCTGGGACAGCACGATGAGGCGGTTCGCATGCACAAGGAGGCGGAACGCCTACAGCCAGAAGACCTGCGGGCGCTCTACGGTCTGGTGGCGGATTACGAGGCCATGGGCTCAACCGACGCGGCCCGGGAGGTTCTGGAGCGTATCATCGCGCGGCACCCGCGACACCCTATTACCGCCTACCGCAAGTTGAGGCAGATCTTCATGAGCGCGGATGAATGGGATCAGGCCGCAGAGATACAGGACAAGATCCTACGGCTCGTCCATCAGAACGCCTATGCCCGCGAAGCCGAGGCACGATACAGCCTGGGCATCCAGTACGAGCGCTCCTGCATGATCCTCAAGCAGGAGCGCTGGAAAGACGCGGCCACTGCGTTCCGAAAGATCATCAAGGAGAAACCGGACTTCGTACCGGCCTACCTGAACCTGGGTCGCGCTCTGGAGATCTCCGGAAATCACAAGGACGCACTGGAAACATGGAAGCAGGGATTCCAGACCACCGGCTCAGCTGTGTTCCTGACTGCAATCGAAGATCACCTGCTCGATCGTGAATCACCCCAGCAGGCGATTCAGATGCTGGACGATCTGGCACACTCGCCCCGCCGCCCGTTGCTGCCGCGCTTCCACCTGGGCTGTCTGTACCTGCGCCTGGAAATGATCGACGATGCACACCGGCACTTCGAGTCAATCCAGACTGAAGCGGAATCGTTCCCCGCCTTCCACTATTACCGCGGCCTGGCCCTGGAGCGCCGCGGCTATGTGCCCCAGGCGGTGGAAGCCTTCCGCACCGCCCTCGAGAGCCTGGACCTTCCGCGCATCGAGTATGAGTGCACCGTCTGCAAGAAGCGCTACGACACATGGAAGGATCGCTGCGAAAAATGCGGCGAATGGAACCGGGTGGAGATGCACCTCCCGCCCGGAGGTCCTTCTGAAGAGGGAATCTCCTCCGCTCCCATCTACAGCGCCCGGGAAAGGTGAAGCTGGGAGTGAAGGCTCGCCCGCTTCCCCTGGTCCTCGCCATCCTGGACGGTTGGGGACACCGGCCAGATCGTTCCGGCAACGCCATCCTCAACAGCGAGCCGCGCAATCTCCTCTCGCTGCAGGAAACCTACCCCTCGACCCTGCTCAGGGCCGCGGGCGAAGCCGTGGGGTTACCGGACGGCTTCATCGGTAATTCGGAGGTGGGCCACACCTGCCTGGGAGCGGGTCGTACGGTTCTGCAGGATCTCACGCGCATCCACAAATCTCTAGCCGACGGATCGTTCGCCAGGAACCCCGTCCTAGTTGCTGCCATGGAGCCGGCGCGCCGGCCGGGCTCGAGCCTGCACCTGATGGGCCTGCTTTCGGACGGGGGCGTCCATAGCCACATCGAGCATCTACTCGCCCTCGTGAAGATGGCGGGCGACGCGGGTGTGCGGCGCGTCGTGGTACACGCATTTCTGGACGGCCGTGATACCCCTCCCAGGAGCGGACTCGATTTGACACTAAGGCTGTCCGATTTTCTCGAGCACCAGAATCTCGGAATTATTGGCTCCGTGTGCGGACGTTATTTCGCCATGGATCGTGATCGGCGCTGGGATCGCACCGAGCGGGCCTACCGGGCGCTGGTCCACGGCGAGGGTGAGCGGCACGACACGGCGACCGGCGCTGTGCAATCCGCCTACGATCGCGACGTGAGTGACGAGTTCGTGCCTCCCACCCTCCTGATGCGCGCGGGTGAGACACCCGCCACAGTCGCCGACGGTGACTCGGTGATCTTCTTCAACTTCCGCGCCGATCGCGCCCGCCAGCTCACACGCGCGTTCACTGAGGAAAACTTCACCGGCTTCGTCGCCGGGCAGCGGCCCCGGCTCGCCCGATACACCTGCATGACGGTGTACCACGAGAAGTGGAATCTCCCTTCCGCCTTCGAGCCGGTACCTCCCCACCACGTGTTCGGTGAGCTCATCGCCAGCGCGGGTCTCCATCAGGTGCGAGCCGCAGAAACGGAGAAGTATGCCCATGTCACCTACTTCTTCAACGGCGGCCGGGAGGCCGCATTCTCGGGGGAAGAGCGCCTGCTCATCCCCTCCCCGAAAGTGGCAACCTATGATCTCAAGCCCGAGATGAGCGCGCACGAGATCACCAGGGCGCTGATACGGGCCCTCAATAAGGAACCGGACCGCGTGGCGTTGCTGAATTTCGCCAACGCCGACCTGGTGGGGCATACCGGCCGCTACGAAGCCACACTGTCCGCCTGCCGCACCGTTGACGAATGTCTGGGCATGCTGGCACGAGAGGTGCACCGCCTCGGCGGCACGCTCATCGTCACCGCCGACCACGGCAATGCCGAGCAGATGTGGCAGGCGGACGGGCGCACACCGCATACCGCGCACACCACGAATCCAGTGCCGTTCGTCCTCGCGGGCGAGCCGTTCCGGGGAGCGACGCTTCGCCGGAACGGCCTGCTGGGTGACATCGCCCCGACCTTGCTGTCCCTGCTGAAAATCGATCCTCCCGCCGACATGACCGGCAAGAGCCTCCTCGCCGCCGATCACCCGGCGTGAGCGCTGATCCGTCTCCCCCATTCCCACCTCTCTGCGTCCCCCGGCGCGGCCTGTCGAGGCTTGGTGCCTGGGCGCTGTCGTACCTGCTGCCGTCCGCCTGCGCGGGATGTGATCGGCGGCTCGAAATCGATCAGCGGCAGGGGATCTGCCTGCGGTGCTGGCAGGCTCTCGAGCCCCGGGATCGGCCGGCCTGTCCTCGCTGCGCGTCCCCGCAATCAGGCAGCTCCAGGGTGTGTGAACGATGCCGCCGGCGCCCTCCCGGCTATCACTGGGCCAGGTCGGTGTGGCCTTACGAGGGGCCGGCGCGGGGGGCGGTGCTGGCCTTCAAGTATGGCGGCCTGCCAGGCCTCGTGCGCCCGCTCGGTCAGGCGCTGCTGGCAACGGCCAGCGAGCAGCTGGATCGTCTGCACCCCGTGCTGATTCCCGTACCGCTACACCGGGCGCGGCTGCGGCAGCGTGGATTCGACGCCTGCGATGCTTTGGCGCGTTTCGTCGCCCGGAGGCTCGGCCTGACGGTATCCAGAGCAATCGAGCGTCCGCGCGGAACGACCCCTCAGGCCGGCCTGGGGGTTCTGGCACGCAGGCGCAACACGACGGATACCTTCCAGCTCCTGTGGCCTGAAGCAATTCTGGGAAGAAATGTCGTGCTGATCGACGACGTGCTGACGACCGGAGCAACTGTGGGCGTCTGCACACAGTTGCTCTCGGGTGCAGGCGCCCGGGAGATAGGCGTCCTGACCCTGGCCCGGGCCCGGTTGAACGAGGCCTGAGACAAGCCCCTGGCAGGCCGGCGGCGTGAATGGTATATTTATATTTCTCCTACGCTCATAGGCAATAACGTATCTGGAGGTCTATCTTGAGGAAATTTCTGATCTGCCTGGGATTCTGCCTTCTGGCCTGCGTGGTCCCTGCCCCAAATGACGTGGCATCCGCAGAAGGAGAGAAAACCGCCACCGGGGACGCTTCGAGCCAGAAAGCGCCGGACCCGGCCTCACCTGTGTGGGTCGTCTCGGAAGTAAGGTTTCCCAACCTGTTCTCTTCCCTGTTCTACACCTTATACAGCGGCGATCCTGTGGAGTATCGCATCCTGCTTCACAATATCGGGGATGAGATGATCGAGCTACCAGGGGGGGGTGATCTCCGAAACAGCCTCCGTGTGACTGGACAGGAAAGTAAATCGCTGACCGTCAAAGCAGCAGACGAGCTTCCCGAAGGATCACTTCCCAAGGAGCTCCGTCCCGGACAGATCACCGGAGCCATTTTCAACCTGGTCGACGTCGTTCCCGACATCACCAAGCCTGGCACCTACACGATCGACTGGTCCGCGGGGGAGTGGAAGTCGAATTCCGTTGAGATTCGCATCATTGGCCGCTTCAATCCGGAGGCCGATTACGAGGCCGTGCTGGAAACCCAGGAGGGTGAGATTCGAATCGACCTGCTCTCCAAGGACGCTCCCATGCATGTGAGAAACTTCGTGAATCTCTCCCGGCTCGGGTATTACGATGAACAGGTATTCCACACCAGCGCCCGCGACCGATCAATCCGCACGGGAGGTCCGTTCAAGGACGGCATCCGTTCGATCGGCTACCGGATTCCAGCCGAGATCTCATCGCTGCGCCATGTGGCCGGAGCGGTGTCGATGTACCGCGACTTGGGACAGCCCGGCACGGATAGCGACGGATCACAGTTTTTCATCAGCCTGGTTGATCTGCCGGATCGGGACGGGATATTCACGATCTTCGGCCACATCAAGGAGGGATTGTCGGTCGCCAAGAAGATCGGGGCCCGCCAGCCCAGCGCCGATCCCGCGCTGCCGCCCGGCACTCCCAAGGATCCGGCAGAGATTCACCGCATCATAATCGTTGAGAAGCCGCGAGACGTCTCCTCAGGAGGATGATCCTGACTAGCGCCCTGGCCTGTGGGCTTTCGAGTAGGCAAAAAAAAGGGGGTGCGGTTAGCACACCCCTTAAAGTGGTACGACCTGCCGCGGATGGCGGCGGGCTTCAGCTACGGCGACGGCGCTTGGTCTTCCGAGCAGTCTTCTTCCGCGCAGTCTTGCGAGCGCGAGTTCCCGTGCTCTTCTTACGGCGCGTTGTCGCCTTCTTCTTCTTGCGACGCTTTGCCACAGCTCACCTCCCTTTCGTATCAGGTTCCCACCCTTCCCCAACTACTGGGGGGATGAAAACTGTCGCATACAATATATTGGGGTCTGATGGAAGTCAAGAACTCAGAAGGACTTTTTTTCGTATGCGGCGTGCCCTGACTTGCCTATTGATTGCAGTTCTATCGTTCTGCGCCGCGCCAGCTCCCGCCAGATCAGAGACAACCGAAGACTCTGCGCAGACACCATCAGCAGACGACAACCCCGGAGCTGTTGACGCACCCGATGCGACCCCGCCGAAGCCGAACCTGTGGATCGAGGTGGAAGGAAACCGCCGCTGGTGCGTTCGAATGCGCGAACCGGTCTGGCCCAACACCCGGGTTGTCCGCCCGCGGGGCCGCAGAACGCGGCGGGCCATGGCCATTTCCTCGCTGGCATACACGTACTACGTGTACGCAGAAATCGAAAGCGACGAGCCTGAGGAAGAGGTGCAGGAAGAGGGAGGACAGCCCGCAGCGGTCCCCGCTTCCGACGTACCTCTCGCACGCCCGGCGGTGCGAGAGGATGGAGGTGCTCCGGAGGGCGCCGTGCTGCTCGCAGAAGCTCCTGTGTTCCGCCCTCTCAAGACCGTGCGCCGGCCCAAGCGGGGCCAGCCACTAGAGGCTCAACGAAATGCCGTGTACACAGCCTGGGACAATTCCAGGACCTGCACGATCTTTCCCAATCACCTGCAGGCCAGCTTGCCGCCCGGCCGCTACACTCTGCAGGCGAACTTTGACGTCATGATTCGTCGCCGTGGCTGGCAGCACTCCCAGATAGCCAGGCTGGAAGGGGTAGAGATAAAGGAAGGCCAGGTCACCAAGGTCTCGATGCAGGTCTCGACGGACGGATACGTCGAGGCCAAACCTCAGGGGCGTGTGGTGTTCTTTCTTCCCGCCGAGATCCCGGGTGACGCGAAGCCAGCTGCCAAAGAAGGCGCACCTGCCGATCCGCAGGAAGAGTCCCCTGCAGATTCCTCCGCCGACATCACCCCCGGCGGTGTCTGATTGGCATGCCCGAGATTCGGCCCCTTCGTGCACTCCGTTATGATGTCTCGAGGGTGGGTGATTTATCGCTCACCCTTTGTCCTCCCTACGACGTCCTTTCTTCAGATGACCAGGAGAGACTGCGCGCGCAGAACCCGTACAACTTCGTGCGCCTCATCCTGCCACGGGAGGAATCCGGAGCCGACCGCTACCGCGCCGCCAGAAACCTGCTCGAGAGCTGGCGCCGGAACGGTACCCTGAAGCGAGATCCAGCCCCCGCCTACTACTTCTACGAGCAGGAATACAGCGCCAGCAGTGGAGAATCGCTGCGCCGGCGGGGCATTTTCGCCCTGGTGCGCCTGCACGACTTCTCCGAAGGCGTTGTACTTGCTCACGAGCAGACGATGCCCGCTCCTCGCGAGGATCGTTACCGCCTGCTGGAAGCCAGCGCCACCCACCTCGACCCGGTCTTTGCTCTTTACACCGACCCGGCCCAGACGGTTGATCCGCTCTTCACCCAGGCGGCACAGGACGCTCCGCTCGTGGACGCACGATCCCCTGACGGAGTGCGGCACCGCCTGTGGCTGACGGGCCGAAAAGAGGAACAGGCTCGCATCACCGCCACGCTCGCAAACACCTGGGTCCTGATCGCCGATGGGCATCATCGGTACGAGTCGGCCCTGCGTTACTCCCGCAGCCAGCCTCGGGGCAACGGATCGCCGAGGCCCTGTGACTTCATGCTCATGGTGCTGTGCAACATCGACGCTCCCGGTCTCAGCGTGCTGCCCATCCACCGCACGGTTCACTCAGTGCCGGACTTTGACGCGCAGGGCTGGCTTCGCAGGCTCGATGAGTGGTTCGAGAACCGTCCGCTAGACCTGGCACAGGACGGCGAACGAGCAGCACAGACCATCGAAGACTCGCTGCGGCCGTTTGTGGGGCAGGGAGGTGCGGTGGTGGTTGCGGCCGGCAGAAGGGATGCGCATCTGCTGACGCTGAGGCCCGGCGTAGATCGTGCCCGGGAGTTCGGAGGCTCCACCGCGGGACCTCTGCTCGGGCTCGATGTCTCGCTGGTACACGGCCTCATTCTCGGGCGCAGCCTGAGAATGACCTCTGACGAGCAGCTTCTCCAGACCCGGATGCGTTACGCCAAATCGACCACAGCGGCCCTCGACGATCTGGCCTCCGGCGCCAGCCAGGCGGTGATCTTCATGAACCCCACGCCGATCCGATCGATCGTGGAGGCCACCCGTGCAGGTCTGCGGATGCCCCCCAAGTCCACGTTCTTCTATCCGAAGATGATTTCCGGGCTGGTGATTCACCCCTTTGATGACGAGGGGTGAGCCGCCCGCGGCAGATCTCCGGAACCCCTGCTAGCGGGTCACGTTCCAGGTGCGAGCCGCACCGAGCAGAATTCCGAAGTCTTCGCGCGTCTCGGAAAGCCCCCCGAAAAATGAAACGCTGAGACGCCACCTTTCGTCCGGAAAAACATTGAGGCCCAGGTTCAGACTCTCCCCCACTCCGAGCCCCGGCACAATCGAATCATCCCTGTCGTAAACCAGGTAAGCCAGAGCCTTCGAGCCCAGCCGCACGCTCACGCCGGCCAGACCTGCCGTGGTGTCATCGAAGTCAAATGTTGGCGGATCACCCACCTGCTTGCGGCTCACCTCGAGGAAACCGGTGAAGCGCGATCCGAACGGCTGGGTGTAGGACACACCCACGCTCCAGTCGAGCTCACCGGTGCCAAGACCTTCCTCTTCATTGGCCGTGGGAATCTTGAGCTTGCCGAGCGCTGAGACCCATGGGCGGCGGCTCGTATCACCGGCAATGAAGAAATACTCTCCCTTCATAATGAGATCGCCCACACCGGAACGTCTCACGGTCTCTCCAGCGTTTTCGGGATCGACCGGGATCACGCTACCATCTCCGATCAGAAGACCGGGCGGCCCCTCGACAACCAGGAACGGAAAGGTGAAGGTGAAGGCATAGCGGCGCCCCTGGGACTTCAGGATCAGGGGTGCATACAGGAGATCGGTCGTCTCGTCGGCGCCATAGTCTCCGGTGAGAAAGACCAGGTCGAACTCTGCGGTGAACCAGCGCTGCTGCTCAGCTGCATGAGAGGGCGCCGAACCGAGCAGTGCCGCCAGAAGGAACACGCCGGCTATGCTGGCCGGCAATTTCCCTGAGCGGAAACCACAGCTCCAGGCGGAGCAGTCACGCTGCAGCATCAGACGAGCGGACATGAAAAAAGCCCGGCGACCGCAAAGTCGCCGGGCTTTTCAGATTCGGGTTAGGGTCTCCCGTCCGGCCTCGAAGGCAGTTCCGGCCGCGGGATCACGGGCTTCACGACCTGGGTCGGCAGATCGGGCCGCGCCGGTCGCACATCGCTGGGCCTCGCGAGGTCTGGGCGAACTGGACTCTCGGGAGGGCGGGCAGTGCTGACACCGCGCTCCAGCAGTCCTTCCAGCCTGGCCATCACAACGGCCTGGGTTTCACCGATCCGATCAAGGGCGCTCTGGATCATCTGCGATGCGTCTTCGGGCACCCTGTCCATGGCTGCCTCGAGCTTCGACGCCGCACGCTTGCCCGCCTGTTCGACCGCATCGATCGCCTTCTCAAGCCCCCTCAACTGGGAGCCGCTCATGAGCAAATCAAAATCCACTTTCGACATGTCGACCTTGGCCAGCGCCTCGAGAGCCTTCTCGCCGCCGCGGCGGGAAACCTCGATCGCCTTCTCGATCCTGGAGCGAGCACCTTCCGGGACCTCGGCCATCAGATCAGAGAGAACCTCCAGGTACCGTTCGGTCGCCTGCTCGACCTCCATGGCCGGCGAAGCGGCCTTCTCGGGCGTCTCCACGGCAATAACCGCCGAGGATACGATCAGCAGAGCGAAAATAGTGGCAAAAATTGAACGAATCATCATCTTCCCCTCCCTTTTACAGATTCATCTACTTCTCGGGTAATTATACACGCGTCCGACCGGGGGGCAACCGATCAGAGTTCCTCAGGAAAGGGACGGAAACAGGGGTAAGGGGTGGAGAAGATGGAGGTTAATCGTTTGCGCGGAAGAACTGTCCGATCCAGGAGTTGAGGCGGTGCTGGCGCGACAGAAACGAAAAGATGTTGCGCTTGCGAATGCCCATCTCCTTCATGCGGGAGCGGAGCCTTGAATGCTCGGGGGAAATGGCCAGGCCGCGCAGGAAGGCCTTATGAGCGCTTTTCTTGTCGCCCCGGGCCAGGTAGATATCTCCCAGGTTGCAGAACAGGTCGGGGTTGAAGAACTCAATTTCCACAGCTCTCTTGCAGAGCTTGAGCCCGTCGAGATATTTCTTGCGGGCGAAGGCTAGCGTGTAACCGCAGTAGGAGAGCAGGCGCGCTGAAGGATCCTCTCCTTCCCGCTGCTCCAACGTCAGGGCTGACTCGAACAAGACTGCCGCCTGCTCGAGGTTGTTCCTTTCGAGAAGATACTTCCCTTTCTGAAGGAGCTCGTCGCTTTCTTTCATACTTCCGGAGGGGAAAATAGGGCTTTATCTAATGTAGGCGCCGGATGACCGGCAAGCAAGCCACCTACCAGGTGGGGTAAATCCCCCTCCGTTGAAGCGGGAGGTTTCTTAACAGATGCCGGCCCGTGCAGCCGCCAGGTGTGGACAGGTTCTGGACACGAAACGCTCAGGCTTCGGGAGGTGGGGTGGAGGTGACATCGAGCATTCGATCCAGGCGGAACGTTCTGAGCGCCTGCTGGGAATGGCAGAAAGCCTCGATCTGCACCAGCCCTCGATACTGGCCGATGGCCCTTGGAGTGATCCAGCGTTCCGTCTCGTAACCGGAAGCCGTGCTGTAGATGATACGCAACGGCTTCGACCAGCGAAGTGCGCGGCGCAGGATCTTGAGCGAGGGCACTTTCGGCCAGGGCCTGTGGAAATCCTCGAACCTCAGTGGTGGGCCGTGGCGCTCCAGCAGATCTTCCCAGAGCAGTGCCGGACGATCACCGGCAATCCGTTCCACACAGCGGCGGAAGACCTCGTAACAGGCCCGGGCGTCGTCGGCCGCCCGGTGCTCACGCTCACGACGGATTCCGAATTGCTCGCACAGGGACGACAGGCTGTGGGAATGGTGTTCCGGAAACACGCGGCGCGAGAGCTTGCAGGAATCCAGGATCGGGTTTGGTGGAGACGCGTCCGGGCGCTTTGAAAGCTCGTAGGCCAGAAACCCGCAATCGAAGGGGGCATGATGCGCGAGCAGAATCGCCCCCTCGAAGAACTGCCACAGATCGGGCAGCACCTCATCGATGCGCAGGCGTCCCCGCACCATGCCATCGGTGATGCCGTGGATCGCGGTCACCTCGGGCGGAATTGGCATCTGTGGATCGATCAGATCGTCGAGGCAGGCCACCTCCCGGGATGCCTCGAATCGGACGGCAGCAACCTCGACGATACGCGATCGGACAGGACTGCCACCCGTGGTCTCTAGATCGATCGCGACCACCGGCAGAGACTTCAGGTCGTGGCCGTGGAAAGGATCGGTGGTCCTGGTTCGGCGGCTGCTACGTCCCAGTCGAGGGGGCATGGGTGGGAGGCTCTGGCACCGGATTATATACAATCGTCCCGCATGCCCCGCGCCCGCGGATCGAAACATCCCGCCGACGGCCTTCCACGCCGCCGGGTCGCGGCCATCCAGCGCAGGCTCCTGCGCTGGTATGCCGCGCACCGCCGACGGCTGCCGTGGCGCCGGGCGAGACCGGATCCTTACCGCGTGTGGGTAGCAGAGATCATGCTGCAGCAGACCCAGATCTCCACGGTGATTCCCTATTACGAGCGGTTCGTGGCCCGCTTTTGCAATGTCGCCGCCCTGGCCGCAGCGGACGAAGAGGAGGTTCTGGCTCTGTGGTCGGGGCTAGGGTATTACTCACGGGCGCGCAGCCTTTTGCGTTCAGCCCGCCTGCTGATCGAGCGACACGACGGGAGGCTGCCGCGCCAGCGCGACCTGCTCGAGAGCCTGCCCGGCATCGGCCGCTACACCGCCGGCGCCATCCTCAGCATCGCTTTCAGCCAGCCGGAACCGGCGGTGGACGGGAACGTCCGCCGCGTGCTCACGCGGCTCATGTTAACGAAACAGAAGCCCGTACAGCGCTCCCGCTGCCAGCGCACGGCGGCCGGCAGACCACGCCGGGCCGGGGCCCCCGCACCGGGCGCAGGTCGGTTCTCGGAACCGACCGCCGCCGAGCTCGAGGTCCGGGCCCGGGACCTGGTCAGCAGCGTTCCTCCGGCTGATTTCAACCAGGCGATCATGGAGCTGGGCGCTCTGGTCTGCAGGCCCTCCGCGCCCCTCTGTGCAACCTGCCCGCTTTCAAGGGTGTGCGAAGCCCGCCGGCTGGGCGTCCAGGAGCAGGTGCCTTCGCCGCGTAAGCAGCCAGCAACCGTCCGCCAGTCGCGTGCCGTGGCCCTCATCCACAATAACGGGCGCGTTCTGGTCGAGCGTGCCTTCTCCCCCGGAACACCCCGCGGGTTGTGGGATCTGCCCGGCACCCTGATCCCGGAAAATTCGGAGCCGCGCCGTCACCTCGAGCGCCATCTACGCAGTCAAGGCCTCGGCACCCGTGTCGGGGCTCGCCTCGCCTGCGTCGAGCACGGCATCACCTTCCGCCGCATCCGCTGCACGGCGTACGAAACGGTGCTCGATGGTTCCGCCCTGTCCGAGTCCCCGGCAGCCGGGCGGCCGGCCCGGCGGTGGGTGGAACGCTCACACCTTCGTTCGCTGCCGATGGGATCGGCGGCGCGGCGGCTCCTGGCGAGCTGCCGGCGGCCGATCTAGCTCTGGGATCCCTCGGGGTGCTGGGAGAAGCCGTCCCTGATCTCGTACCAGGGCACGCGGCTGCGCACCCAGATGTGGTGGGCTTCTATCTTCCCGAGCGGCGTGTCGAGCGTGCCCGCGGCGATCTCGATCACCTTGGATTCGTCGTCACCCCAGCAGGTGATCACCGCCCCGCAGTCAGGACAGAACCCACGCTTGGTTCCGGATTCCGCCTGGTAGGTCACGAGATCCTTCTCGCCGCTCACAAACGTGAGATTCTCCCGTGGAACATCCAGATAGCTGGCAAACGCCGCCCCATGCGTTTTGCGGCAGTGCGTGCAATGGCAGTGGGTGAGCGGACCGACCTTCCCCGTGATCCGGTAGCGCACCTTCTGGCACAGGCACGATCCCTCCAGGGTCTTTTCTGAAGCGTTCATGATGATCTTCCTCCATTAGATAGGATCGTCGGAGTTTCGCTCGAAACGCGGAAGCTGGTCACGGATCTCGTGCCAGGGCACCCTTCCGCTCACGAAAATATGAAACTCGGGCTTCCCGTGAAATTCGGTATCGAGCGTGGCCGCGCAGACGTATGTTGGATCCGGATCCCCGTCCCCCCAGCAGACCAGGGTCGAGCCACACGTAGTACAAAAGGCCGTATGGCTTCCGGAGTCCGTTCTATAGGAGCGCAGAGAGTCCTTCCCCCGCAGGAACGTGAGCTGTCGCGGATGAATCTCCAGGTTGGTGCTGAAAGCCGCTGCGTGTGCCTTCCGACAATTGACACAATGGCAGTGGCTCATGCTGATGGGAGCGCCATCGAGCCTGTACGCGACCTTGCCGCAAAGGCATGATCCACAGTAAGTATTCCTTTCATGCATCACAACGCACCGCGCGCCCCCAATTCGACTTCACCGGAACAACGTCTGAACCGTAAGTGGATGGTAGAGGAGCCGCGTCAATGGTGTCAAACCTCGGGGACCGGTTGTGGGAACCCTGATGCGCTAGAATGCCTCTCGGGAGGAGTACCATGATACGCGAATTCAGCATTTCCCTCATCCTGGCCCTGGCACTGCTCGATGGATCCACAGCCATGGCCGCGGCTGCGGACGTGTCCGAAAATATCAGAAAATCAGACTCCTCTGATCGCGAGTCGATCGGGCTCACGATTTACAACTCCAATCGAGCCCTGGTCAGCGAAGTCCGCAGGGTAAAACTGCCGGACGGCCTGGTGGAGCTCTGGTTCCAGGATGTCGCCGCGAGCATCATGCCTGAGACGGTCGCCATTAGACGGCTCTCAGGAGCCTCCTTCTCGGTCCTGGAACAGAACTACGAGTACGACCTGCTGTCACCGCAGAAGCTGCTCGAGAAATATCTCGATCACGAGGTTGTACTGGTCCGCTACCGCAGAGAGAAGGAGACAACCATCGAGGACCGTACCCTGGCCAGGCTGCTGTCAACGAACAACGGCACAGTGTGGCAGGTTGAGGACCGCATCATCGTCAACCCACCCTATGCCTACCTGGAGTTTCCGGAGCTTCCGGAAAACCTCTATTCGCGGCCGACCCTCGTGTGGCTACTCGATGCCCAGAGCGGAGAGGCGCGTGTCAGAACCTCGTACCTGACCGGGGATATGACCTGGCAGGCCGATTACGTGTTCACGCTTTCCGCGGACGATTCCCAGGGCGATCTTCTGGGGTGGGTGACGATCGACAACCGTTCGGGTGCGCACTACGAGAACGCCTCTCTGAAGCTCATTGCGGGAGACGTGAGGACCGTTGGACCTGAGCTTCTCAGACTGGAGGCCTCGAGGGCCAGAGCTGTGGCCGACGAGACCGGGTTCAGAGAGAAGGAATTTTTCGAATATCACCTGTACACGCTGCAACGTCCTGCCACGCTCAATGACCGCCAGCAGAAACAGATCGAGCTACTGCGGGCGCCCGGATTCGGAGTTGAGAAGGAGTTCATCCTCAGAGGCCAGCGCTGGTATTACCGGCGGGAGCAGAGCGGCGATACGAAACCGAAAGTGGCCGTGGCCGTGCGCATCGAGAACAGCGCGAAGAACGGACTGGGAATGCCTCTACCGAAGGGCACGGTGCGCGTCTACAAGAACGATGATGACGGCTCCGCCCTGTTCATCGGCGAGGACAAGATCGATCACACTCCAAAGGACGAGGAAATCGTGTTGACGCTGGGAAACGCTTTCGATGTGGCAGCTTCACGCAAGCAGACCGACTACCGTATTGTCCGCAAATGCGTGCAAGAGTCCGCCTACGAGATTTCTCTGCGCAACCACAAGAAAGATCCGATCGTCGTGCGTGTGATCGAGCCGGTCGGCGGAGACTGGAAGATCCTGACCCACACCCATCCGTATGAGAAGAAGGATGCTTTCACGGTTGAGTTTCCGGTGCTGGTCGAGACGAACGCCGAGAGCATTCTTACCTATCGCGTACGTTCGAAATTCTGCGACTGAGATACCCGCCGAGGGTGAGTCCCGGCAAACCGTTTACTCTGCCGGGCAGATTGACTCCCCCACCCGCCTGTACCATCGCTTGATGTGATTCCAGATTTCCTTCGCCTCCTCCGCGTATCGGAAGAGCCGGGTATCTTCCGGATCAATGGACCCCTCCCCGGCAAGGAACTCCACATCAAATGCCTGCTGCCAGTAAGTCTTTCCCACCAGCACGATCGGCAGGGGCCGCACCTTGCCGGTCTGGATCAGGGTCAATGTCTCGAAAAGCTCATCAAGGGTGCCGTAACCTCCGGGAAACGCGACCAGGGCCCTGGCCCGGAGAAGGAAATGCATCTTGCGCAAAGCAAAGTAGCGGAACTGAAAGCATAGCTCCGGGGTGATGTACGGGTTCGGGTACTGCTCCTCGGGCAGCGTGATGTTCAGGCCCACCGACCGGGCTCCCACGTCGTGGGCACCCCGGTTGGCTGCCTCCATGAGCCCCGGACCGCCGCCCGTCATGACGGACAGCTTGCAGTCGGCCGGCCCCCCGCCGGAGAGACCGACCAGCCGGCCGAGTTCCCGGGCAACGACGTAATAGCGGCTGTTATCTAGGATACGCTCCGCGACTCGAAGCTTGCGGAGGCGCTCTCGATCCGCTGGGCGTCTCGCCAGAGCCCGCCTGGCCTCCTCAAGGCTGCGCCGCGCCACGGCCGGCTCGGAGATCCGCGTGCCCCCGAAGACGACGATCGTCGCCTGGACTTTCGCCTCCGCGAGCAGCAGATCCGGCTTGAGAAACTCGAGCTGCAGCCGGGAGGGACGCAGGGCGTCCCGCTGCAAAAAGTCCACATCCTTGTCCGAGCGCCGGTAGGTGGGACTCTCTACGATCCGTTTCACCGCCGCGGAGGCGCGCGTATTCCGCCTGGCCGGACTCGACACCGCCGGACGTCTCCGGCGCCGTGTCTTCCTCTTCATATTAATTCCTCCGCTTCTACCGGAACCTCAGGCCACTGCTCCGGCCTCTGCCTCACGACCGGTGAGGGCGGCCGCCCGTCGGAGGGGCGCATATTCTAGCCGCTGGGGCACTCCACTGGAAGGGCCCGGGGTGCCTCTGTGACGGTCACCATGCTAGAATCTCCACACACTCACGGAGGTATCCCATGGCCGGCGGCTCCCGCATCGTGCGATACGCAGGCGTCGACTCACTGTTCGGAAAAGTCCTGATTGCCGGGACCGACCGCGGCGTGTGTCGGCTCGAGATCGGCATGCGCGAACGGAAGTTCGTGGAATCCACGAAGGAGCGCTATCGCTGTTGGGTTGTCCGGGATGAGGCATTCATGGCCGGATATACTCGGCAGCTTCAGGAATATTTTGACGGCCAGCGGCGCCGCTTTGACCTCAAGCTCGACTTTCTCGAGGGTACCGAATTTCAGCAGAAGGTCTGGCGCACGCTCTACTCCATCCCCTATGGCGAGGTGCGCTCCTATAAATGGGTGGCCCAGACGATCGGCTCGAATCAGGCATTCCGGGCCGTTGGGGCCGGCTGCGGCGCCAACCCGCTCGCCATCATCGTGCCGTGCCACCGGGTCGTCAGCCACAATGGCAAGCTGGGGGGCTTTGGCTACGGCCTTGAAATGAAGCAACAGCTGCTGCAACTCGAAGGCGCGCTTTTCTGATATAGTCCGGTTTCGTTGTTTGCTGCGCGTTGCGCTTACCGGCTCACCTCTCGCTGTCTCGAACGATGGTTTATGTCTTTCCCGGAACTCTGCCCCTGAGCATTGAATCCCCCGGTGCAGGCCCAGCACCCGCCACGGAGATCTCGCTGGATGTTTGCGAGGAGATCCTCGACAACGGCCTTCGCCTCCTGATGGATCCGGATCCGAAGTCCCCGACGGTGTCGTTCATGACTTTCGTGGACGCGGGCGCGCGCGACGAGCTCAAGCCTGGAACGACAGGTCTTGCGCACGTTTTCGAGCACATGATGTTCCGTGGCACGAAGCGGTTTCCGAACTACGATGAGACACTGGCGCCTCTCGGCCCGGAGCTCAACGCCAGCACTTCACAGGACATGACAACCTACTATGTAAACGTGCCTTCCAGCGCCCTCGAAAAGGTCATCGATGTCGAATCCGATCGATTCCAGAATATGACTTTTACGAATGAGACCTTTCGCATGGAGCTCGGCACGGTCCGTGAGGAGAGACGCCGGAGCCACGTGGACAGCCCCACGGGCACTCTCTATTCACGCCTCTACGAACTCGCCTATCAGGTGCACCCTTACCATCATCCGGTCATTGGATGGGAAGAGGACCTGGAAAAAAACATGACCTACGAGGATGGCCTCGAATTCTACCGTACCTATTACAGCCCCAAACGCACGGTGCTGGTGGTCTCGGGTGGGTTTGACGTGAGCTGGCTCAGAGATCAGGTGCGAGAGCATTACGACGCCTGGAAGCGCCAGCCGGAGCCGGACCTCGAGGTGCCCCGGGAGCCACCGCAGAAAGAGGAGCGCCGGGATTGCATCATCTGGAAGGACGACCAGGTGACTCCCAAGATGATGGTCGGCTACCACGGGCCCGAGATGAGCCTGGATGCACCCGATTACTGCGTTCTCGACGTCATCAGCCAGCTCCTGTTCATGCGAAGTCAACGGCTGGCGAAGCGCCTGTACACCGATCTGCAGCTCGTCGAGAGCATTTCGGGCTGGATCACCGGCAGCAAGGATCCAAATCTTTTCATTATTTATGCTTCTCTGAAAAAAGGAGGTACCACGGCAAAAGTCCTCGAGATCGTGGATGAGGAGCTCGAGCGGCTGCGCGGCGAGAAAGTTTCGGAGCGGGAACTGGTCAAGGCCAAGAATGCTCTGGCGGCCTCTATGCTTTACAGCCTCGACCGTCCGTACGCGGTCGCCCGCTCGCTCGGGTTCCATCAGATCGCCGGGGGCGACTACCGCTTGCTCATGCGAATCGAGGCCCGCTATCAGACCATCACGCGCGCGGACGTACAGAACGTGGCCCAGCGGATTTTCCGCGCCGCGAACCGGACCGTGGTGGAGCTGCTGCCGAAATCCTCCGCTCAGAGTACCTGATCGAATCCACAAACCTCGTAACTCGACTCACAATGGCAGCGTCCAGACCCTCTTCCGCTCCTGAAGCCCGCTCCGGGACCCATACAGGGCCGGAGAAGGAAACGCCTGAATTCATCAGCGTTCCGGGCACCGGTGTGCCCGTCATTCACTTCCGCCTGCTCATCCGCGCCGGCGCGGCGGAGGATCCTCCTGGCAGGGAGGGTCTGGCGAGCTTTACCGCCAAGCTGCTTCGCCGCGGCACACGTTCACTGGATCGCGATTGCTTTGATGACGCACTCGATCAGATCGCAGCGGTTCTGGAGACCCGCGTTCAGAGGGAGTACACCGTTATTCAGGGAATCACTCTCAAGCGTAATCTTGACGAGTTTTACCGCATTCTTGTCGACATGCTGCTCGAGCCACGTTTCGACCCGAGGGAGCTCGAGAAGCTGAAGGCAGACCAGATCGATGCGGTCGAGGCCGTGCGCCAGAGCGACGAAGCGCTCGGACGTGAGGTCTTCTTCCAGGAGATGTTTCGTGACCACCCCTACGGGCACCTGAGCGTCGGCAGCCTGTCCTCCATCCGTTCCATCACCCCCGAGGACGTCCGAAATTTCCACGCCGAACATTACGTGCGCGCGAAGCTGATCGTCGGCCTCGCAGGAGCCATCGAACCAGAGCTGGAAGAGCGGCTGCGTGGCGATCTTGAGAAGATGCCGGCGGGGAAGATGGAGCGCTCACCGAGAACCGAAGCAGAACTCTCGGGCCGCAGAGTCGTGCTGGTGGAGAAGGAGGGTCGGACACAGACACACCTTCGCATCGGCCATCCTATCCCGGTGACCAGGGCCCATGCCGACTACACAGCGCTGATGCTCGCGAACACCCAGCTCGGACGGCACCGGAACTCGATGGGGCGCCTTTACCAGGCGGTGCGCGAGCAGCGAGGTCTTTCCTACGGAGCGTACTCGTACATCGGGCACTTTCTCGGCACCCCCGGTCCCACAACATCGTCTCCACCAGACCTGGCGCGAGGCAACCAGGCTTTCCACATGTGGATCTACCCGCGTTCGGAGAATGCCGCATTCGTCCTGAAGCTGGCGATCCGGGAGATGGAAGAACTCAAACGGGCGGGAGTGCCCGACGATCGCTTTGACGACGTGCGGGACTTTACCCGCAACTCCTTTGCCTTCGACATCGAGACTCCGGCCCGGCGGCTCGCCATGGAACTCGATGACCGCATCTATGGAGTTCGAGATTTCGCCAGACGGTTTCCCGACGAGGTGTCGAAGATCACTCGCGCGGAGGTGAACGGGGCCGCCGCACGCCACCTGCGTCCGCAGGATCTGCTGATCGTGGCCGTGGTACCGGATGCCGGGAAGCTGAAGGGGCAGATCCTCTCCGAGGACGCTCCTCTCATCTACCCCTCAGGGGTTGACGCCACCCCCCTTGCCCCGGACGACGCCCAGGTGCGTGCCGTCAAGCTCGACGTGGATCCGGGATCGATCAAGATCCTGAAAGCCAACGACCTGTTTCGCTGAGAACCCTCCCTCAAGCCCGGATAGGGTAAAATGACCGCCAGCTAAGTTCCTCATCGGAGAAAGGGGTGCGGCCATGCCTTCCGACCGCCTGGAAAACCTGGAGGCCAAGCCGCGGTAGACTTTCCTGAACTGATGAATTTACAACCTTCCAAGTCGCTCGAGACATTCGACAACCCCCAACCGGATCGCGATTACCTGATCGCTTTTGACTGTCCGGAGTTCACCTGCCTGTGCCCACGCACGGGCCAGCCGGACTTCGCAACGTTGCGCATCCGCTACATCCCCGACCAGCGTTGCGTGGAGCTCAAGTCGCTCAAGCTGTACCTCTGGTCCTTCCGCAACGAGGGCACTTTCCACGAGGCAGTCACCGGCAAAGTCCTCAGCGATCTGGTCACGGCTCTCGATCCTCGCTGGATGCGCGTCACAGGCGATTTCTATGTGCGCGGTGGAATTCACACGGTGGTCACCGTCACCCACCGTCAGCCCCGATGGCAAGGATCACTCGAAGAGATCCTTCCCCAGGGAGATCGTTGATGAAAACGCGGCGCGCTGTCCACACCTGTGGCCTCGCCCTGGCGCTCGTTGCGCTGGCGGCGTGTATGAATGCGCCTCCTGCCGACCGCGTCCTGGTAAATGGGCATATATGGACGGGCTGGGAGGAACACCCTGAGGTCCAGGCGATCGCCCTGCGCGGTGGCCGCATCGTCGCCGTGGGAGACGACGCGGATATCCGGGCACTGGCGGGCCCCTCCACCCGGATTGACGATCTCGGAGGCAAACACGTCGTTCCCGGCTTCATCGACAGCCACACGCACTTCATAGAGGGGGGACGCTACCTGCAGGGAATTGATCTGCGTGACGCCCGCTCCGAGAGGGAGATGACTTCCCGACTCGGCAGGCACGCCTCACGGCTGCCTCCGGGACGCTGGATCCAGAACGGCAACTGGGATCACGAGCGCTGGAACCCGGTCCGGCTTCCCTCGAAGCACTCGATCGATCGCTTTACACCCGATCATCCCGTGTCCGTGTCAAGACTGGACGGCCACATGGTCCTGGTGAACTCGCTCGCTCTTTCGCTGGCGGGCATCCGCAGGGACACGCCGGATCCGCCGGGAGGACGCATCGATCGAGACGCTTCTGGGGAGCCAACCGGTATCCTCCGGGACACGGCCATCGACCTGTTGGCGGCGGTCATTCCGGCCCTCACTCCGGATGAAATGGACGAAGCCCTTGTTGCGGCGCTCTCTCACGCTGCCTCTCTCGGTGTCACCTCTATCCATGACAATTCCAGCTTTGCGGATCTGGAAACCTTTCGGCGTGCTCGAGCCCAAGGCGCGCTGACGTTGCGTGTTTATGCCCGCACGCCCCTCAACGAGTGGAAACGTCACCTCGATGAGATCCGCCGGCACGGCCGCGGCGACGAGTGGCTCCACCTGGGCGGACTCAAGGGCTTCATGGATGGATCTCTTGGTTCACACACGGCCTATTTCTTCGAGCCGTACAACGACGAGCCACAGACCGTCGGACTTCTGCGCGAAGACCTCTTCCCTGTGGATCGCATGTCGTCTCAAATCAGGAACGCCAACGCGGCAGGTCTGCAGGTCACGGTGCACGCGATCGGGGACCGCGCCAACAGCATGCTTCTGGACATGTTCGAGGAGGCTGAATCGGCGGCTGGCTCACAGCCTCACCGCTTGAGGATCGAGCACGCCCAGCATCTTCGCGCGTCCGACATCCGCCGCTTCGCATCGCAGGGCGTCATCGCTTCCATGCAACCCGCGCACATCGTCGACGATGGGAGCTGGGCCGAAAAGCGCATCGGCCCCGAGCGCTGTCGGACGACCTACGCTTTCCGCTCGTTGCTCGACAGCGGAGTCCGTCTGGCGTTCGGCTCCGACTGGCCAGTGGCATCTCTGGATCCCGTATGGGGGGTCTACTCCGCCGTGACCCGCCGCACCATTGACGGCCGCAACCCCGCCGGCTGGATCGCAGAGGAGAAGATCTCCGCTGAGGAAGCTCTGACCGCTTACACCCGGGATGCTGCCTTCGCCGAGTTCGAGGAGCACCGCAAGGGCATTCTGCGCCCCGGATACCTGGCCGACCTGGTGGTCCTGTCCCGCAACATCCTGGCAATTTCCCCGGAGGAGATCCCCCAGGTCCGGGTCGAGCTCACGCTGGTCGGCGGATCGACCGTGTTTTCATCTCCCTCCTGGAACAGCGCGCGCCAGGATACCGTCGCCGCACCACGCTGAGCCGCCTGGGCCGAAGTCCGAACCCACGGGCAGCCTGTCGATTATGGTTACTGTGCGGGGGAGAAGGTGTCAGCGACGGGCGCCGCCGGGATGGCGTTTCAGATGCACCTCTATATGCAGACTGGAGGCGACCTCATCGAGCTGCCTGCGCAGATCGTTCTCACCAACCTGGTTCGGCACGTCCACCTCGATTGACATGCGGTAGACCGGCGTGCCGCTCTGCACCGCTCGCAACAGCTCACTGGACATATGTGTGATGCTGGCCCCATTGTCGGCAAGCACGCGAGCAACCCGTGCCACAATCCCCGCCTTGTCGAGACCGCTCGCCTGCACCTCGTACGTATCCACACCGTAAGGCTTACCGCGCATCGGCTCACCTTTCAGCGGGCGAATGAACACCGTCAGCCGCTTCTCCCACTCCAGCTTCTTGGCTGCGGACGCGAGGTGCTGATCGGCGTCTGCCACCGTCGAGGAGAGCAACAGCAGCACGGCAAACTCGCTGCCCAGCCTCGACATGCTCGAGTCTTCCAGGTTGCAGTCGGCGCCGTAGATGAACTCGGCCAGATCGGCGACAATCCCGGCCCGGTCATGACCGATCGCGGACAGCGAAAACCATTTCCTCATTTGACTGGCTCCCGTAGGGCGCCGGACGCCCGTTGTTTCCTCATTCTATAGCGCTCCCCTCCCCGGACAAAAACTTATCCCCGGAGCGGTGGTGATTTCAGCTCCCCGGCAGAGCCTGGCAGGAAACACCCCATGCTCTACAAATACCTCCATACCACGATCCCAGCAACCTCTTTATTCACATTATTTGCAGACTATTCCTTCAGTTACGAGCTTGACATTTACAAGGAACTAAATTAAAAGTTAGCTTAGGCTAAACGTTTCCGGGCCGTTTGACTCCGGTTTCGACCCCACACCGGAACCGGGACCGTAGCCCATTGATTCGGTTACGACGGAGGTACCCCAGCCATGAGTCGATCACAGCCTTCGAGTCCGCGCAGGCTACTGAGAGGGCTTGCGGCGGTTCTGCTTGTGTGGAGCCTGATGGTTGTCGCTCCCGGAGCGCAGGCGCATATCGTTCCGCCTGAGGAATTTCATCCCGTGGCGGAGAGCTATCGCCGGCTCTGCTTCCTCTTGAATCTGAATCCGGTACCCTGGACTCTGGTCGAGGCTGACGTGGGAGGTATTGCGGACGGATACGCTGGCGTCTCGAAGCTGGACGGACAGACCTACCTCGCCGAGGCTTCCAGGGTGGTGGCCTCAATGAAAGATCCGCAAGCTTCCGAGCCACCGGATCGCATGGAGCAGCGTGCAGCCGTACGCCACGTTTTCGAGCTCTCTACGCGTGCCGTGGCCGGCACGCTCTCGCTGCGCCTCGAGGCCGCCCGTTCCGCGCTTTCCGATTACCGTTCCGCTTCGCGCCAGGTGGAGGAAGCGCGCCAGATCTGGGCCTCGTTCGAGCACGAGATCCGGTTCACCGATCGGCCTTCGTTCCAGCGGCTGGGACAGTGCTGGCTAACGCTGTCGGAAGCGCTCGGTCACCCGGGAATTTTCGGTATCGGCGAGCGGCGGCCGGATCGTGAGACGTTCCAAGAGGAGTCGGACGAGATCATCGAATATCTTGACGTCAACTTTGGCGAACGTTTCCACGTCCGCCCCGGGAGCCGCCTGGCCCCGCTGCCCGCCCATAGCGCAACGTTCGACGCGGGTGGAGCAGTGCCCGTCAAGCTGCCGCCGGGAAGCAATATGAACAAGCAGCTCCCACGCCCGCGCCAGATCCTCAACATGGCAGAGCGGGGGGTCGACGAGCATGACACGACGCTCATCGCCATGGGCGACATGGCCTTTGACAGCCCGATGATCTTCGGGGAGCCGGCCCGTTCGCTGATGCTGAGCTGTAACAGCTGCCACAACAAGGGTGTCACCAATCCCAATTTTCGCATTCCGGGGCTTTCAACACGTCCAGGAGGCATGGACGTCAGCAACAATTTCTTCGCCCCTCACGCAAACAATTCCCACTTTGCGGCACTCGACATCCCGGACCTCAGGGGCATCAGGTTCACCGCTCCCTACGGTCGCAACGGCCGCTTCGAATCTCTGCGGGAGTTCGTGCGCAACGTCATCATCAATGAGTTCAATGGCCCTGAACCCGATCCGTTACTTCTCGATTCCATGATTGCCTACATGCTGGAGTTCGATTTCCTTCCCAATCCGGTCCTGA